>DLUF01000022.1 GCA_002742765.1 Sulfurospirillum sp. UBA12182 | reverse complement strand
CACCAATTTCTATCAAAAGTGGTTTGATCATCTCTTGACCTTTATAAAATAAAATAACTCATTATTTTATCCTATGAGTTGTTAAAATCGACTTATTTGGCTTGCCAATGTTATCTCTTTACGCCCTTTATAGGTTCCAAGATTTTTTACATGTAAAGAGTAAACTTCTTTCTCTTTCATATCAAAGTCAGGACGATAGATAAAAATCCTCGCATGAGAATCATCTTCTATGTAAACTCCATATTTTTCTACTTTTTGCACTTTTACTCTCTCTAACACCAAATCAACAACACCATCATTTTGTTTTAGCAACTCTTTGATTGTTGTTTTTTTAGGTACTGTTTTTGTGTAGTTTTTTGTCTCAAAAGAAGCAATCAAAGGCAAATGATCTGAAACTCCAACTCCTAGATGTTTGCCCTTGCCTTTTTGTGAGATAGACCATCTTTTTGTATTGCCATTTTCATCAAGCAAATAATCAGGTTTAAAAACTCTAAAGCTTCCTTTTTTATACTCTATATTTTTACCATCAAACATCAAAAAAGAGACAAAGATATGGTCTAATGCTTTTTTACTTTTAAAAAAACTATGAGAGTATCTTTGTGAAAAAGGAAGTTCATACCAAAGATTGTAACTTCTTTTTTTTAACTCTTCTAAACTCTTTCCCCAGAGATTTTCTTGTACATTAAAAGGAGCGTTAAAATCTCCTATGATGAGATATTCTCCTGCATTATGGAGTGACTTTTCTAACTCTTTTGCATATGCTAAACGACTCTCCAAACCATTTTTATATGAGGGCCAATGGTTTAAAAAAATCGTCAAAATCTTTTCATCAACTTGAACTTTAACTTGATAGATAGGTCGTGAAAAATTCTTTACATGTAAAGCTTTAGAGAAGAGAATAGGAAAGCGAGAAAGAAGAGTTGTTTTGATATTGCTGCTATCATCTGGAACAAAAACATAAGGGTATTTGTTAGTGCCTAGTTTTTCGTTCAGTAAGGCTAAAGCATTTTGGTTTTCAACCTCTTGCAAAGAGATGATATCTGCGTTTAAATCTTGAAGAACTTGGGATAAGCTAAGAAGCTTTTTTTCAAGCATCTGTTTATTCCAGCCACTCTTAGAAAAAGGAATATACTCTTCATACTCGTTTCCATCATGCTTTAAATCAAAAAGATTTTCTACATTATAAGTCGCAACATGAAACTCTCTAGCTACTAACTCTAAGCAGAATATAAAGATAAAATAGACGATACGCAAGATTATATCATCGGTAAAAATTCGCCAGTTGCATCGTTAAAATACTCTAACTCTCCATCTTCTAAACTATAATACCAACCTCTAAGATACAAAATTCCCTCATCTACTCTTTTTTGCACATCAGGATATGTAAGAAGATTTTCTAATTGAAATATGATAGAAATTCTCTCTGTAAGTTCAAGTTTTTCTTCCAAAGAAACATCTTTTGAAAGCTTATTTGCAACATACTCTTTTGCTCTTTCCCCTAGGTTTAACCATCTTTTTACATGTACAAGATTTATGCTATTTATCTTCTCATACATACTACGAATAGCCCCACAATGTGAATGACCACAAACGATAATGTCTGTAACTTCTAAAACAGAAACTGCATACTCAATCCCAGCAGCAGTCGCGTGATAATCATCATCAGGAGAAAAAGGTGGAACAAAGTTTCCTATGTTTCTCAAAACAAAAAGCTCTCCAGGACTTGCACTTGTGATGAGTGTTGGGTCAACTCTTGAATCACTACAAGCTATAAAAAGCACCTTAGGACTTTGGCCATTTTTTACCAAATCTAAAAATTTGTTTTGATATTTTTTAAACTTTTTATCCTTAAAAAGTTCATATCCATCTATCAAACTAGAGATTTCCATAGTTACCCACTTTTTTGTTTTTTTAAATTATAACGATGATTTGTTAGAAATTTAATAAAACAAAAGATATAATCTTCTTTTTTAGAAAATAAAGGTGTGTAAGTAAAAAACATGACTCATTTAAAAAAATATTTTTTTGTTTTTATTGTTTTTTTTCTGATTCAAATTATTATGCTGACTATTTTCATCAATGCTAAAGAAGAAGAAATCAGCAAGACAATCTCACAAAAGCAACAGCACTTCATCACTACTTACAACACTATTTTCAGCACTTACAGCAACCTACCCAAGGTTATCTTTCAAGGCAGAATTAACAACGATTATATAGCTTCACTTCTTCAAAGTGCTTACGAGAGCGATGATATGGAGTATAAACAACTCATCAGAGAAGAGATGTATGACCAACTTATTGATGCATATAGCTCAACGCTTGCTAGTTCTGGTTTTAAACAATTGCAATTTATCTTAAAAAATGGAGAAAATTTTTTAAATTTTTCTAATTTAGATATTTTTGGGCAAGATTTAAAACCTTTGCGTTATTCCATCAGAGAGATTGAAAATACACAAAAACCTCTTGAAGGTTTTGAAAGTGGTCCTTTGTACAATGGATATCGATATATCTATCCACTATTTTTTAAAGGAAAATTTGTAGGAAGTGTTGATATAACCTTGGATTTAGATACTTATTTGAATCTAGCAACAAACGCTTTAGGTGGAGAACAGCGCTTTTTGATGAAATGGGATAGTATCGTTCAAAGTTCTCTAAAAACAAACGACCAAAAATACATAAGAAGCTGTATCGATCCCTCTTTTATCTTTCAAAAGAAAAACAACTTTAATATCTTTCATACACTCTCTTCTATGAACAAACACCAAAAAGAGCTTGTTCAAAAACGACTCAAAGGAAATCAAGCTTTTAGTATTCCTATTTTTGCCCAAACAAAATATTCTTTAGTTACCTTCTTACCAGTTTTGGATATCGAAAAAAAAGTCAGTGGATTTATCGTTGGTATAGAACAAGCAGACTTCTTAGAAACAATTCATGCTAATTTTATAAAAAATATCACTTTAACTCTCATCTCTTCTTTACTTGTTCTACTTTTGCTTTTTGGATACTTTAAAGAGCGTTATTTACTCCAAAAATTGGTAGATTCAAAAGAGTTATTAGAACATAAAGTTAAACAAAGAACACTTGCGTTGCATCGTAATGCTAAACTTTTAAAAACGATGTTAGAGACTATTCCCACACCTGTTTTTTATAAAAACTTAGAGGGTGAATATTTAGGATGTAACAAAGCTTTTACAAAACTAGCAGGCAAAGAGCTTGAGCAAATCGTCGGTTTTAAATCCAAAGACATCTTCAATAATGAGATTACTAAAAAATTTGTTTTAAGTGATAAAAAAGCTCTCAGTAAAAAAGAGACTGTTATCTCAGAAACAAAATTTTCTTTTCCCGATGGGAAAGAGCATCACTTAGTTATTCATAAAAGCATTTTGATGGAAAAAGATACTCCAGTAGGTCTTATAGGGGTTATACACGACATAACAAAACAGAAAAAATCACAACTAAAACTCAAAGAAGCCTTTAATAAAATCAAATTGCAACAAGAGATTTTAGAGAGTGACCATGATATCATCAAAAAATATACTATCTTTACGAAAATGAATCTCAAGTTTGAGATTATAGAGGTGAGTGATGGACTTTGTAATTTACTCGGATATAGTGAAAAAGAGATTTTAGGCAAAAGACATTTTGAAATCGTAGGCAAAAAAGAGGATGATGAACTCTTCGTTAAAGCAAGAAATGCTATCTTAGAAGGTAAAGCTTTTAATGGAGAGTTTTTAGCATACGGAGCTGATGGCAACAAAATCTGGGTTCGCACTGTTATCTCTCCTGAGTATAACGATAAAAATGAGCTTATAGGCTATGTAACTTTTTCTCAAGATATTAGTAGAGAAAAGATGATATTAGAACACTCCTATAAAGATGAATTAACAAAACTTTATAACAGAAAAAAATTTAACGAAGAGTTAGAACATGCTCTAAGTTTTTATGCTCGCTATAAAGACGCAACTTCTTTGATTTTGTTCGATATTGATAAGTTTAAAGAGATTAACGATATTTATGGACATCTCATAGGAGATAAAATCCTCATGGAACTAGCAGCTATCGTTGCTGAAAATATCCGCGAATGTGATATACTCGCTAGATGGGGAGGTGAAGAGTTTGCACTTATCTTACCTAAAACAAATATCGAACAAGCCATTAGTACAGCAAAAAAACTTAGAGAAAAAATCATCTCATATGATTTTGAGATACCTCAAGGCGTTACATGTAGCTTTGGAGTCACTGTTTTTCAAGACAAAGATACAACAGACTCACTTATAAAACGTGTTGATGATATGCTTTATAGAGCTAAAAAAGAGGGTAGAGATAAGATTATATTTGATGCAGTGCAAAAGCATTAGCACTTGCAAATGCCCATTGAAAATTGTACCCTCCAAGTTCTCCTGTTACATCTAAAACTTCTCCGATAAAGTAGAGATTCTTTTCTAGTTTACTCTCAAACGTTTGAGGATTTATCTCATCTGTATTGACTCCACCTTTTGTAACCTCAGCTTTTGTATAACCAAAGTTTCCAGCTGGTGCGAACTCATAATTTTTCAAACTTTCTAATTTGAGTATTTCTTCTTTTGTTAATTTGTAAACCACTTTATCTTCAAGTTGTATAGAAGATAAAAACTTTTTAACAAATCTTTTAGGAAGAGGAAGAACTGAGCTTATCTGTTTTTTAGGAGTTTTATCTAAAAGTTTTTTTAAATCAATATTTGGTAAAAAATCTAAACTAATTTTGCCTTTTTCCCAGTATAAAGAACCACTTAAAACCACTGGACCACTGATGCCTTTGTGAGTAAAAAGAAGTTCATTTTCAAAAATCTTATTTACTACACTTAATTTTACATAAAAAGAGATTCCACTCAAATTTTTCATCCAAAACTGCTCTTTTTGAACAGTCAAACCTACAAGTGCCGCAGCGGGAGTTTTGATAGTGTGACCAAAAGCTTCAGCTATCTTATAGCCTATATCGCTTGCTCCTAAGGCTTCGTAACTAATCCCTCCACTAGCAACTAAAAGTTTTTTTGCTTCTATCTCTTGTTTTGTTGTTTGAATGATAAAATTTTCTTGATGTTTTACCGATAAAACTTTTTCACCTAAAAAAAAGTCTGACTTTCTAGTTAATTTTGTAAAAACCTCTACCAAATCTCGTGCAGAATTTTGACAAAAATATTGTCCATATTTTCTAAGTTCTAATGGAATCTGAAATTTTTCTAAAAACTCTAAAGTCTGCTTTGAGTTAAACTCCAAAAGTGCATATCTGGCAAATTCTTCATTACAAAGATAATTTTTTACAGAGATGTTTTTGTTTGTGACATTGCATTTTCCACCGCCACTTGCAAGTATCTTTAATCCTAATTTGGTATTTGAATCTATGATAGCGATTTTTTTATTTTGAAGTTTTGAAGCAGCCATCAACCCACTTGCA
>DLUF01000032.1 GCA_002742765.1 Sulfurospirillum sp. UBA12182 | reverse complement strand
CCCACTGTCCCCACACGACGGTCTTCCGATCTCATACTAAAAATGATAGATGGAACCACAGCTATTGCTTACGAGCATAACTCACCACCGTATCCACAATCGCTCAGGTCGGCTAGCTTAAAATTGCAAGGTCAACGTGTTTGCGTCATGCGACAAAGGATATTGGCTGTCCTTGCCGAATCTAGCTAAACGATTAGATGCAAAATCGTAAAAAAGTGCAGATTGACTTAACAAAGACTTTGCCTAAGATAGGGGCTGAATCTATCAAAAATGAGATTGTAAATATTGAGTTTTATTTCAGAAAAAGATATACTTTTTTCTGAAAATAATTTCAAGGAGAATGCATGAGTTCTATCGAAAAAAAGGTTCTTTATAAGATACAAGGATATGGTAGGGGGTATGCATTTTCTTCAAGTGACTTTATTAAACAGTTCCCAAGTGATAGTGTGGATAAAGCTTTATCTTTGCTTGTTGCAAAAAAGAAGATAAGACGCATTGCAAGAGGACTGTATGATTATCCTAAATATAGTGAACTTTTAGCACAAGAGTTAAGTCCTGATATAGAACAAGTAGCATATGCACTTGCAAGAAAGTTTAATTGGAAAATTGAAATAAGTGGAAATAGTGCTTTAAATATTTTAGGTTTGAGCACACAAATACCAGGCAGATATCTCTATCTTAGCAGTGGCCCAAATAGAACTTATACGCTTTGTAACCAAATCACTTTAGAGTTTAAAAAAGCAGCCTTAAAAAATATAGGCTTTAAATACAAAGAGAGTTCCTTGATTGTTCAAGCCCTCAAAGAGTTAGGAAAAGAGAATATAAACCAAGAGATCATAGATACTATAAGAAAAAATATTGATGAAAAAATGTATAAAAAAATTTTAGATGACACTAAAGTTACAATCACTTGGATCTATGAAACTATTAAACAAATATGTAAAGAGTCATAATGGATAAAGTTGCTAATTTAACTACTGCTCAAAGAAAAGAGCTTTTTTCACAAGCTGCTTTTGAGATGAAAAGCACAAATGCTATCGTTGAAAAAGATTTTTGGGTTGTTTGGATTTTAAATAAGCTATTTAGTGATGCGAAGCTTCAAAAAATACTTATGTTTAAAGGTGGTACCTCTTTATCAAAAGTGTTCAATCTTATTGGAAGATTTTCAGAAGATATTGATTTGATACTTGATTGGAGAGAACTAACCAATCAAGATTTACAAAACACAGCTCTTTCTAAAAACAAACAGGTAAAACTTAATGATGAGATAAACACACAAGCAAAAATTTACATCAAAGAGGAACTCTTACCTATTGTAAAAAATCTTTTGGCCCCATTGTGTTCTTGCAAGGTTGATGATACAAATGAGTATAATATTCTCATATCTTATCCAGTAGCATTTAGTGATAATTATTTAAGACCTCAAGTCCTTTTAGAAATTGGACCATTGGCATCATGGACTCCATCTGATTATTTTTCTATAAGTCCTTATGTTGCAGAGTATTTTCCTAATCTCTTGGAAAAACCTAGTACACAAGTTAAAGCCATCTTAGCAAAAAGAACCTTTTGGGAGAAAGCGACTATCTTACACCAAGAGGCAAATCGAAGTAGTGAAAAAGCACTTCCTTTAAGATACTCAAGGCATTATTATGATTTAGCGCTGATGGCTAATTCTAAGGTAAAAGAGGAAGCATTAAAGGATTTAGCACTATTACAACAAGTTGTTGATTTTAAGATGAAATTCTATCCAGCAACTTGGGCAAGATTTGAAGAGGCTAAGGCTGGTAGCTTTAAATTAGTTCCATCTGAAGTTAGGCGAACACAGTTACAAAAAGATTATAAGTCAATGGAGCATATGATATTTGATAAAAAACTTGCATTTGAAGATATTATAGACATTCTATCATCCCTTGAAAAGAGTATTAATTCAATGAAAGAGTAGTTTTGAGAGGAAGCGTTTATTATCAATCCAGCCAACTTGCTAAACAAATCTTTGAAGCAGGAGCAAAAAAAGAAGATAGAGTAAACCCAAACCACACACATTTTCAAAAGGTAGCTTCATATAAAACAATGGAGAGTTATCGCAATATCTGGAACAACTTTTTCAACTACTTAAAAGAGCATTGGAATATAAAAGATTGTGAAAAAATTTCACCTGAACACATTGCAGCATATATGGATTATAAAATAGAATATTATCCCTCAAAACAATACCTTGAAAAAATCTCAGCTGCACTTGGTAAGTTAGAAGTTGCACTAAAACTTTTTTCAAAAAATATACATGGGGAAATAAGAGAATACGACTTTTCAATCCGTCAAACTCTCTTAGATGAAGCACGAGATTTAAAATATGTGGCTAATAATTACCACAATCGTGCTTATTCTAATCCTGAGCTTTTAATTTCAAATCTTCAAAATCCACTTCATAGATTAGCTGCTAAAATTCAATATGAGGGAGGGGCGAGGATTGAAGGTGTTACACTTATAAAAAAAGAGCAACTCTTAGGAATTAAGCTAGATACTATTACCAATACTCAAAAAGGTAGAATTTTCACAAAAGAAAAAGGTGGTAAAGAGGGAGAAGTGCTTATATCCATCGATACATATAATGCACTGCAAGACTATCTCTCAAATAATTCAAAATTCAAAATCAATCGCCAAGCTTATTATGAAGATATCAAACAATCAGCATTTCTTTCAAAAGAAAATCCAGAGGGAAGCCATGGTCTGAGATGGAATTTTGCGAAAAGAAGAATGTTTGAATATGCTAAGGCTGGATACTCTTATGCTCAGTCACTTCAAGAGGTAAGCTATGAG
>DLUF01000015.1 GCA_002742765.1 Sulfurospirillum sp. UBA12182 | reverse complement strand
TTTTTTACAGCCAGACGTTGATCAAGCCAGTCTATCACGCCTTCGGCTTTTCTGATTTCTGCCATATCTTGTCCTTATGCTTTTGCTACTAATTTTTTATATTCTGGTCCCTCTTCACCTAAAACCAACTTCGTTCCTTCTATCTTAAAAGGAGGTATATCCATCGGTCTTGGTGGTGGTCCAAAAGTATTTACCCCACTCGCATCAAACTCACCACCATGACATGCACATTTAAATTGCATTGTTGATGGAGCCCAAGAAGGAATACAGCCTAAGTGAGTACAAAGACCTATGATGACAGTATAATCAGCATTACCAACCACTACATCTCTATTCTCATTCTTCTTCATCTCTGCCGTCTTTTTTAGTATAAAAATCGGCTTGCCTCTCCACTGAATAGTTCGTAACTCACCATCCTCTATAGGTGATAAGTCAACAGTAACGAACCCAGCACTTGTACACTTGGAAGTGGATCCCAAGTCTTCTTCATCGCACCTAAGGATAGTATACCACCAACCGCAGCAACCCCTCCAAATGCCATGCCAAGAAAGTCCCTTCTACTTTGCTCAACAGCCATCGTCTTCCTTTCATGTAGATTATGTTTTGAAGTATTGTATAAAAATTTTTCATTTAACAGTATGATACACGTCAAATGTCACAAATTTAGCACAAGTTTAGCGTAATTTTTTTTAAAGAAAGATTTATAAAGTTTGTTAATAAGAAAAATTATTAAGAAAAAAGATTCTTGAACTAAGAAAAGAAACTATTTTCAATAGTTTCTTTTCTCTTCAATCATTTTATGCATGAGTTCAAAGAGTGATTTACTTGCATTTTCCGCATTTTTAAAAGCTTGTATAATTTCTGAAGCATTTTTTTCTCTATTTTGCATGGCAAGTTTATGTGCTTTTTGTATTTCAGTATGAACAAAAGAATGAGGTTGCTCTAAAGTTTTATATGATGGTGTTTTTCCATATGTTTCTTTTCCTTTTGAATTGTACCAAACGCCTAATCTACAACTTTGGTGGTCTGTAAAAGTCTGTTTGCTATCATTTTCTATCACACTTATATAACCATTTAGTTTATAAATAAAATGATCTAGTTTTGCAAGTTCTATGAAAATTTTTCTTGTAGCACAGCGATTATTTTCACTGATTTGAGATATTTGTGTATTGAGATTTTTAAAACTATTTGAAAAATCATTAAGAGTTGTAATGGAATCATGTGACATCTCTTCAAGGGTGAGTGTATTGTCTATCATGGTAACAGCATTTTGTTTAAGCAAGTTTATGTTCATTTCTATTTCTGTGGTTGCTTTTTGAGTTCTTTCAGCAAGTGTTCTTACTTCATCAGCGACAACAGCAAAACCACGACCATGTTCGCCAGCACGAGCGGCTTCAATAGCAGCATTGAGTGCTAATAGATTTGTTTGGTCTGAGATATCTTTTATAAGGGCGATAACACTTCCTATCTCTTCCATACTTTTTCCAAGATTTTCGGAAGTTTGACGAGACTGATTTGCATTATGTGTGATTTGCTCAGTAACATTAATGATTCTTTGGGTACTATTGTCAAGGGTTTTTAATGTTTTTTCCATGTCTTGATTTTCTTCATTAATTTTTTCCAAAGATCCGATGTTGTCTTTTAGTCCTATTTGTACTTCAGATATATTTTCTTTTGCTCCTGTTGCTAATAAAGAGTTAAGCTCTAATGTTAGGTTATTTATATTTTTCTCTTTTTGTGCTTGTTCTAAACTCTCTTTTGCACTTAGTGCAGCAGCATTTGCATTGAGCGCTTTTTGAGCTATATTATCAAGAAGAGAGTTAATAGTATGCTCAATTTGTGAAATCTCATCGTTTGATTTTACTTTTATTCTTGCTTGGACATCATCTTTTTCTAAAATTTCTTTGACGATATCATTGAGAGAAAAAATACTTCTGATGATATTTCTTAAAACAACTGTATTTAAAGCAATAATCAAAATAGCAATTATAGATATAGTTGCAAGAATTTCTATGATAGTATCAGAGACAAGTTTTGCGTATTCTTGCTTTGAATCTATACTAGCTTTTGTAACCTCTTTAGCTATCTCTTCAGTCTTAAACTTTACACCTCTCCAAAGCTCTAGTCTTTTGGATAAATCCTCTTTGGTTAAATTTCTATTACTTTCGATGAGAGTTGTGGCAAATGTATCAAAAGCCTTGTGTTCTTTAGATAGTTTAGTATAAATGTTATAGTCTAATTTTTTAAGATTTTCTATGGCATTTGCTACCTGTGATACTCCACTTTGTACACTTTTTCTTGCTTTTTCACTTTTTGGATTTTCGTACAATACACCAGAAGCGCTATTAAAAAGTAATCCACCAATGATAATAGAGTTGAGTTCATTTTGTTTTGCATTGATAGTTTGTGAGTATTGATACTTTTGTTCAATCTGTTTGAGAGAAAAAAAGATATAAACACCGATAAGTGTAAGACCTAAAAGAGTGATAAAAGAGATAATCACACTTTTTTTCATGATACTTAATTACTTGAACATTCCACAACCCCTAATATAACTATTTATATTTGTAAAAGTTTATTTAAAAAATCTTATATTTTTGATAAAAATTCTTTTTTAATTAGAAAGGTTTCTTTACATGTAAAGATGCGTTACAATCTATGAGCAAAACTTTATATATAGAGTTTTACTCATAGAAATAGTCTAGACTTTTTTAGTTTTAGAAAATATCTTTATGTATACATGTAAGATATCAAGAGCAGCTGGTGTAATCCCACTAATCTCACTTGCAGCAAAAAGTGTAGGCGGATTGAAGCGTTGTAACTTTTCAACAACTTCATTACTTAAACCGCTGATAGAAGAGAAGTCCATCATAGGAGGAATTTTAACATTCATCATCTCTTTCATATTGTCAATTTGTAACTTTTGTTTTTCTATATAATTTTTATATTTTGCTTCAACAAGGATTTGCTCCTTTGCTTCTTTTGTAAACTTTGAAAAAATATTATCTAGTTTTTCAAGTTTTGTTAAGTCAAAACTTTTTCTTGCTACTATCTTTTGGAGACTTACTTTATCTGTGATTTTCTCTTCGCCTAAAGTTTCTAAGAAAGCTACATTCTCTTTTGAAGGTGTAAAAAATGTCTCTTCTAAAAAAGCTAAACCCTCTTGAAGTTGAGCTTGTTTTATAACCACTTTTTCATGTGTTTGCTCATCTATAAGACCTAGTTTGTAACCATATGGGCTCAGTCTTAAATCAGCATTGTCTTCTCTTAGAAGCAGTCTATACTCAGCTCGGCTTGTAAACATACGATAAGGCTCTTTTGTTCCTTTTGTGACTAAGTCATCTATCAAAACACCGATATAAGCTTCATCTCGTCTTAGGATAAAAGGCTCTTCATCATTGATACTAAGAACGGCATTGATTCCTGCCATCAGACCTTGAGCTGCTGCTTCTTCATAGCCTGTTGTACCATTGATTTGACCAGCACAGTAAAGTCCACCTACTTTTTTTGTTTCTAAAGTATGTTTTAATTCCGTAGGATTGATATAATCATACTCTATGGCATAGCCGAAACGAACTATTTTTGCATTTTCAAATCCAGCGATAGAACGTATCATGCTGACTTGTACTTCAGGTGGAAGAGAAGTGGTTAACCCATTTAGGTAGTATTCTGTTGCTTCTGCTGTTTGTGGTTCGATAAAAAGATGGTGTCTCTCTTTATCTGCAAAGCGATTGATTTTATCTTCTATGCTTGGACAATATCTAGGACCGATACCCTCTATTTGTCCAGTAAAAAGAGGCGCTCTGTGGAAATTACTTTCGATAATTTCATGTGTTTTTTCATTTGTATAGGTGATATAACAAGGGAGTTGATGTGGTTTGAAACTCTCTTTATCTGTTCGAAAACTAAAAGGTTCTGGAATCTCATCTCCTGGTTGGATTTCCATTTTTGAAAAATCTATACTTTTTGCATCGATTCTTGCACATGTACCAGTTTTTAATCTTCCTAAATCTAGCCCTAAATTTTTAAGTGAAGCAGATAAATTTTTAGCAGGAAATTCGCCAATTCGCCCAGCTTCTTGTTTGTGTTCTCCTATGTGGATAAGTCCTCTTAAAAATGTTCCTGTGGTGAGAATGATTTTTTTTGCGTGATAGTGGTTTTTGATGTGTGTGATGATGCCTGTGACATTACCATCTTGTGTGATAATCTCTTCTGCAATCTCTTGGCTTACATCTAGATTTTCACTATTGAGTACGAGATTTCTCATATAAATTCTATATTTATCCATATCTATTTGGGCACGACTTCCTCTAACTGCTGGTCCTTTTGATTGATTTAAAATTCTATATTGTATACCAGTAGCATCAGTAGCTAATCCCATTTGACCACCAAGTGCATCAATCTCTTTTACTAGATGACCTTTTGCAAGCCCTCCAATAGCAGGATTACAACTTGTTGCGCCTATTTGTTCTGCTAAAATCGTTATAAGAAGTGTTTTTTTACCAAGGCGTGCTGAGACTAAAGCAGCTTCTATCCCTGCGTGTCCTCCACCAACTACTATAACATCGTATTTCATAAAAACCCTTAAATTATTTTCTAAAAGCTTATTATACTATGAATTAACTATATATATCTTGTAGAAATGAAACTAGAAGAGAAGGAGTCATAAAGACTCCCTAAGATTATTTGATATAAAAATCTGCTAAAGCTTGAATTTGCTCTTCGCTTAGGTCTTTAACTTGTGGTAACATAAGATTTTTCATAGTGCCACCATATGTTCCATTTTGATAGCCTTTAAGAGATGAGATAAACTCTTCTTTGCTTAAATCCTTCATGATTTTACTTTTATTGAGAGCTTTTTTCTCTCCTTGAGCACCATGACAGGCAGCACATTTTTTAGCTAAAGCAGCGATATCAGTAGCACAGAGTGCGATAGCAGATGTTAGTAGAATGAAAAGAATTTTTTTCATGATGTCCTCCTTTTGTTTTTGAAACTTTATTAAAATCCAAATTAAAAAAATAGGATTTGAGGGCTTGAAAAATTTTTATTTTTTTGGTAATGAAAAAACAGGTAAAGGTCAGTAAGTTTTTTATACTGACCTTTGTGTGGTTATGTTCTAAATTTGTTAAGAGTGTTGCTGAGCTCTCTTGTGAGAGTATCCAAATGTTCAGCAGCAGCACTTATCTCCTCTATACTTCTTGTATTAGATGCTGTATTGCTGTTGACTTGTTCGATTTGTGTAACAATTTTATCTATATTTTTGCCTGTAAGGATATAGTTTTGAACAGTTTTTTCACTTGCTTTTGTCGCCCCATCCATGATAGAAGAGGTCTCATCAATGTCTTTTTCCACAGCATTTGCAATGGTGTTTAGTTTCTCCATTTCATGAGAATTACTATTCATCTGTTCACTTGTATCTGAGATAGCTTGAACGATAACATTGATAGTTGCATTGATTTCTACTAGAGATTTTTGAGTTCTCTCTGCTAGTTTTCTTACTTCATCAGCAACAACAGCAAATCCGCGACCATGTTCTCCTGCACGCGCTGCTTCGATAGCTGCGTTTAGTGCTAAAAGATTAGTTTGATCTGCTATATCAGAGATAACAGTTAAAACATCTTTGACTTGTTCAGCGTCACTACTTAATTGTTGAATACGTCCAGCAAGCTCTATCTCGTGATGGGCACTATTTTGAACTTTATTTGCCATATCTAAGATATTGGCTCTAGCATTACGTAATTTTTCATTAGCACTCTCTATCTCAAGTTTAGATTTTTTTGCTTCTTCTAAAGAGGCTGTAAGTTCACTCTTGATTTCTTGAGCCATGTGATTTGTCTCATCTACAACTAAAGCAGTGTTTTCAGCGAGTTTTCCTACGTTGTGAGCTGTGGAAGATAGCTCATCTGCTACCGTTGCATTTTCATTACTAGCTGATTTTGCGGTGGAGACTATATCTCTTACTTTTTCTATAAAGTTGTTAAATTGTAACGCAGTTTGCCCTATCTCATCACTAGTTTTGACTGTTAGTTTTTGTGTTAAATCGCCTTCTCCACTTGCCAAACTTCCAGCTTTATTTTTTAACTCTTCAAGAGGATTACTAATACTTGTACGAAGAACGATAATTAAGATGATAATAAGAAGAACATCTACAACAGCCATGATACCGATTTGAGTAATCATACCGCTTTTTGCTTCGTTTATCGCTTTTTGAACCTCTTGCATAGGTTGAGCAGTAATGATATATCCTACTTGTTTACCACTAAAATCATCTATCTTGTATTTGACTATAAAGTAATTATCGCTCATGAAGATATCTTGGTCAGCTTTAAAACTAAGATTTTTTACTTCATTAAAAAACTTCTCATCAATCGTATCTTTGTTTTGTGTTACGATACCATCGAGTGTTTTTATGCTATCTTTAGCAGGATTTTTGATAAATTCATTATAAGTAATAACCAATGTTTTTGCACCCAAGTCACTTGCAGCTGATTTGATAATAGAGTTAAAACCTTGTATAAATTCAACTGAACCTAGATATTCGTCTTGTTTGATAACTGGTGAAAGTCCTCTAATAACCATACCTGCAACACCAACTTCAATCGCTGCTAAAGGTTTTTTTGTCTCTTTGACTTTGTTGATTGTGTGTCTAAAACTTGTTAGGTCATCTCCATATTTTTCTGGATTCCAGTGTCTTAGATAACTTTTGACATCTTTTGTATGGATGTGGATTTTGATATTTTTATAATCTGTTGACTCTTTATAAACATCCGCAAGTTTTTTTAGTCCATCAACTGCAAAAGCTCTATTATCATAAGATAAAGCTTCAATCACATCAAAATTGGATGCTATGTTAATCGCATTTGTCAAACCTACATCCAACTTAGAGATGAATTGATTTTTTATATAGATATAAAGTGATTCTTGTTCTTTTTTGTAAACATCTTCTTTAATCTCTTTTATACTTGTAAAAGCAGAGATGAGAATAAGTATCATTCCTATTAAAATGGCTGAAATAAGGGGGATATGGATTTTGTTTGAAATGGAAAGATTTTTGAACATGATAAATCCTTTTTATAAGTGTGTATTATGATTGTAGATGCTTTTTAATTAAAGAAAAATTAAATCCTGCGTTTTAAGAAGCAAAAGCTTTCATAAATCAAGAAAATGATATAATTTTTGGTTTAGAAAAGGAAAAATAACATGTTTACAGGATTAATAAGAGAGTTTGGATTTGTTAAAAATTATAGTAATAACCGCCTTGTTATAGAAGCAAAACATAAACCAAAGCTAGGAGATAGCATAGCTGTTAATGGAGTTTGTCTAACAGTTATATCTTTTGATGAGAGAAGTTTTTGTGTTGAACTCTCGGCAGAAACAAGAAACATAATGGCTGTTGAAAATTTGAAATCTTTAGTTCATATAGAACCTGCCATGTCTTTAGGTGAGAGATTTGAAGGACATATCGTACAAGGGCATGTGGATTGTGTGGGAAAAATTACGAAGATAGAAAAAAACGACAATGCGACAGATTTTTATATCCAAGTTCCCAAAAAACAGGTTATTTATATCATTCCAAAAGGCAGCATAGCTGTTGATGGAGTTAGTTTAACGGTAAATGATGTAAAAGAGGAGAGTTTTCGTTTAACTATCATTCCTCATACGCTTTCAAAAACTCTTTTTGGCGAGTATAAAGTAGGAACAAGAGTCAACATAGAAACAGATATGTTCGCACGGTATTTACACCATATGTTTTCTCATAAAAAAGAGTTAAGTTGGGATAGTGTAGATAAGATAATGGCTCTTTATTGATGAAATATTTTTTTACAAATAAACAAATCGGTATAGATAAAGAAAAGTTACTCTCTTTGGTGGGAGATAAAAGAATTATCTTTATGAACCAAACACACTCTAGTAATGTTCATGTTGTTGATAAAAACTCTTTGGATGTTATTTTAGATTGTGATGCCCTCATCAGTAATGATTCAGCTTTGGCTTTGTGTGTAGTGGTTGCTGATTGTAATCCGATTTTATTTTATGATGCAAAAAAGGATGTTATAGGCGTGGCTCACGCAGGACGTTTAGGAACATATCAAAATATAGTTATAAAGACAATTGTTAAGATGCAAGAAGTCTTCGGATGTGCCATAGAAGATTTACATGTAAAGATAGGACCATCTATAAGAAAGTGTTGCTATGAAGTAGGATTAGAAGTTGTAGAGGGCTTTTTTACCTTTGATAAAAGAATGGTCAAAGAGTTTACATGTACAAAAGAAGGGCGTATATATCTTGATCTTTTATCGCTCAACTTAGAACAATTAAAAAGTTTACATGTAAAAGAGAATCAAATTGAAATCTCTCCTGTTTGTACTTGTTGCAATAAGGAGTATTTTTCATATAGAAGAGATAAAACAAAAAATCGTTTTTGTGGGTTAATAACACTTTAAAAAAGGCTTAGATGTTGCAAAGAAAGACAAAGTACTATCAAGAAATCCAAGGAAATCATACTGTTTTACAAGATGAACGCTCAATTCAAATCATGCAAAAAGCAAGAAACTTTAATATCGAAATTTTTGAAAATGAACTTTTGGCTTCAGAGCTTTTTAATTTGAATTTGGAAAATAGTTTTGATAAAGAAGCTTTTGAAAACTTTTTAGGAGTTTTTATATTGTGTGAAAAAGCGATTCAAAGAGCTCAGATGAGCTCTTGAATTTTAGTGGCAACCACCACCACAGCAAGTAGATGCTACTGCTTTTGCAGCGTTAAGTGCACCTTCATAGTTTGGTTCTTCTGTAATCTCTTCACAGATATCTTTATAAACTATCTCCCCATGTTTGTCAACTACGAAAATCGCTCTACATGTAACACCAGCAAGTGGACCATCTGCGATTAAAACACCATAAGCATTTGCAAAATCTTTATTTCTAAAGTCACTTCCTACTGTTAGATTCTCTATACCTTCCGTTGTACAAAATCTTCCCATAGCAAATGGTAAGTCCATAGATACAACAGTTACACTCGCTCCCCCTATATTAGCGGCTTCAGTATTAAATCTTCTTGTTTCGCTAGCACATACTGGTGTATCTAAAGAAGGAACAACAACAATGATTTGTGCTTTTCCTTGTGCTCCACCAACAGTTACTTCACTTAAATCTTTTGCTACTACTTTTACTTCTGGTGCATTATCACCCACGTTTACTTCATTACCTCCAAGGTTAACAATGTTACCTTTTAATTTTGTAGTTGCCATTTACTTTCCTTAAGTCAAATTTGTAGCAAAATTATAGCTTAATAGGATAAAAATTATCTTAATTAAATATATTAGAATTAATAAAAATCATTTAAATTTTTTAACTTGGTATTTGTAGACTTTGGGATGGAGTTTAAAGCTATCAAGAGGAAGGTTTGCTTTTTGCAATAATCGAGCAAAAAAACTATCAAAATCAGGTAATTCTTCCCATACCTGAGGTAAAAATGTGGCTTGATGTGAGCCTAAAGAGAGGATAATGCCATCAACAAAAGGGACAACTTTTTCTTTCAAATCATCTAGGTTGCTATACTCAACTATGAGAGGTGGTGTGAGTACAGAGACTTCAATAGAGATATCTTGAAACTCTTCTTTAGAAAGTTTAGGAAATCTCGGATCTTTAAAAGCAGCAGCATATGCATTAGAGATGATATCTTCGATGAGAGGTCTCGTTGCGATTAAAGAACCTATGCAACCTCGAAGATTACTATCTAATTTGAGAGTTACGAAAGTTGCTCCATCTTCTTTTAGGTAAGGGTACTCGTTTGTGAGTGATTTTATATCTAAAGTGTTCTCATAGTCAAAACTATTTTCAATCGTTGTTTTTGCTATGGAAAGAATGATTTTATCATCCATTTGTCTCTCCTTTAGAATTTGAGTTTATCGGATGGTTCTCCTAGATAAAAGCCTTGGGCAAAGTCGATATCTAATTCTTTAATTACTTTAAAAATTTGCTCAGAGTGAACATACTCGGCTACTGTTTTTATGTGTAGTTCTTTTGCAAAGTTAGCTATCATTTTTGTTATGATTTTCATATCATCATTTTTATCAATATGCTTTATAAGACTTCCATCTATTTTGATAAGGTCAACTTGTAATTCAAGCAGTCTCTCAAAGTTAGAGTACCCACTTCCAAAATCATCAATTGCAATTTTTGAGCCATAAGATTTTACATCTTCTATAAAGCTCATGATAGATTTATAATTCTCTATTCCCTCGCTTTCTAATAGCTCAAAGATAACCCATGGACCAAGACCGCTTTGTTCAAGTTTTTGTAAGATAAAATCCGTTGTTTTCTTATCTGTGATATCCAAAAAAGAGAGGTTTATAGAAAACTCACACGCTGAGTGCTTGAAAGTTTCAAAAGTTTTTTCGATAAGCATTCTTGAGAGTTCATGGTAAATTTTTGAATTTTTAGCAATACTTAGAAACTCTGCTGGAGGCATGATAGAACCATCTTCTTTGATAATCCGCATAAGAGATTCGTATTTGTTGATTTTGCCACTTTTTAAATCTATAATAGGTTGAAAATAAGGAATGATTTTATTGTTGTCAACAGCTTCTTTGAGGTACTTGAGTGTTTGAATGTTTTTATTATACTCTTGTTCTTTGTTACTAGATTGGTCATATATACAAAAAGATTTTTTTGCAATTTTTGCCTCTTTATAAGCTATTTGTGCAAGCTTTAATTGATTTGATTTTGCTTGTGCTGCACCTATCGTCATGCTTAGTGTTATCTCTACACCGTTACATGTAAATTTTTCTTTGAGGATTTGGTTTGAAAGTGTTTGCAAGTAAATTTTCAGTTCATTAAGATTAAAAGAGGAACTTATTACTGCAACATAGATGTCTGCTTCAAATTTATAAAGTTTAACATTTTTAGCTTTGGGAAGATTTGCTGAAAGCCATTGAGAGGTTTTAAGTAAGATGTCATCTCCAAACTCATGACCATAAAGGCTATTTATTGATTCAAATGAATCGATATTAAAAAGAATATATGTGATTTCATTGTCTTGCTGTATAAGTTTTTTTTCTGTAAAAAGTTTGAGTCGATTTGGTAATTTAGTAAGAGTATCTGTATAGAGATGTTTTTTGATATTACTTTTACTAACCACTAAATCCGTTATATCATTTGCGAGAAAGATATACTCTATTAAGTTTTCATCTTCATCAACAACAGGTGTAAAAGAACAATTTAGATGGAGAGAAGTTTTATCAGGTGTACTCAACACAATAGCACCATCCCAAATTTGTTGGTATTTAAGTGTCTCTTGTATCTCCTCTTTTTTTTCTTTGATGAACTCTAACAGACTTATATTTTGACACTCTTCTTTTATCATGTGCATAATTTGACAAAAATTTCTGTTGGCTTTTATGATGTTGTAGTTAGAATCTAATTTTGCATATATCCCAGTATTTTCAAAGGCATCTAAATATTTTTGATTAGAGATAGAATTTGGTTGGTCTATAATTTTTTGATAACTTTTATAGAAAAACATTTTTACAATCAAGATGAAAAGTAAACCCAAGCCAATATAGCATAATGTAGAAATCTCAAAAAAAGTAGCTAACAAAATGCAGAGGAAAAGAGCAATAATTAAAATTTTAAATAACAAGCTGTTACTAGACAAAGTTACCCTTAAAACGACTATTCTTAATCTTTACAGATTTGTAACTCTATCTTATTTGGAGTAAAAAGTAAATAAATATAGAATATTCAAAACAAATTCATAAAAGAAAATTAACTTTTCATACCAAAAACATCTTTTTTACGTATGAAACGATATCAAAAGCTTTATTTAAAGAAAATTTTTATATAATCGTTCCCTTAAATCTCACACACACCAATCCTTAAAGGTTGCACATTGCGTGTTGATGGGTGTGGAGGCTAAACCAAATATTTTACAAGGAGTAGTTCATGGTAACTATGAAAGATTTATTAGAGTGTGGTGTACATTTTGGTCACCAAACAAGACGTTGGAATCCAAAGATGAAAAAATTCATCTTCGGAGAGAGAAAAAATATCTATATTATTGATCTTCAAAAGACATTAAGATATTTTAGACATACATACAATATCGTAAGAGATGCTGCGGCTGAAGGTAAAACAGTTTTATTTGTTGGTACAAAAAAACAAGCAAATGTAGCTATCAAAGAAGCAGCGCTTTCATGTGGTATGCCATATGTTAACCATAGATGGTTAGGTGGTATGTTAACAAACTATAATACAATCAAACTTTCAATTAGAAAACTTGATATTATAGAAAAAATGGAAGAAGATGGACAAATTGACCTTCTTACAAAAAAAGAAGCGTTAATGCTAAGAAGAAAAAAAGAAAAATTAATTGATTATCTAGCAGGTATCAGAGATATGAAAACTCTTCCAGATATGATGTTCGTTGTTGATACTGTAAAAGAGAGAATTGCTGTAAATGAAGCAAGAAGACTTGGCATTGAAGTTGTAGCACCAATCGATACAAACTGTGATCCTGATGTTGTTACTTATCCAATTCCTGGAAATGATGATGCGATTCGTTCAATTCAACTTTTCTGTAAAGAGATGGCTGAAGCTATCAATGAAGGAAAAATGTTAAGAGACCAAGATGGTGAAACTGCTGAAGCAGAAGAAGTAAGTGATGCTGAAAAAGCAGAAGTTTTAGAAGAAGCACTAGCAGAGGGTGAAGACGAAGAATTAGAAAATAATTTTACAGAGGAAGAGTAATCATGGCAGAAATTAGCGCAGCATTAGTAAAAGAGTTGAGAGAATCAACTGGTGCGGGTATGATGGATTGTAAAAAAGCACTTGTAGAAGCTGAAGGCGATATGGAAAAAGCAGTTGATATTCTAAGAGAGAAAGGTCTTGGAAAAGCTGCAAAAAAAGCTGATAGACTTGCAAGTGAAGGTTTAGTTCAAGTAGAAGTTTCTCCTGATTTTAAATCAGCTACAATCTCTGAAATTAACTCAGAAACTGACTTTGTTGCTAAAAATGAAAACTTTATAAATTTAACCAAAACAACAACAGCACATATCCATTCAAGTGGTGTAAGTGAAGTAAGTGAACTTATGAGTACAACTATCAATGGTACAAAATTTGAAGAATACTTCAACACTCAAATTGCAACTATTGGTGAAAATCTTGTTTTAAGAAGATTTGCAACAGTAAAAGCTGGTGAAAATGGTGTTGTAAATGGTTATCTTCACTCAAACGGTCGTGTTGGTGTTATCATCGCAGCAAATTGCGAAAATGCTGAAGTTGCAAAAAAAGCTGAAGAGTTTATCAGACAACTTTGTATGCATGCAGCAGCTATGAAACCATCGTTTCTTTCTTACAAAGAGCTAGATGCTGAATTTGTAGAAAAAGAGACTGTTGGTATGAAAGCTGAAATCGAAAAAGAGAATGAAGAGCTAAGAAGACTTAAGAAGCCAGAGAAAAAAATCCCTACTTATGTAAGTATGGCTCAACTAACTCCAGAAGTTTTAGCGCAAGCAGAAGAAGATATCAAAGCTGAGTTAAAAGCTCAAGGAAAACCAGAGCAAATTTGGGATAAAATCATTCCAGGCTCAATGGCTAGATTTATAGCTGACAATACTCAATTAGACCAAAGAATGACACTTTTAAGTCAATTCTATGTAATGGATGACAAAAAAACAATTGAACAAGTAGTTGCAGATAAATCAGTTGAATTTGGTGGTAAGATTGAATTAGTAGATTATATTAGATTTGAAGTTGGTGAAGGCTTAGAGAAAAAAGCTTGTGACTTTGCTGCTGAAGTTGCTGAGCAACTAGGTTAATTTTTTTATGCAAGAGAGAGGTGATTCCTCTCTCTTTTCTTTGAAGGATTCAGATGTCTTTGTTACATGTACAAAATCTTTCACACTCTTTTGATTATCCTCTTTTTGAAGATGTTAGTTTTGATTTAGCAGAACAAAAATCCATCGCTGTGGTTGGTGTAAGTGGTAGTGGAAAATCAACACTTTTACATATCTGTGCAACTCTTTTAAAGCCCCAAAGTGGAGATGTTAAATTACTTGGTAAAAATCTTTATAGCCTCAGTGACAATGAAATTTTAAAAATTAGAAGAGAAGATATAGGCATCGTCTTTCAATCTCACTATCTTTTTAAAGGGTTTAATACTTTTGAAAATATAGAATTAGCTACACTTTTAAATGATACACGAATGGATAGTACTCTTTTAAAAAAATTTGGTATCGAAACACTCTTAGATAAAAAAATTGGTGAATTATCTGGTGGACAGCAGCAAAGAGTCTCTATCGCAAGAGTTTTATCTAAAAAACCAAAAATTCTTTTTGCAGATGAACCTACGGGAAATCTTGATAGTAAAACTGCAAATGAAGTTATGGATGTTTTGTTTGAATACATTGAAAATAACAATGCTGCTTTGTTGCTAGTCACTCATGATTTAAAACTAGCTCAAAGGTGCAATGCGATCATAGAGTTTAAAGCAAAAAAAGAGCTTTAGATGTTAGCCCTTGTAAATTTTTTACAACAAAATCAAGTGGTTCTTTTTTTATTGCTTTTTGCAAGGCTTAGTGGACTTTTTGCTTTTTTCCCTTTTTTCTCGCATATGAGTATTCCTATGAGTATAAAAACAGCATTAGTTGTTTTTTTTACTATTTTTCTTTTTCCTTATGCCTCAGCACCAAGTGTTACACTCTCTCTTGATTCTATCATTTTGGCAATTTTGAGTGAACTTCTTCTAGGTTTTATCGCTGGAACTATGCTTATCTTAGTTTTTGCGATGCTTCAGATGGCTGGAATGCAAATCTCGTTTGTTATGGGTTTTACGATGGCAAATGTCATGGATCCTCAAACACAAGTTACCACTCCTTTGGTAAGCCAAATTTTTACAACTTTAGCTTTGGTAGTTCTTTTAGCTTTTAATGGCCATCATCTAATGATACTTTTTATTAATGAGTCTCTTTTAGCTTTACCTCTAGGCGAGTTTTATCCGAGCTATAATATTTGGAAGTATCTTTTAAAAGCAACAACAAATATCTTTATCTTTGGTTTTATCTTATCTTTTCCGATTATAGGTATGTCTCTTTTGGCTGATGTTGTTTTTGGAATGCTTATGAAAACAATGCCTCAATTTAACCTTTTGGTTGTTGGATTTCCGATTAAAATTATGGTGGCTTTTGTAGTCTTGATTACAACTTTAGGTGCTATTATGTTTGTTTTTAAAAGGGAGTTTTTAGAAGCGATTGACAAACTGAGTATTTTGTTTCTTTAGCTTTTTCTCTCTTCTAATATAAAAATAATTTTTTTTATACTAAAATGTTGTAATTATAACTAGGAGCTAACACATGGACTTTCTTCTCATCAATGAAAACCCTGCTGTATCAAGATTAATAAAGTTAAGTGTTGAAAAAATTGAAGGTAATTTAACTGAAATTACAAATTTTGAAGGACTTGAAAACTCTCAATATGATGTTGTTTTGATTGATAGTGAATGTTTCGATGAAGAACAAGCAACACTGTTAAGACAAAGTTCTAGCTCACATATAGTTTATATAGCATCTCGTGGTCAGGAAAAACCTTCTGTTGCAAACTCTATGATTGAAAAACCTTTTTTACCTACTGATTTTATCGATTTGGTTAAAAAGATAGATATAACTGAAGAATCTAATGAAGAGGAGAAAGAAGAGATTGAAAGAGAAATTCTTCCAGAAGTAAATGAGGAATTAGTTTTGGAAGAGGATATAACCGATGTATCAGATGATGAAGATTTTGCAATTAGTGATAATCAAGAAAAACAGATGGATTTAACGGAAATTAATGATATAGATTTTCCTCAAGATAACGAAGAGGATTCTGATGAAGATTTGGGTGATTTAAATCTTGATGATTTAGGGCTTGATGAAGATATTATCGCTCAAAGTGAAGAAGAAAATGCAAGTTTTAAAGAAGAAGAGAGAGATGACAACTCCTCTGTTTTGGATAGTGAGGATATCAAAGAGGTAAAACAACTTTTAGAAGAAGATGAAGACGAAAATTTAGATGATTCACTTGATGAACTCTCTTTCGAGGAAGAAAAAATAGAATTGCCAGAAGAATCACTTTTAGATGATGCCTTAGAAGAAATAGATGATAAAGAACTTGACGAAACATTAAAACTTGATGAGCCTATAGATGAAGATTTTGATTTGAGTGAATTAGATGAAAAAGAGCTATTGGCAGAAGATTTTACAAGTAGTAAAGTTGAAGAATTAGAAGAGGACATCAAAGAAGAAGAACTTTTAGAGCCTAAAGAAGTTCCTAGCGATGTGGATGAAAGCGAAGAGTTTAACTTTGAAGAGGAGTTACTAAGTGAAGATTTACAAAGTGATGATGAGCCTGAACTAGATGAAAAATCTGATGATATACTAGCAGCTAGTCAAGAAGATGAAATTGGTTTTGATGAAGAAA
>DLUF01000059.1 GCA_002742765.1 Sulfurospirillum sp. UBA12182 | reverse complement strand
ATCAAAAATTAACAGTGTTCCATTCGCATCGCAAAGTTCTCTAAGTGCTGCTAAAAACTCTTCATCCGCTGGAACAAAGCCCATATTCCCTGCTATCGGTTCGATGATAATACAAGCTATATCTTTTGAATTTTCAAAACATTTTTTCACACTTGCTATATCATTGTATTTTGCCAAAAGTGTATGTTTTGTCAAATCTGGCGGAACTCCTGGACTACTTGGAGTCCCAAAAGTCACTGCACCACTTCCTGCTTGCACCAAAAGAGAGTCACTATGTCCATGATAACAGCCTTCAAACTTAATGATGTCATTTTTACATGTAAAGCCACGAGCAAGTCTAATGGCACTCATAACAGCTTCAGTTCCACTGCTTACAAAACGGATTTTATCGATACTCTCAAACATATCACAAATCTCATTTGCAAGTTCTGTCTCTACTTGTGTTGGAGCTCCAAAACTTAGACCATTTTTTACTGCTTGTATAACAGCATTTTGTATATCTTGGTCACAATGCCCAAAGATAAGTGGTCCCCAGCTTTGAACATAATCTACATATCTGTTTCCATCAACATCTATGAGATATGCTCCCTCTCCTTTTTCGATAAAAATCGGTGTTCCACCAACACTTTTAAAAGCTCTTACAGGAGAATCTACACCTCCTGGGATAACCTTTTGTGCTGCTTGAAAAGCTTTTTGACTATTTTGTGTATTCATTCTCTTTCCTTTTTATCTATTTACTTCGCTTGTTACATAAAAATAGAGTATCTCTATCTCATTTTGTGTCAGATAATACCTCGGCATAACGGAGTCGTTTTTCTCTAAAGCCTGAGCAAATTTCTTTTTATCAAGCTTTGTTATAGCAGGAGCTTTTAACTCCTTTACCTGTCCTTTTTGCTTATACTTTGCTATGACCATACCCTCACCTTTTTCTCCATGGCATAAGTTGCATCCTATACCTCTAGGGTTTGAATAGAGCATTTTGGCATACTCCATCTTCGTGATAAAGTCTTCAGCAAGTATAGAGGTCATTAAAACAAAAAGAGCTAAAAAAAACTTCATCATTCCTCTTTAACTTAAGTATTATTACAAAGAAGATATAATATCCAAAAAAATATTTAAGGGTTATAAAACATGACTATTTTAGATGGAAAAGCACTATCTGATAAAAGCAAACAACAACTTAAAAATGAAGTAGAAACTCTCAAACAAAAAGGCTTAACACCAGGTCTTGCTGTTATCTTGGTTGGACTTGACCCTGCAAGTCAAACATATGTTAATTCTAAAGAAAAAGCTTGTGAAGCGATTGGGATTTACTCCAAAAAAATCACTATGAATGAAGACATTAGTGAAGAAAAACTTCTTGAGACGATAAAAGAGTTAAATGAAGATGAGAGTATCCATGGCATTTTAGTGCAACTTCCTCTACCAAAACATATAGATAGCGCAAAAGTTTTAGAAGCAATCATCCCTCAAAAAGATGTTGACGGTTTTCATGAGTACAATGTTGGAAAGCTTGTTACTGGAAATGAAACTTTTGTTCCATGTACTCCACTTGGTGTTATGAAGATTTTAGAAGAGTATGGTATCAATCCTGTGGGCTTAGATGCTTGTGTTGTAGGCAGAAGTAATATAGTAGGAAAACCTATGATGAATCTTTTGTTAAATGCTGGGGCTACTGTGACTATAACGCACTCTAAAACAAAAGATTTAAAAGCACATACTCTAAGAGCTGATTTACTTGTTGTAGGTATCGGTCGTCCAAACTTTATCACTGCTGATATGGTTAAAGAAGGCGCCGTAGTTATCGATGTTGGTATCAATCGTTTAGAAAATGGAAAACTTACTGGTGATGTTGATTTTGAGGAAGTTAGTAAAAAAGCTTCTTTCATAACTCCAGTGCCAGGTGGTGTTGGTCCTATGACCATCGCTATGCTTCTTCACAACACGGTAAGAGCAGCAAAATTTGCTAAAGGTTCATGTTAATGCTAAAAAAACTTATCAATTTTTCTAACTCCTGGACGGGAACTATCGTCATAGTTCTTTTAGTTATCTTCTTTGTAGCTCAAGCTTTTGTAATTCCTAGTGGAAGTATGAAAAAAACACTTCTTATAGGTGATCATCTTTTTGTTAAAAAATTCTCTTATGGTATCCCTACTCCTCATCTGCCATGGATAGAAGTTCCTGTATTGCCAGATTTTAAAGGCAATGGGCATTTGATAGATGGTGAGAAACCAAAACGTGGAGATATCGTTGTTTTTAGATATCCAAAAGAGCCTAAAGTACATTATGTCAAAAGATGTTTAGCTCTTGGCGGTGATGAGATTATCTATCAAGACAAACATTTGTACCTACGCTTTCATGAAGGTGATGCGTATATGAAAGAAAACTTTCCTAAAGAGAAGTTACATACATTAGGCGGAAAACTTTGGGTTCTTAATCCTTTTGAAGATAAATTCAAAGGCATTCAATACGACCAAGACGTAGATCTTTTTGCTCAAATGCGTATGTTTTTAGCAGCTGGAGAACTTGATATGAAACCAGCTATCATAGAAGAGCTTCCTAAAAGTATGAATTCCGATTTTAACGCTTTTTATGTCAAAGTACCTGAAAATGAGTTTTACATGATAGGGGACAACCGTGATCACTCAAACGATAGTAGATTTTGGGGAAGTGTTCCTTACTCACTCATTGTAGGACAACCTTGGTTTGTCTATTTTTCTTGGGATGAGGATTATAAAGTTAGATGGAACCGTATAGGAAGATTTATAGATACCATAGAAAATAGTACTGAATTTTTAGATGGAAGATAAAAAAACAATCGAGCTTATAGCAACCATATTAGCACTCATGGTTGCTATCATTGGGCATGAGATTATGCATGGGCTAATGGCTTATAGATACGGAGATTATACAGCAAAAAATGCTGGTCGTTTAAGTATAAATCCGCTTGTACATGTAGACCCCATAGGAACTATCTTAGTGCCTGCTATTCTTTATCTAAGTGGAGCTTCTTTTATGTTTGGCTGGGCAAAACCAGTGCCTATCTATGTAAGAGAAGTGATGCGCAATGGTGGATATAAAGGGGCGATTAATGTCTCTTTGGCTGGGATATATTACAACTTTACCCTAGCACTCATCGCTTCAACTATCTTAAGATATGTCAACTTTGAAGCTATAAGTTCAATGTTTGAGCTTTTTTTAGTCTATTTTGTTTTTCAAACACTCATTTATAATGTTGTTTTAGGTATCTTCAACCTCTATCCAATTCCCCCACTTGATGGCTCTCACGCATTGAGTTATTTTGCAAGTTGGAACAGATGGGAAGGGATTGTCAGATTTTATAACGCAATCCAAAGATATGGCATGGTAATTCTTATCTTACTTATCGCAACACCACTATCTTCTTACTTTTTTGCACCAATCGCAAGTCTTATAAAAATATTGCTGCCCTAAACTACTCTATTATGCTTTTATAATAATCCTTATGGTATAATCAAACGATTACATGTAAAGGATTTTCGTGAAATTTTTTATAGCAACAGACCATGCAGGGGTGGCGATAAAACCTCAAATCATCAAAATGCTAGAAGATAAAGGGAATGAAGTTATAGACCTTGGACCTAGTAGTGATGATAGGGTAGATTATCCTGATTTCGCTCATAAACTCTGCTTAGAAGTTTTGGCAAATGAGGGAACACAAGGGGTACTTATCTGTGGCTCTGGGATTGGGATGAGTTTGGCAGCAAACAAACACAAAGGTATCCGTGCAGCACTCTGTCATGACGCTTATACAGCAGCTATGGCAAGAGCGCATAATGACGCAAATGTTCTTTGTTTTGGCGAACGTATAGTAGGACTTGGAGTTGCCAGCTCTATCATAGATGCGTGGTGTGCTGGAAGCTTTGAAGGTGGAAGACACGCTCAAAGAGTAGAAAAAATCGAGATTTAAAATGTTTAATGAGTGGATAATTACAACCGTACTTGCTTCTTTGTGTATTTATCTGTTAATTATGGTTTTTTACTATAAAACACTACTTCGAAAAGAAAAACTAGGCAGTGTGATTGTCAAAAATACTCTTGGCGATGCTGAAGTTGTGATAAGAAAATACCAAATACAACTACAACGCTCTTTAGGCAACATAGATATCTTAAGTGATGAGTTAACAAAAGTAAAAAATGACCTCAAATCACTTAGAACAAGAAACTCTCAGTACAGAATGGAAAGTGATAAATTACGACAACATATCAAAGAGTTAGAAGGTAAGATAGAGGCACTTTTATAATGGGTGTTGAAACTATCTCTTATCTTAGTTTCGCTCTTTTTCTCTCATTCATTGTGTATCTAAAATTTAAAATATTTAAATAAGGAATTATTTTATGAAAGTGTTAAACCAAACAGATAAAGAGTATCTTCTTAAAACAATCCGGGATGTTAAAGATTTTCCAAAACCAGGAATTGTTTTTAAAGACATTACAACGCTTTTAAATGATGAAAAAGCTTTTGGATTTTTAATGGATCATTTAAAAACTAGATATGAAGATGAAAAAATTGATTTTGTTGCTGGCATTGAGAGTAGAGGCTTTATCTTTGGAGCAGCACTTGCGACAAAACTTGGTTGTGGATTTGTTCCTATTAGAAAACCAGGAAAACTACCTTATACAACTATCAGTGAAAAATACTCTTTAGAGTATGGTGTAGATGAGATTGAAATCCATATTGATGCTTTCAAAAGCAAACAAGAGATACCTAAAGTACTTTTGATTGATGATTTGATAGCAACTGGAGGAACTGCAACCGCTGCGGTAACTCTTTTGAAAAAAGTTGGTGTAAACTGTTTTGAAGCCTGTTTTCTTTTAAATCTCACTTTTTTACAAGGTGATGAACAGGTCAAAAAACATACAAATGTCTACTCTGTTTTGGAGATTGATTGATGTATATCCCAAAACCTTCAAAATTTGACCCAGATGAACTTGGACACTTTGGAATCTTCGGAGGACGATATGTCCCTGAAACTTTGATGCCTATTCTTTTAGAATTAGATGCTTTTTATAAAACTATTCGCTTTGATGAAGAGTTTTGGAGTGAGGTTGATGGCTATTTGAAAGATTATGTAGGCAGACCTTCAGCTTTATACCATGCAAAAAATATCTCTGAAGAACTTGGTGCAAAAATCTACTTTAAAAGAGAAGATTTAAACCACACGGGTGCGCATAAAGTTAACAACACTATCGTGCAAGGCTTAATCGCAAAACGCATGGGAAAGAAAAAAGTCATAGCCGAAACTGGGGCAGGACAACATGGTGTTGCAACGGCTACTATCGCTGCATTACTTGGTTTGGAATGTGAAGTTTTTATGGGTGAAAAAGACGTTGCAAGGCAAGAATTAAATGTTTTTCGCATGAAACTTCTTGGAGCAAAAGTACATGCTGTAAAAAGTGGTTCAAGAACACTCAAAGATGCGATGAATGAAGCAATCCGATACTGGGTTACTAATGCTAGAGATACCTTTTATATCATAGGAACAGTTGCTGGTCCTCATCCTTATCCGATGATGGTAAGAGATTTTCAAGCGATTATCGGATATGAAGCAAAAGCTCAAATTCTTGCAAAAGAGGGAAGACTTCCTGATTATGTTTTAGCTTGCATTGGTGGGGGTAGTAATGCCATAGGAACTTTTAGTCACTTTTTAGAAGAGGCTGGAGTAACTTGTATCGGTATAGAAGCTGGTGGACTGGGAGTTGATACTGACAAGCATGGAGCTAGTCTACTCAAAGGAAGCCCTGGTATCTTACATGGTCAAATGAGCTACCTTTTACAAGATGAAGATGGTCAGATTTTAGAGGCCCACTCTATCTCAGCTGGACTTGATTATCCAGGGATTGGACCTGAACATGCCTATTTAAAAGATTTAGGTGAGGCAAGATACGAAAATATAACCGATCAAGAAGCTCTTGATGCTTTTGTATGGTTAAGCCAAAAAGAGGGATTGATTCCTGCATTTGAAAGTGCTCATGCTGTTGCATATCTTAAAAAAATGAAAAAAGAGGAGCTAGAAAACTCTCTTATTGTCATAACCCTCTCAGGACGTGGTGATAAGGATATGATTCAAGCTAAAGAATTACTATCATTTGATTAATTAGGATAGAGCGTGAGCGAATTATTTATAGAATTAATCAAAGAATACGGTTATGTAATTCTTTTTTTATGGAGTATTTTAGAAGGGGAGATGGGACTCATCATGGGTGGTCTTCTCTCACACACTGGCGACATGTGGTATCCTATGGCGATTTTTATCGCTGGTCTTGGTGGATTTGTTGGCGATCAAATCTATTTTTATATAGGTCGTTATAACAAGAAATACATCTCAAAAAAGCTTAGAAGTCAAAGAAGAAAATTTGCGATAGCTCATATACTACTTAAACGCCATGGCTGGCCTATAATTTTTATCCAGCGTTACATGTACGGTCTGCGAACAGTTATACCTATGTCCATAGGGATTACTAGGTATAGTGCCAAAAAATTTGCCTTTATAAATCTCATTAGTGCTTGGATATGGGCAGCTGTTACTATCATGCCTGCTTATATCCTAGGAGATAAAATCCTTTTACTACTAAATTATGCTCATGAGCATTGGTACTTTGCAGTGCCTATCATAGGAGCTTTTTTAGCGAGTATCTGGTATGCCTTTTATAAAATTGAACAAAATATACTAATAAAAAAGAAAGCGAGAGAACATGAAAATAGAGATATCAAATAAACTTCTCCATGAAGTAGAAGCGGACATCAAAGTTGTTTTTGTTGTCGATAAAAACTTTGAGCATAAATGGGTTGAGGATAAAGAAGAATTAGAATTTTTAGGTTTTAAAGGTGAGAGTGAAGAGGCTCTTTTACTGCCACATAAAAAAACGATTTATGTTGGTTGCGAGAACTTAGAACCTGATGAAATCAGATTGGCTTGCGCAAAAGCCTTAACACAGACAAAAAAGACAAAAGCTAAAACTCTTAAAATCGGAACTTACTCTCATGAGTGTCCAGGAACAAATATAAAAGCGATGGCTGAGGCTTTTGGTTTAGCTGATTATAGTTTTGAACTTTATAAAAGTAAAAAAGAACCAACTTCACTTGAGTCTATCACTATTTGTACTGATGATTACAATGGTGTAGGTGTTTCTATGGAAACGGCAACAAAAGCCATCAGTGTTGGTACTATCATAGCAGAATCAACAAACTTTGCTAAAGACTTAGTTAACACCATACCTTTTGAGATGAACTCTTTGAAACTTGAAGAAGTTGCAAAGTCTTTAGAGTCTATAGAAAATGTTACATGTAAAGCTTATGGAAAAGAGTTTTTAGAAGAACAAGGCATGGGAGCATTTTTGGCAGTAAACAGAGCTAGTCATATCCCTCCTCGTCTTTTACATGTAAGCTATAAACCAAAAAATGCTACAAAAAGAGTAGTTTATGTGGGCAAAGGTCTCACATACGATACAGGTGGACTTAGCCTCAAACCAGGTGATTATATGGTGAGTATGAAAGCCGATATGAGTGGGGCAGCAGCAGTACTAGCTATTTTACAAGGAGCTGCTAAACTTCAACTACCATATGAAATCCACGCTATCGTAGGAGCAACTGAAAATGCAATAGGACCAGAAGCTTACAAACCTGATGATGTACTTGTCGCGAAAAATGGCAAAACCATAGAAGTAAGAAATACTGATGCTGAAGGACGTTTAGTGCTTGCTGATTGTCTTTGTTATGCACAAGAGCAAAAACCAGATTTACTTATAGACATGGCAACACTTACAGGAGCTTGTGTGGTAGCACTTGGAGAGTATACAACAGGTATCATGGGACACTCTGAGAGCCTTAAAAATGAGTTACATGTAACTTCTAAAAAAAGTGGTGAATTAACTGGTATCTTACCTTTTAACCGCTACCTCAAAAAGCTTCTTAAAAGCTCCATTGCAGATATGAGTAACATCTCAAGTTCACGCTATGGTGGGGCTATCACTGCTGGACTTTTCCTCTCAAACTTTATCGAAGATGAGTACAAAGACAAGTGGCTTCATCTTGATATCGCTGGTCCTGCTTATGTAGAGAAAGATTGGGGATATAACCAATGTGGTGGCACTGGCGCTGGAGTAAGGATGAATCTTTACTGGCTTATCGAGCAGAGCAAAAACGAACAAAATTGCGAAAAGTAATATAAATAGAAAAATAATAAAGGAAGATAATGGGACTTGGTGTAGGAATAGTCGGATTACCAAATATAGGAAAATCAACAACGTTTAATGCGTTGACAAAAGCACAAAATGCGGAGAGTGCAAATTACCCTTTTTGTACAATTGAGCCAAATAAAGCTATCGTGCCAGTTCCTGATAAGAGATTAGCAGAACTAGCAAAGATAGTAAATCCTGAACGTATCCAGCACTCAACGATAGACTTTGTTGACATAGCAGGACTTGTCAAAGGAGCTAGCAAGGGTGAAGGGCTAGGAAACCAGTTTCTCTCAAACATCAGAGAAGTAGAGGTTATCTTACATATGGTTCGTTGTTTTGAAGATGAAAATATCACTCACGTTGAAGGAAGTATCAATCCTTTAAGAGACATTGAAATTATAGAGAGTGAACTCATCTTTGCAGATATCCAACAACTTGAGAAAAAACTAGATAAACTTACAAGAACTGCTAAAGCAGACAAGAGTGCCAAAGGTGCGCTTGATTTGGCAAGTGAACTTAAAGCCCATCTTGATGAGTTAAAACCAGTAAGCACTTTTACAAAAAAAGATGACCCTATCTTTGAAGCATTGGACAAAGAGTTACGCTTTTTATCTAACAAAGAGATCATTTATGGTGCAAATGTAGATGAAGAGAGCTTAACAGAGGAAAATGAGTATGTTAAAGCGGTCAAAGAACATGCTCAAAATGTTGGTGCCGAAGTTATCATGCTTTGCGCCAAGATAGAAGAAGAGCTTGTAGGGCTTAGTGATGAGGAAGCAAATGAGTTTTTATCTGAACTTGGCGTTAGTGAATCAGGTCTTCATAAAATCATCCGCCTTGCCTTCGATAAGCTAGGTCTTATCAGTTACTTTACAGCAGGGGTCAAAGAGGTGCGTGCTTGGACAATCCACAAAGGTTGGAAAGCACCAAAAGCGGCTTCTGTTATCCACAATGATTTTGAAAAAGGCTTCATCCGTGCTGAAGTTATCGCTTATGAAGATTATATCGCTTGTGGCGGTGAAACAAAGTCAAAAGAAGCTGGTAAAATGCGTCTTGAGGGGAAAGATTACGTTGTAGCAGATGGCGATGTAATGCATTTTAGATTTAATGTATAAGCTTTACATGTACAGGTGGTAAAAGTTGGATTTAACAAAAGGTCTTATAATAGGACATATAAAAACACTTGCCATCCCTTCTAGTATCGGTTATTTTTTTCATACGATGTTCAATGTAACCGATACATTTTTTGCAGGAGAGATTTCAACCCAAGCACTCGCTTCTTTGTCACTCTCTTTTTCTATCTTTTTTATCGTTATCGCTCTTAGTGGTGGGATGAGTCAAGGCGTTAGTGCGCTTGTAGGAAATGCTTTAGGGCAAGAGGATACAAAAGGGACAAAGCAACTCATCTACCATGCCTATATATTTGCCTTTTTCTTAGCGATTTTTATCACCCTTATAGCTTTAGCTAGTGCTCCTTTTTTGCTGAAAGTCTTAGGGGCACAAGAGGCTTATTTTGAAGAAGCCTACTCATATATAAGTGTAGTTATCTTAGGAGCATGTTTTTTTGTTGGAGTAATGTTTACAAATGCGCTTTTAAATGCTATTGGAGATACCAAATCTTTTCGAAACTTCCTTGTATGTGGCTTTGTACTCAATATTGTTTTAGATTATTGGTTCATAAAGGGTGGTTTTGGATTAGCTCCTATGGGGGTAAGTGGAATCGCACTTGCAACTATCATCATCGAAGCTTTTGGGATGTTTTATCTCTTTTATCGGCTCTTTCAAACTCACCTTTTGGAAGATATGCCAAAATTTGTATTTGATATAAACATCATCTACTCGTTTCTAAAACAAGGACTTCCAGCCACAACAAATATGGTTTTGATGGCACTTGGAATGTTTATCATCACTTATTATATAGCCCCTTTTGGCAAAGATGTTGTTGCCGCTTATGGTGTAGCTATCAGGATAGAACAAATCGCTCTTTTGCCTAGTATCGGACTCAATGTTGCCGTCCTTGCTATCGTCTCACAGAACAATGGTGCAAAAAAATATGAAAGAGTCAAAGAGTGTGTTATGAGCGCTCAAAAAATAGGATTTTATATTTGGGTTATCGGATTAGTTTTTCTTTTTGCGTTTTCAAAAGAACTTTTGGGGATATTTACAAACGAGCAAGAGGTTATAAAAGCGGGGATTCCTTATCTTTATGTAGGAGCTTTAAGCCTTTATGCTTATATGCTAGTTTTTATCAATATCGCTTTACTTCAAGGCATCAAACAACCTGCCCTTTTGATATATCTAAGTCTTTTTCGCCAACTGATTATCCCTGTTTTAGTCTTTAGCATCTTAAGTTACTTTCAAATGCCTCTGCTGTTTTACTGGATAAGTATCGGTGCTTTTATCTGGCTCTCAGCGTGGTTTATCCTTTGGTATAGAGATAAAAAACTCGCTGCTTTAGGTCTTTGATGCAAAAAGTTTTAACAGTTGATGGCTCTTATACTCTTTTTTCAAAACAGTACAATCAACACTACCACAATCCTAGTGATGGAGCAGTACATGAGTCACTTTATAAGCATGTTCTACCTGCACTCACACATCATGAGAAAAAAAACGAACTCTCTATCTTAGATATCTGCTTTGGTTTAGGATATAACACTTTTACGACACTCTATTGGCTGTTGAAAACTGCCTCAAATAAAAAAGTATTTATCTATTCGCCAGAGTTAGACCAAAACCTTATCCATAACCTTCAAGACTTTGAGTACCCCAAAGAGTTTGACTTTTTAAAAGAGCTTATAAAATCCCTTAGACTTAAAGGGTTTTACGAAGATGAGAGGGTACATGTAAAGATTTTTATAGGAGATGCAAGAGAGTATCTTCAAAACATTCAAACAAAAATCGACATCGTCTACCAAGATGCTTTTAGCTCAGAAGTCAACAGAGAACTTTGGACAAAAGAGTATTTTGCCCAGATAAAAACTCTCTTAAACGAAGATGCTATACTCACAACCTACTCTACTGCAACACCAGTGAGAATGGGTTTACATGTAAATGGTTTTTACATGTATGAAAACAAAAGTGAATTTACTCGAAATGGCACACTTGCCTTTTTAAAAAAGCAAAATAGAGATTTTTTTATAGATATGGAGTTAAAACAGCAAAGAAATCCAGAGGCAAAGCCATTTTTTGATTCCTGTCAAGAAAATATTTGAACTAACACTATATAATTCAAACGATAATGATTATTGATTTAGGATTAAATGTGGATTTTCTATACTCTTTTTTACAAAATATTTGGCATTTTACAAATCTCATCTCTTTTTATATCCTTTTTGGTCTTCTTTTTGCAGGAGTTATAAAACAGATTATCAGCGATGATTATATAAAAAAGCATATAGGCAAAGACTCTTTTAGCTCAGTTATAAAAGCAGCTATCTTAGGGATTCCTCTCCCACTTTGTTCTTGTTCTGTTATACCTTTTGCATCTTCATTGCAAAAAAGTGGTGCCAGTAAAAGTGCTTTGCAAACCTTTCTTATCGCAACGCCTATCACAGGGGTTGATTCTATCATGGCTACCTATGGAGCATTTGGTTGGTTTTTTACTCTTTATCGAGTTATTAGCTCTGTTTGTATCTCTTTGTTAGCTGGTTTTTTATCTATGCTCTTCGTAAAAGAAAAGCCCATAACTTCTCTTTGGGGAGTAGCAAAACCTAAAGCAACGCCTCTTTTACTCAAACAAATAACACCACATCAAAAACCCTTTGTCAAAAGAGTTTTTTCTTATGCTTTTGATATGCTTTTTAAAGGTATCGCAAAGTCTCTTTTGATAGGTATCGTTTTAGGTGCATTTTTTGCATCTATCATCCCAAAAGAGTTTTCTGATTTTTTTACTGACAACTTACTTTTAAGCTATCTTTTTCTTATCCTTATCTCAGCACCTATGTATGTTTGTGCGCTTACTTCCTTGCCCATTGGCTTAACGCTTATCCTTACAGGTTTTTCTCCAGGGAGTGCTTTTGTTTTTTTGAGTGCTGGTCCTGCTACAAATCTAGTGACCATCAGTGTAGTAAAAAACATCTTAGGGCCTAAATCACTCTTTATTTATCTTTTTTCTGTTATTTTTGGAAGTGTATTTTTTGCTTATATGCTTGATTTACTCTTTTTTGAGAACATAAAAGATATAAAAAACAGCATGATTGAGGAAGAAAACATCTCTTATCTTGATATGTTCTCGTCACTCTTGATGTTTGGCTTGTTTGCTAGATATCTACTTAAGAGATAAACTCTTTGAGTAAATCTTCAGGTCGTCCAAAAGCATACCCTTGAGAATAGTCTATACCTAATCCTTTGACGATGTTGAAGATTTCTTCATTTTCAACAAACTCTGCAACAGTTTTAATCTTTTGTTTTTGAGCAAACAAAACTATCGTCTCAACGATATCTTTACTTAAGCGATTATCTTTTATGTTTTTAATCAAGCTACCATCAATCTTTAACAAATCTGGCTCATACTGTAAGAGTCTCTCAAAATTTGAATAACCAGTTCCAAAATCATCTATCGCTATCTTGACACCATAAGGTTTTACTTGTTGAATAAACCTTATAATCGTATCAAAATCTTTTACATCCTCGCTCTCAACAAGTTCAAAAACAATCCGTTTAGAATCCTCTTTATTTTTAATCAAAAGTTCAAAAATCAAATCTCTGATATCTTCATTTTCTATATCAAGAGGAGAAAGATTTATGGATATCTCTTTATCTGTAACTTTGAGAGTTTTAAATGAGTTCTCTAAAACTATCTTTGTTACTTGAGTATAGTAACGCCCTTTTTTTGCAACTTCAAGAAATGCAAAAGGAGAGATAACCTCACCATGCTCATTAATAAGCCTCACTAAAGACTCATATTTTTCGACTTTTTTTGTTTCATTGTTGATAATAGGCTGAAAAAAGGAGATAACTTTCTTGTCATCTAGTGCTACTTTGAGGATATGAAGTGTTTCTATATTTTGTAAAGCAGCGGCATACTCGATACCTGAAAGTCCATCAGCATAGATGAGATTTTGTTTGTTTTCTATCGCTTTTTCAATTCCTATCTTTGCATCTTCATAGATTTGTATAACCCCATAGGTGTAACTACAAATCGCTGAGATATCATACTCAATCTTATCGAGTTTAACAGTATAATCTTTGACATTTTCTAAAAACTCTTTTAAAAATTCTTCTATTTGTTCTTGAGATTTTTGACAAGTTCTTCTGTTTTTAGCAAGAGCATATAAGCCATTTCCTAGATGATAAACTCTTTGAAAATCGCAAGAATTTGGAAGCAAATGCAAAATCACATCACCGAAACTTTTTTCAATCTCTTCAACAGTTGCTTTATCATAAAACTTTTCTAACACATCATAATCTTCGATTTGAATCATGATTAAAACGCTTAGTTTATTTGCCTCAAGATAGTCAAAAAGTTGTTTTTTATCACTCATGATAGAACTTATATCGTGGCGCAAAGCTATATACTCTTGGATTTCTCCATCAATATCTAAGATAGGTGTGATAGTCGTGCTTACATAGTAAGCATCACCATTTTTTGCTCTATTTTTGACAACTCCATGCCAAGTTTTTTTTGACTTGATAGTTTTCCACATATCCTCAAAAGCAACACGTGGCATCTCAGGATGACGTATGATGTTATGCCTTTGCCCTATAAGTTCCTCTTTGTTGTATCCAGAGATTTTACAAAAGTTATCATTTGCAAATGTGATAATCCCTCTTGGATCTGTCTTAGAAATTATAGTACTTTGATTTGTAATATTTTCATATTGTTTTAAGAGAGTCATACTTGAAGAGCTTTTTCTTGAAAGTGTATGTTTTTTATAAGAATTTGTAAGAGTTACAAATAAAAATGCAAAAATTAAAATGATTTGCACATAATAAATCCCACTAGAAGCGATGAACAACAAAGAGACAATCGGAGGAAGAATTAAAGAGATATTAAAAAGAACAACAGCTATCAATACAGATCCTAAAGTCAAAATCGAACCAGCAGATAGAGCAAAAAGAATGGTAATCAAAAAGAAAACATAAAGTGGTTCTAGAGCAAAAATAGCATAGGCGAAAAAAGCTCCCCACAACGCACCACTAAAAAAGATAATACCCAAATAGTATCTAAAAAAATCTCTATCAAACAGTCCATTTTCAGCTGTTTCATTTAAGCAGTTTCCTATATACATTCTTATAAAAATCGTAGAAAATTGCAAAGCAAGCCATAAAAAAAGTATGTAACCATTGAGTTGACTAAAAAAAAGACCGAAAATCAAAACAGGAATAACAAGATGAATCAACAAGGTTGTAAGATTCAAAGAGTGAATCATATCCTTGATTTGATCGTGTGAATAAGCATCAAAAAAGATATTTTTTATCTTAAGTTTCATCACAAACCTAATTAATTTTTTTGGCTATTGTATCACAAAATCTTATAGAATTGTCTTTTGTACATGTAAGCTCAACACTTTCTTTTTCAAAGAGCATAACGATAGTCGACCCCATCTCAAAGCGACCTAATTCTTGAGATTTTTTTAGATAAAGATTTTCATAAGTATAGAGTTGTGGTTGAGTTTTTTTCGCATTTGTTTGGATTGATGCATCAAAAACAAAACTCATCTTTCCTACATTTAAAGCACCTACAAAAACCATATAAAAAACTTTTTCCTCTTTTGTATAACACTCTAAAACAACTCTCTCGTTTTCAACAAAAAGTTCGGGAATCTTGGAGAGCCAAGTAAAATTTACAGGGTAAAGTTTTCCTGGTATATGCACTGCTTTTGCAATTCTCATATCTATGGGAACATGATAGCGATGATAATCACGAGGGGAGAGATAAAAGTTTAAAAAATCACCCTCTACAATCTTCTCTACACACTCTTTTGAGACTAAAGTACCTAAAAGTTCTCTCACTCTATATTCATGAGCTTTTATCTGTAAAGCTTTTGCCTCTTTTATCTTGCCTGATTCTGAGATAAAAGCATCACAAGGGGAGATGAAGATAGCTTCATCTTTATCGAAGTCTCTTGGTGTTTTTAAAGCTCTTGTAAAAAGTGCATTTAAAGTTTTATAACTTTGTATGCTCTCAAAATCACTCAAATCAACTTTCATCAACTTTACATAGACTCTGTTGATAAGATTTTGCAAAAGGGTTGGAAACTCACAATTCGCAAACTTACCAAACATAGACGAAGCAATAGAACTTTTAAAACTACCCATAATTCTCTTTCAGTATAAAATAATCTGATATAATACCATCTTTACATGTAAAGGAAAATAAGAGTGACTTTTGAAAATATAATTGACGATAAAAATATGCTTGAAAACCTCAAAAAACTAGGTTTTACAAAGCCAACTGCCATACAAGAAAAAGCCATACCTCCTATCTTAGAGAGAAGAGATGTTTTAGCAAAAGCAAAAACTGGCAGTGGAAAAACTGCTGCTTTTGGCATCCCTATACTACTACATCTGGATATACAAAAACGTTACGATATCAACACTCTTATCCTCGCACCAACAAGAGAATTAGCAAATCAAGTAGCCAGTGAACTTAGAAATTTGGCCCGTTTTGAAAAAAATATAAAAATCCTAACGCTCACAGGAGGTACACCTCTTAGAGCACAAGCGAACTCGCTTTCGCATGGAGCGCATATAGTAGTTGGAACTCCAGGGAGAGTTTTAGACCTCTTGCACAAAGAGATTTTGAAATTAGACTCCATTCAAACTTTAGTTCTCGATGAAGCCGATAAGATGCTCGATATGGGTTTTGCCGATGAGCTAAATCATATCTTAGAAAAAACTCCCACTTCAAGACAAACCCTCCTTTTCTCTGCAACTTTTAAAGATGCGATTAAACAGCTCAGTCATAGCGTTCAAAAAGATAGAATTGAGATAGAGATAGAAGAACAAGTCAATGTTACAGAGATTTTTTTAGAAGCAAAAGAGGATAAAGAAGAGATTTTAAAAGGTGTTATCTCTAAGTATACGCCAAAATCTTGTATCATTTTTACAAACACAAAAGCCAAATCTTTAGAACTTGAAGCTTATCTTCAAGAACTTGGTTTAGATGCATTTTGTATCAATTCTGATTTGGAACAGATAGATAGAGATGAAACGCTTATCAAGTTTGCAAATGGAAGTTGTAACTTTCTCATCGCTACAGATGTCGCTTCTAGGGGACTTGATATCAAAAAAGTAGAATTAGTTATCAACTATGATTTCCCTCAAAGTGACCAAACTTACACACACAGGATAGGAAGAACTGGTAGAAATGACCAAAAAGGTATGGCTATAAGTTTTACCAATCAAAAAGGAGATGATATAAGTTTACATGTAAAAGATAAATTCTTTTACTACGAAGCGAGTATGGGTACACTTTGTATAGATGGTGGGAAAAAACAAAAATTAAGAGCAGGCGATATACTAGGAGTTCTCATCAAACAAGCAGGACTTTTAAATGAACAGATTGGGCTTATAAATGTTACAGATTTTTACTCTTACGTCGCAATTGAGAAAAATGCACTCAAAAAAGTTTTAAATAAATTAAAAAACTGTACTATAAAAACAAAAAGATATAGAGCATGGATAATTTAACTAAGATTTTGTTTGCCTGTTTGCTGTTACTTGGTAGTGCTTTTGCAAAAGAGATACAAGGTGTAAATATCCCTGAAGTCTCAGCAAATTTAAAACTTCAAGGTGCTGGTGTAAGAGAGAAGTTCTTTTTTGATTTATATGTAGGTGCTTTGTACTTGCAAACCCCAAAGATGGATGCTAAAGAGATCCTTGAAGCAGATGAACAAATGGGGCTTAAACTCCATATCATCTCCTCTATGATAACAAGCCAAAAGATGGAAGATGCTACAAGAGAGGGATTTGAAAACTCTTTAGGTAAAGAGATTGATAGTTTAAAAAATGAGATTGAAGCTTTTATATCTGTTTTCAAAGAGGAGATAAAGATAGGTGATGTTTATGATTTGGTATACACTCCAAATGTTGGTGTTGATATCTATAAAAATACCATCTTCAAAAAAACAATCCCCTCTTTAGCTTTTAAAAAAGCTCTTTTTGGTATCTGGCTAGGAGAAAAACCAGCCCAACAAAGCCTTAAAGATGCAATGCTAGGCAAATAGTTTATAACAAAGTATCATCTAATATATCTTTCAAAGCTTCATCAACAGTAATTTTTTTATCTTGTGCTAGCTTTGTAAGTTTTTCTACATTCTCGATGTTTAAAGTTACGATAGCTCTTACTTTCCCTTCCTCTTTTGCTAAAAGGGCATCGTATTTTTCTTGAAAAATTTCTTGAACTTCTTGATCGATAGGTGAACGCAAAGACTTATACTCAACAAGTTTTCCATCTTTATATACTCCTGAAACTTCGGCATAAACCCAGTAGTATCCCCCATCTTTTCTTAAATTCTTTACATACCCTTTCCAAATCTTTCCTGCTTTTATACTCGTCCATAACTCTTTAAAAACAGATTTTGGCATATCAGGATGACGCACTATCGAGTGAGGTTTTCCTATAAGTTCATCAACACTATATCCACAGATAAAAGCAAAAGTCTCATTTGCATACGTTATATTTCCATGAAGGTCTGTGCGAGAGATTATCAACTCACCACTTGGAACTTCGCTTTGAATCAGGCTTTTATAAGAAGTCAACATCACACGCTCCTATAATTTTCTTTTTAAATCACCACGATAATCAATATCTTCAGCTTTTACATTTTCATCATTGAGTATAGATGGTACATTACCACTTAACTCTAACTTCTCTCTTTCTTTATCAAGTTCATCTTCACTATAAGACATCATCATCTCTGCACTGATAACATGAGCGAGAGCTTCGATTTCTCTTACCTTTTTCATCTCCTCTTCTATGCCTTCTCCCTCAACTGTGACGATGATTTTCCCTTTGTTTTCATCGTGAAAATGATAATCACAAAAATCACACTCTTTTAAGAGAGAAACCACTTCCTCAATGAACTCTTTTTTAACTTGAATTACGATACTAGAAACATTCATGGTATCCTCCATTTTATTATGTATTTATCATCACTTCCACTAAAAAGCTCTTTTTCACTAGAAAAAACTATACTATTGAGTGTACTTTTTTGTCCTTTTAGTGTGTGTAACTTTTTTTGACTTGCTAAATCAAAAACGACTATATCATTCTCTTGGGTAAAAGCAAATGCTGCGAACTTTGCTTGAGGGCTTAAAGCTCCTGCATAGATAAGAAATGGTGCATCAAATCTTATAAATGATCCTGTACTTATCTTATATATTATCCCTCTTCTATCTTGTCCTGCCCCTAGTGCATAGCCATTTTTTATGTCCACTTTGTAAGTGTTATCAACATTGCCACCTTTGAGAACTTTGATAATCTTTCCCTTTTCGACATCTATCAAGCTTAACTCCCCTGATTCACAGCCATTAAGTGCGAATCTTCTATCTTCACTCACTTTCAAATCAGAAAAATGAGAAAAATTTACTTGAAATCTATATATCTGCTCTTTTTTAGCGATATCATATAGGATAATCTCATTGCTCAAAAGCCCTAGCAGCACTCTGTTGTTGTTGAGAAATTTTGCTTTTGAGATATAGAGATTTTCATCTTTATTTATGAGTTTAGTTACGATATCATCTTTTACATGTACAAGTTCTCTAGCTCCACTTTGGGCTTGTACCACGGCTATGTATGCGTTAGTTTTAGGGTCATAATCAACAGAGAAAACTTTAGGATAAATCAAATCTCCCATAAAATCTTTTATCTTATCAAACTGAACTTCCATAAGTCTTGAGCCATCATTTATATCAAAAACTTCTAAAGTTCCACTTGCACTTCCTGCTATGAGTTTGTTCCCATAAACTCCTAAATCTATAACATTTCCCCTAGCTTCGATAAGCTTTTGCGGGCTTAAAACACTAGCATAAGAAAAAACAACACACAAAAGATAGATAAGATATCTCATTTACACTCCTTTTATCGCTATCGCATCACTTGGACAAGGGGCGATGCAAAATCCACAACTATTGCAAAGACTCATATCTACGATGGGGCGAAACATACCAAAAAACTTAATTGCTCTTTGATCGCAAACATCTAAGCAACTACTGCAAATCGTCTCATTCCAGCTTAGACAAGTTTTTGTATCGATACTAAATTGGGCATCTATTTGTTTTTTATTTAAAAAATTTAATACCTCTTTACTACATGCGCTAGCACAGCTATCACAATAAGTACAACCACTATTTTTAAACTCAAGATAAGGTCTTCCTTTTTCGTCTATACAGATAATCTCTTCTTCACAAAAAGTGACACATGTTTTTTCTTTACATGTAAGGCACTCTTTATCAAAAAGAGATATATTCTCATAATAAGGAGGCCTTAAAGTGACCTCCTTATCTTTTCTAAATCTCGAAGCAAGAGAGGTAAAGACCTCTCTTCTTTGCATATCGCTCATCTACTGAACACCCTCATTGAGTGTGTCTAAAAGATTTGAACGTTTTGCTCCATTTTCAGCTCTAAACTCTGGTGTAAAAGTATTTTCCACCAAAGGTGCATTGTTAGATTGTGGGGCATGGCACGCTGAACAGTTATATCTTTCCATACTTACACCATCTCTTTTATGCATTGCTGTTAGAACATCTGAAGTATTTGCAACTTCTTTACCTTCTATGATAATCTTTCCATCACTACCAACCTCAGTTATCGGTCTAAAAGAGGCTAAATGGCTTTTTGGAATTGATGTTGCTCCAACTGATTGTGCAACTGCTGGGTCATGACAACCTAAACATGAGTTGTTTTCCATCGTTATAGGAAGCATTCCCTCAACATCATGAGAAATCATAGGTGGTGCATTTTCAAAAGCACGCTCATAAACCTTTGATTCACCTGGGGCAGCTTTACTATATGAAGTTGGATCTGCCACTGTTTTTTCTTCTGAGTATAGATTTGTTTTTCTCAAACCTAGTGACTCTTCACTATAAGTCTCGCTTACTGCACATCCACTTACCAATAAAGTTATAAAAGCAGCAGTAGCAATTAATGCCTTTTGACTAAACATTATTCTATCTCCTATCCATTTTTGTTGATATAATCTCGTACACCAAATGATAAAGCATCATCTTCACAAACTTCGATGCATCTACCACACTTCGTACACTCCCCAAAAACAACATCTCCACTTCTTTTTCCGACAATGGCAAGTACTTGTTTTTCAGGGCATACATCTTTGCACTTCATACAAAGAGTACAATTTGGTTGATTGTGTTTTACTACAAGAACATTTTGCTTTGAGACAAGCGAGTAAAAAGCTCCTAACGGACATAGATGACCACACCAGCCATTTTTCACAGCGAAAAGGTCAAATAAAAAGAGACAAAGTACCGCCGCAAATCCCATACCCATACCAAAAACGATACCTCGATGCAACATTGCGATTGGTGAAACCATCTCAAATGCAGCAACACCGCTCAAGAAAGAGAGAACTAAAGCAAGACCAAACACCCAGTATCTTACATTTTTGCTTAACCATACTTTCTTCTCTATCTTATCAAGATATAGTTTTCGTCTGAGCCAATTTGCAGTATCTGTTACCATATTTATCGGACATACCCAAGAACAAAATGCACGTCCACCTATACTCATATAAAAAACAAGAATGATAAAACCACCTATAAGAACGTCCATACTTAAAATTGCCCCCGCACTAAACATTTGCAAAAGTGCAAATGGATCTGAGAGGGGAATAGCTTGGAAAAGATTTGAAGAACTAAGTGTTCCTGTTAAAATCTTAAATCCATACGCATTCGCACTAAAGTATAAGAACAACAAACCTATCTGAACAAATCTGCGTAGAGCTAAAAATCTATAATTTTTCCATAAATTACTCATTGTTAAATAGCCCTCCATCATCATTTAGATAATCTTGTGGTGTCTTTTCACTCCTTGTTGTTTGGGTTGTAACCTCTGTGGAAACATTTTTCAAACGTTTCTCATCAGCTTTATCCCATCCTTTTATATAGTGATCTCCTAAATCTCCTTGTGAAACTTCACGAGGCAACACAAAAATAGCTGCCTTCTTGGTCACACAAGCACGTTCGCACAAACCACATCCAGTGCAAACGTCAGAGATGACTTTAGGTACTAAGTATGCATGTTTTCCTGTTCTAGTGTTTCTTTTGTATTCGAGTGTTATAGCCTCATCTAGCAATGGACAAGCTCTATAACATGCATCACATTGAATCCCCCAAAATGCGATACAAGACTCTTCATCAACAACGGCTAAACCCATCTTGGCTTTTTTAATCTCCAAAACTGTTCTTCCATCTTCTACTTTAGAAACACTACTCTCATCCAATGCCCCAGTAGGGCAAACAGGAACGCATGGGATATCAGTACACATATAACAAGGAATCTCTCTTGGTATAAAATATGGTGTACCCACTGGCATATTGTCACCTGGTTTTGCGATGTTTAGAGTATCGTATGGACAGGCTAATGCACATTGCCCACACTTGATACACATACGCAAAAAATCAAGCTCATTTTTGGCTCCTGGTGGTCGCAAAATCAGTGGTGCTGACTTTGCTTCTTGTATATACCCAGTCCAAATCATTCCGCCTAATGCCGATAATCCGATACTTTGCGCCATCAGGGATATAAATCTTCTTCTATCACTAATGGTCGCTTTTTTACTAAGATTGCTCAAAACAACCCTTTCATATTTTTTTCTTCTTTGAAAGTAGCAAAGCCACTTTCAAATCTATGCTTTATAAAGCTTGACTGCGCACTTCTTGTAATCTGTCTGCTTTGAAAGAGGACAAGTAGCATCTAAACAAACTTTGTTTATAAACACTTTTTCATCAAACCAAGGAACAAAGATAAGACCTCTTGGAGTTCTGTTTCTTCCTCTTGTCTCTACTCTTGCTTTTACTCTACCACGACGAGATTCAACCCAAATCATTTCACCTTGAATAAAACCTTTAGCCGTAGCATCTTGCGGGTGCATATAACAAAGAGCTTCAGGAACAGCACGATAAAGTTCAGGAACTCTCATCGTCATCGTTCCACTATGCCAGTGTTCTAACACACGTCCTGTACACATCCACATATCATACTTATCATCTGGCATCTCTGGTGGATCCATATATGGGCGTGCAAAGATTTTTGCTTTGTTTTTGAGAGATTTTGGATTTTTATCTGTGATACCTTTTAAATCTCCTTGCGCTAAGGCTTTAGCAAGTGTTCCATAAAATGCGAAATCCTCACCATTTGCCGCTTTTGCCGCATATGGGTCATACTTGGCATTAAATCTCCATTGAGTCTCTTTACCATCAACAACTGGCCATTTAAGACCTCTTACTCTATGATAAGTATCAAAATCAGCCAAGTCATGTGCATGTCCACGACCAAAATCTGCATACTCTTCAAAAAGATATTTATGGAGGAAGAATTGATAACCTTCAAATACTTTTCCATCTGAACCGATAACATTTCTGCTATCTCCGATACACTCACTGTTGTCATATCCAGCTTGGATAGGGTCATTTAAGTCTATCTTATAAGATTTTGCTCTCTCATTTGCAAAAAGAATTTCAAACATAGTTGTATCTTCGCTGTAACCCATCTTCTTAGCTTCTTCTATAACGCTAGGAAGTTTTGCACCACCACGAAGTGTGTATTCACCCCATACATCTTTGACTGTAAATCTTTTTGAGAGTTCTACCCATTGCCATGTATCACTCATCGCATCGCCAACTGGAAGAACTTGCTGTCTCCAGTGTTGTGTACGACGTTCAGCGTTACCGTATGCTCCCCACTTCTCATAGATCATAGCACTAGGAAGTATAAGGTCAGCTACTTTTGCTGAGATTCCAGGATATCCATCAGAACAAACGATAAAGTTATCCATTTGGCGTGCTGCTTTAATCCAGTGATTTGCATTTGCACTATCATGATATGGATTACAAACATTAACCCAAGCAAACTTTACAACACCATCTTCGATATCTCTATGGATTTTCATAATGTGTTGGTCGCCAACTGGGTTAAGTGTTTTTGCTGGAACTTTCCAAACATTTTCTACAATTTCTCTATGTTTTGGATTTGCTACCATCATATCAGCTGGAAGTCTATGACAGAATGTTCCAACTTCACGAGCTGTTCCACAAGCACTTGGTTGTCCTGTTAGTGAGAATGCACCATTGCCTGGTTTTGCTTGTTTACCTAGTAAGAAGTGAACGTTATAAGAGAGAGTGTTGACCCAAGTACCTCTTGTGTGTTGGTTCATACCCATTGTCCAGAAACTTACTACTTTTCTACTTTTTTCAACATATAAATCTGCCAATGTTTGAAGTTTTGCTTTGAACTCTTCAAGGTCTTCTAGTGGATCACCTTTAGAGATACGAGCAACATAATCAAGTGTATATGGCTCTAAGAATTTTTTATACTCTTCAAAAGAGATTTCCCAGTGTTTCAATCCAGCTGGCTTATGTTCCATAACATCGCCTTTTTTATATCCAAATGGTTCAAGTGCTGGAGCTTCTTTTTCAGAAACAATTGTTTTCATCTCTTTGTTGATAATTTCCATTTCTTCAGGAGAGTATTTTCCCTCTTTTAAGGATTTTTCACCCGCTCTTCTCATACCATAGCCGATATTTACTGGCTGTGATGCAAAAACGATATGTTTTTTTACAAAATCCCAATCAATCGCTTCTGGATGATTGTAAACGATTTCTCTTGCAACGTAGTTCCACAATGCAAGGTCTGTACTTGGAGAGAAGATAATCTCGATATCTGAGAGGTCAGATCCTCTGTGTCTATAAGTAGAGATATTTACTACTTTTACACGCTCTGGATCAGTTAGTTTTCTATCGCTTACACGCGACCAAAGAATCGGATGCATCTCCGCCATGTTTGCGCCCCAAGTAATGATAGTATCAGTAAGTTCGATATCATCATAACATCCACTTGGCTCATCGATTCCAAATGTTTGGTAAAAACCAACAACCGCTGAAGCCATACAATGTCTTGCATTTGGGTCTATCGCGTTTGAACGAAAACCACCTTTCATCATCTTTTGAGCAGCATAACCTTCCATGATAATGTATTGCCCTGAAGCAAATACAGCTACGCCCTCTGGTCCACTTGCTTTAAGAGCTTTTTTCGCATGGATTTCCATCTCATCGAAAGCTCTTTTCCAACTTACTGGTTTGAATTTACCATTTTTATCAAACTCGCCTTTGTCATTTACACGAAGTAATGGCTCTTTAAGGCGGTCTGCACCATACATGATTTTTGCGTTAAAGTATCCTTTGATACAATTTAACCCACGATTGACCGGAGCTGCCGGATCACCTTTTACTGCGACAATTTTACCGCCTTTTGTAGCAACCATGATACCACAACCAGTACCACAGAAACGACAAACTGCCTTGTCCCATCTCCAATCAGCCTGCGTTTGAGCTGCTGCTGCCTTTGCAGATTGTGGAACACTTATGCCCACACATGCGGCTGCACTTGCTGCGGCTGTTGTCTTTAGAAAGTCTCTTCTTGAAAGCGACATAGATACCTCCTGATTTGAGTTACAAGAAAATTGTATCAGTTGGTACTATGTTAATTCTATGACCTAAGTCAAATAGAAATTGAGTGTTATTTTCTCTCTAAGCCTAAAAGCCCTACACCTAAGCCTACAAATAAGATACCGCTAATTTTGTTAAACCAAGCAGCTCGTGAAGGAAGTGCAAACCAAGATTTTAAACTCTTTGCAAAATAAGCATACATCATAAGAGTCATAAAAGATAGAGCCATAAAGGTAAAAGTAAGGATAAAAAACTGAGGTAAAATAGCATGATTGATGTCTACAAATAAGGGGAAAAGTGCTGTAAAAAAGATGATAGGTTTAGGGTTTGTCACACAAACAAGATACCCTTTTTTAAAAATTCCAAAAAGCTCTTTTTTGCTCTTTTTTTTGTTTATATGTAAAGATTCAAAAGCGTTGTTGAGATTTCTAAATTGTTTTATACCTATATAGATAAGATACATAGCACCTAAAACTTTAAATCCTAAAAAAAGAGTTGCAGAGGTATGTAAAACTACTCCAAGTCCTAACATCGCAGCACTTGAGAGTGTAAAAAGCCCTAATATATTGCCAAAGGAAGAAAGAGCAACTGCTTTTAAATCATACATCACAGAGTTGTTGATAGCTAGCAAGATAGCAGGCCCTGGAGAGACTATCGCTACCATAGCTACACCGATAAAAAGCAACCAAGTATGCAGTTCCATATAATACTCCTTAGGAAAGGAGTATTATATCTTATTTTGAAGAGATATTGTTATCTGATTTTTCAATCAAAGAGTTTAGATTTGCTTGAAGTTTTTCTAGCATTTTCTTTACATGTAAAAGATTTTCAGCCGATTCTATGGCTATATCTTCAGTTGCATTAACTCTTTTATCAAAGTTACTCTTTTCGATTTCATCGATATTGAGCCCATCTAAGGCATTTTCCACATCATCGGCTAAGTACTGTAACTCTTTGACAGCTGCTTCTGCTTTACTAATCGCATCTTGGGAGTGATTCATCGCTGAGTTAACTTTTTGTACGAAGTTACTAATATGCGTAGAGGCAACTTTAAGCTCATCTTCACTCTCTTCATCTACAAGTATATCTGCTTTGCTAAGAGCACTCAAATCAGCCTCTTCGAGTGCCTTTGCTTGCTTTACGAAGTCATTTAAATGTGTTACAACCTCTTTAGTGATGAGGAAAGTATAAAGGATAATCACTAAAACAATGATAAGCGCAAAGTACTGGATTTTATCAAACATCGCAGTCTTTTTTTCACTATATTCTGTATAGAGCCATACTGCCCTATCCATTGTATTTAAAAGTTCTATGTTCTTTTCATAGATATAAGCTATGGCTTCATTGATGCTATTTGTTCGTTTTAACACTTTGTGGATATAAGCATCATACTCTTGCCAGTATCCGTGACATTCGATAACTTTATCATTAACTTGTTTGATAGCTTTGACACTCTCGTCATTGATAAATCTCAAAAGTGTCTTCTCATATAAATCTCTTGCATTTTTAAATTTGAGATAATCATCTTTATTGTCAGTTCTAAGATATCTCTCCATAAAAAGACCCATTCTCTGAGATAACATTCTTTGACGACCAGAAAAATCTATATAAACACCTTCCATATTGTGTTTAACCATAACCTTTACTATCTCATCAGAGAGATTTAAAAGATATGTATTTTTTTGTGTTAAAGATTCGATATCTGGTTGATTCTCTTGTATCAGCTTTTTTAATGCTTCTATTTTTTCTTTAAACGGAAACCAGATTTTTTGAACTTTTTGGAGTTTTGCTTCTATCTTTTCATCTTGTGGATGATAGATTCCTTTGACACTGTTTCCTTCTAAAAGGTCTTTGAGATTTTCGCTAAACTCATCAACAGCACTGTTTAATTCCCTAAAATCAATACTGTCTTTTTGTTTAAGATAAAAAATCTCCTTACTCATTTTTTGAGTAAGCATCCTTTGTTTCCCAGCGATGTTAATGATAAGTGAATCTTTTTTACTCTTATCATTCATAATGACATTTAAAACTATAACCGCAATGATGATAAAAGAGAGAATCCCCCCGATGTATTTTAGCTTATTTGCTATTCCTGATGGTTTTATCATTTTCTTGTTCCCCTACTCATATATCTCTTTTAGAGCTTCCAAATCTAATATAACTACGTTATTTTTATCAATCTCAATGATATCACTTCTTATAAGTTTTTTCAAAATTCTTGAGAGTGTTTCTGGCTGAATATGAAGCATATAAGCAATTTCATGTTTTTTAAGTTTGTTGAAGTTATGGAGGTCATTTGCTAGCATATGTGCAACTTTTGCTGTACCATCATAGACGATATCTCGAGAGATGATACACTGAAGTTTTTGAATCATCATAAAAGACTCTTTTAAAATCATCTTCATAAACATAGGATGTGTAGCGATAAGTTCTTGAAACCTTTGACTATCAAAAATGATGACTTCACTATCTTCCAAAAACTCTGCATTAGAATAACAACTTATAGTATACTCGCTGCAAAGTTTAGAAACATTGTAGATAAGAGAGTTTCCCTCTTGCTTATATAAAAATATCTCATTATCAAATCTATCTACTTTGTAAAACTTCAAAGAACCACTCACTAGATAATAAACCTCTTGTTTATCCTCTTTTTCGTAAAACAAGATATCCATAGCGTTTCTTTTTTGAATCTTTGCACAAGAAGAAAGTTCTAGGAGAATTTGTTCATCTAATTTAGAAAAAAATTCACCTCTTTTAGATAGTCTAAAACCTCATTTTCGTTCATTTTACTTCCTACAATGCCAAATTTTTTATTGTAAATCAAATAAATTCTTTTTTCATTGATTCATGTCAAACAAAAAGTTTTTCTAATTCCTCATACTCTAATATAGTTAAATTTTGTTTTTCGTCTATCTTGATAATTTCATCTTTTTTGAGCTTTGCCAAAGACCTTGAAAGAGTCTCTGGTGTTATGTTTAGTAAAGAAGCTATTTGCGTGTTTTTAAGTTGATTAAATAACTCTTCATTCTCATAAATAAATTTTGCCACTTTTGCATCTGAGGTTAAAACAATCTCATTGGTTACAACTTCAGACATGATTTTAAGCTTTGAGGCAAGAGATTTGATGATATTTAAAGAGATATCGGGATTTTTAAAGAAGTTTTCTTCTAACTTTTTATAATCTATCTTCATCACTTCGCCACTACTTGAAAACTCGGCAGTTGCAGGATAAGGGATATTTTCAAAATTAGCCAACTCAGCAACTAAGTTGATAGGTTTAAAATCATGCAAGAAGATTTGGTTTCCCCTATAATTTGTCTTATACAATCTCAAAGTTCCGCTTAGAAGTATATGCATATATAAAGGTTCTTCCCCTTCATAAAACAAAATCTCTTTAACATTGTATTTTCTTATAGTAGAAATCTCTTTAAGCTTTTCAATGCCCTCATCACATAACTTTGAAAACATCGGTATAGTTCTTAGGTTTTGCACTATATTCCTTCTTTTATGATAATCATCTCTTTATTATACCTATTGTCTATCAATATCTTCTTAACTCTATCTTGCCAAAGCAAGCCAAACTCTTTTTTCTCTTTTTGATCTGCATTTTGAGATAAAACCTTTTTCATCAACTCCTGTAACCTCACACTAGGAGGGATAACATCTGGATTATACAAGAGTTCTACGCTTTTGTTTGTATCAAGCCTTGTAAGCTTTACATGTAAACTCATATTGACAGAAAAACTAAGCAAAGAGTGTCTCGAAAAAGAGCCATTCAAACCTTTAAAGCCTCCCTCTGCACAAGCTCCTGTGATATGACTCATCACATTTGCGACCACTCCAGTAACGCCACTTTGTTGGCTCTTTGCAAATGCAACTTGTATCTCCCCTCTTACAGGTAGTTTTTCGGGGTAAAGAACTTCCAAAGCTCTTTTACATGTAAGATATGCACCCGCTACTGTTGGGCAACTATGCCCTGCTGCTTTTACAATCTGCCCATAAGAAAAACAGATAACTCCGTCTTCGATACTTCCTAAAACTTCACTCAAAGGGTCATACATGATGATACTCTCTACCTCTTTAAAAAACTCTGGAAATTTCTCTTGCATCTTAAGCTCCTAGTGCTTTTTTAACTTCATCACTTGCCATAGTGATATTCCAAGAAGGCTCCCAAACTATCTCAATCTCACAACTGTTTACCTCATCGACTCTTAAAACAGCCTCTTTAGTCCATTGCTTTATGAGTTCATGAAGAGGACAACCTCTCGTTGAAAGCGTCATAATAACCTTTACCTCTGCACCATCGATCAAAATCTCATAAATCAATCCTAAAGAGTAGATATCAAATCCAACTTCAGGGTCGATAACAGTTTTGATAGCTTCTATAACTTTTTCTTTATTTAACATTTTCTTCCTTTGGCTTGTAACTTAATGTATAAACGATATTAAAAAGCACCAATAAAGTGCCAACTCCCATTACATATGCTCCTATGCAAAAAAGTTTTGGCAAATCAAGCAAAATGGCAAATCCACACATAAAAATACCCACAACACTCACCCAAAACTGTACATCTGCAACACGCTCTTTTATCATCTGGTGTAACATAGGCACTTTACACTTACCAACTAAAGGAGAAAATCTCTGATACCAAACTAAAAAAGGGAGTATCTTATAGATATGTCCTACTATAAAAAATATAAAAAACCCAAAAAAGAGTAAAAAACCAAATGCCATAAGATATCTTTGTTCATCTCCTAAGATAGCAAAAACTATAAAATCTAAACAGACAATTAGGCTTAAAAACGAGGCTATCATGTTTTTTGCCCAAAAGTCATTTTGACGCCTTACCCTAGCTTTAAAGATACTATACATCTGATATATACCCAAGATAATTGCAACTAAGACGAGTGCAAAACTAAGGTATAAAACCGTTTGCCACTGTAAAAAACTAGCTATGATGTATCCTAAAAGTCCTAAAGTCATGGCATAAAAAGCCCATTCCATAGGTTTTTGTGAAAAGTTATGTGCAAGAGAGAACATAGGTAAAAGAACCATTCCAACACCCATGATACTCATCATAACATACCCCCCAATAGTCGCTGCGATATGAACACTAAGGCTTTTTAAGATATCTCCAAAAAAACCATATATCAAATCCAAAGAGATGAAAAATCCCATCCCAGCACCAAATAGTAAAAAGAGGTTAGAAACAAAGATAAACTTCGCAACAAGCGTCCAATGTTCAAGATTTTTGTAGGTTAAAAAGAGATTAACTATAAAAATGAGCATCGAGATATAAACCATCAATGCACCATATGGTAAGAGTTGTATCAAGCTTTCATACCACAAAGAGAGGCAAAATATCACTATACCTACAAGATATATGTAAAACTGTACATAAGCAAAATCCTTGGAAAAAAGTGGTATCTCTAAAACAACAGGTATAAGCTGGTACATCGCTCCAAAAATCACCATCATAACAAATCCTAAAAGATAAAGATGCACTAATCCTGCGATTTGATTTGATAGAAAATAACCTCCTATGTCATCCGCATAAAATGGTAACAAAAACGAGCTAATAGCATAAAAAACAGCTCCTGCTATAAAATAGTGCGCCACCAAAACAAAAGGTGGTGCCATCTGTGTAGCTAAATTCTTTGTCATTTTTTATCCGTTGCAACTTTTATCGCTCAAATCAGCTTTATCACTCACACCCTCTTTGTAGAAAACTTCTACTTTGACTCTACCATCTGCTAAAACACTCTCTTTTGTTTGAAAATGTTCAGCTATCTTAGGATAAAGACCTACTGGGCTTCTGTGGTTTATCATCACTAATTTCATCTGGCTATGCTTTAAAAGTTCAAGTCCTAACATCGCATTTATCATCGGTTCTGGTGGAACACACGATGAGCTGTCAAACTCAATAACTTCAAAATCATTCTCTTTGTATGTATAAAATGCAACTGTTGCTCCCTCTACCTTTATCTCCTGTTTTAATTCAGACATATTTACTCCTATTCATTTTTGGGTATTATATAGGAGAGGGGTTAGAAGAAACATTGATTTGTGTCAAGGGAATAAAATGAAGAAATCTCTACAATTAAAAAAAAGGAGATTTATGGCAGTTGTATTTGAATCTATCATTAAAAGCGATAGTGAGACTGGCTGGTGTATCGAGCTAAAAGATACTATGGATGGAACAAGTGTTATATGCAAAGATTTAGACGAATATGAGATAAAAATCGCTGAAATGGGAAAGCGTTATGCTCATCAAATCGATGAGGTAAAGTGGCTTCAAGAGGCTAACCTTCATCCAAGCATCATCGATGAAGTTCGTTTAGCCATGAGTGCTTTTCAAGAAAAATACCAAGAAGAACTTATGGGCAAATAGTTTTACATGTAAGGAAAATTCCTTACATGTAAAGAGGGTTTAGGAGTTTTCTTTTCCCCAAAAGGAAGCAACCAAAGAGCCTGAGATATTGTGCCAGATACTGAAAATTGCACCAGGAAGTGCAGCCAATGGAGTGAAGTACTTCATAGCTAAAGCTACGGCTAAACCAGAGTTTTGCATCCCAACTTCGATAGCAACTGTTTTGCATATCTTTTTATCATATCCCAAAAGTTTCGCAGCATAGTATCCACCAACCAAGCCTAAAAGATTATGCAAAGCAACACCTAGAAAAAGGCTCAGTGCAACTGTACTAATTCGACTAGCATTTAACCCAACTACGATGGCTATGATAAAGACAATCGCGAAGATAGATAAAAGAGCTAAAAAGTCTTTTCTCTTTTCGATAAAACTATGGAAAAAATAGTTCAAAACAACTCCAACCACAACAGGTAAAAATACTATTTTCAAGATACTAAAGAGCATACTTGTTGCAGGAACTGGGATACTTTGTCCAACATAAAGAAGTGTTAAAAGTGGAGTTATTACGATAGAAAGAAGTGTTGAAACAACTGTCATAGTAATCGAGAGTGCAACATCTGCTTTAGCTAGATAAGCTATAACATTTGAAGCTGTTCCACCAGAAACTGCTCCAACTAGTATCATCCCTACCATCAAATCTGTTGAAAAATTAAAAACTTTTGAGAGAGCAAAAGCGATAAAAGGCATGAGTAAAAACTGTAAAACAACTGTTAAAGCGATAATCTTTGGATTTTTTCCAACTCTTTTAAAATCCTCAAGTTTTAGTGTAACACCCATACAAAACATGATAAGAATCAAAAGAGGGATAATCCAACTTTTAAAACCAACAACAATCTCAGGTTGCAAATACGCAAAAACTGATGCCAAAATCGCCCAAAGAGGGAACAAAGCACTGATTTTCTTTACCATTTCTTCTCCAAATTGTAGAATTTTTTGTATTCTACAAAAGTAAAGCTTTGATAAAAGAAAAAAGAGATTTTTTTACTCTTTACATGTAAGGGATTTTAACCATATAGCCAACACCTCTGATGTTAACTATAAAATCCTCTTTAAGATGGTTTTTAAGTCGGTTTATCTCTGCTCTGATAGTTGCGATATCAACCTCAACATCATCCCAGACATGCTCCATAAACATCTCATAACTACACACGATACCTCTGTTATAAGCTAAAAAACCTATGATTTGAGACTGTCTTTTTGAGAGAACTTGTGGTTCGTTGTTAAAGTATAAAGTCATATTTTCAGAGTTAAAACTGTATGAATTTGAAAGCCTTTTATGTTTTCTTTTTGCTTGGGCTATCTGAGAGATTTTATCTATCCTCAAACTTAACTCTTTAAGATGAAAAGGCTTTTTAAGATAATCAAAACAACCAAGTTCAAAGGCACGAGAGATATCTTCTATATCTATGAGCGTAGAGATAAATATAACAGGAATTACGCGTTTTTGTTCATGGAGTCTCTCTAAGATACTTAACCCATCTATATTTGGAACGTTTATATCAAAGACCAACAGGTCAAATTCCTCTTGTTCTAAAAGCTCTAAACACACATTGCCATCTCTTACGGAAGTTATGGAGTGCCCTATGGAAGTAAGGTAAGTCGAGATAGCTGCATTCAACAATATATCATCTTCTAATAATAAAATTTTCATAATGTATCCAAAGCAAAACTATAACAAAAAGTGGTCGCTTTATCACTAGAGTGTAGCGTGATTTCAACTCCCTCTTCTTTACAAATTCTTCTAACAAGATTTAGTCCTAAACCAAACCCATCTTGCACCTCTTCTTCACGGTAAAACTCTTCAAATATCTTCTTTGGTTCTTGTATCTTTCGTGAGTGCGACTTGATACAAAAATGTGCTTTTGCCCCAACTTTTTTAAGATTGATGAAAATCGCTTCATTTTCAAAAGTATATTTTATAGCATTTGTAAGATTATTGTCGATAATCCTTTGTAATTTGGTTTCATTAAAAAAGATATTCATCGCCGTATCCATGATATTTAGTTGGAATTTTGATTTTGCTTTGCTTGCAACTTGTTCAAAAAAATCAACTCTACTTTGGATATATGCACCCAACTCAATCTTTCTTTTTGGATAAACGATTTGGTCTTTTTTCACAAGATAACTCAAATCATCATACAAAGAGAAGATATTTTTCGTAGCAACTTCTATATTTTCCAAAAAAAGATTTTTACTAGCTTCTAACTCATGAAGCTCGATATTTGCAACAATCACACTCAATGGTGTATTCATCTCATGAACAGTATAGCGTAAAAACTCTCGATGAGAACTGAGAAGATTTCTTGTGTAGCGCATCTGCTCTTCTAATTTTTTTGATTGGATTTCATAATCTCTTGCACTTTGCTGGATAAGATTTGTTAAAGACTCTATGGTTTTAGCATAAGAGGCTTCTTCCTCCTCCTTTTTTCTTCTTTCTAAACTTTTAGCGCAAAGATTTGTATCGCTGTGCTCGCACTCGCTAAGAGCAACAACTGTCAACGTTTGGTTTAAGAGTTTATTGTGTCCTTTGTTATGAAAAAACTCCGAATAAGTAAAAAATCCTGCTGTTGGTGCTAGTTTTGCAAAAGGCTCTATCTCAAGTCGGATGAGTCCTGGCATATAGCGTCTTCTTGCCATACAAGAGTAGATAAAAAAACTCTCAGCTCTTATATTTTTTAGTTTTTTAAGAGCTTTGATGGGATCACGCATGAGTGATTTTGCATCACCAAAGCCGATTTTGACTTTATCACCTTTGCAAAGATTGCCACCACAACTTAAGCTTCCATCTTCATGCTTTGCGATAACTGCTCTTGCTATCATAATGCCATTTTTTTCTACGATGAGAGGAAATTCCGTCTGAGAGATATGATTACCAAGATATTTTTCATAAAATTTTACAGGACTCATCCCGTCAATTTTATAGATTCTATTGTCTTTAACCTCTTCGATAGTATGTTCAACACCGATGGCTTTCCAATCAAATTTATAATCTCTAGCAACTTTTAAGATATCAGAATTTAAAGAAACTCCTACAACTCCTTCGCTAAGAACTCTATACCCACAGGAGATGTATGTTTGTTGAAATCTCCCATTATCTCCTGCCATACCTCCACAAATCGGTACTGAAGAATCATAAGTTTCTATCCCTTTTAAAAGATTTTCTGCATTTATACATGTACCATCAGAAAAGACAATCAAAAGTTTAGTATTTGGTTCGACCAAATCTTGAGCTAGTTGTTTTCCAGCCTCAAATGCATCCTCTGTTTGTACATAAGAAGCCTTGAGAGTTGTTCTTTCAAAAACACTCAAAGAGATACTTGTTTGAAATGTACTCACAACATCTTCACAAATCTCACCATCAGTTGTCGTACCGATACAGATAGCTTGGGGCAAATTTTCTAAAAGAGAGTGGATAAGGTTTTCAAAAGTATCTCTATCTTGTCCACAAAAAACTTGAATCAAAACACTCTGTTCATCTTCAAAACAAGAAAAATCAATCACATCCTCTAAAGGACCATCAATGTATTTATAGTTATATGTTTTCATACTCATATTGTACTTTACTAGTATTGCAATAAAATAACATTATAACAATTCACTACTTTATCCTTTTAGATTTTACAATATGAAACAAAATTCTTATTTTAACTATCTTGTTAAAAGCCTTATAATACTCTTTTGCATAAAAAACGCTGTTTAAAATGTTCAAATGTTAGCTTATAAACACTTCCATAAGGTTGTTCGATTGTAAATATATCTTCAAATTTTTTATCTAAAATATAGCGAAGAATCATCCGATTGACCCCCGCGTGAGCAACTATAACGATAGAATTTTGATTTGTTATGGCTATCTCATGGAAAGCTTTTAAGACTCTTTTAGAGAGTTGTGCAAAACTTTCTCCATGAGGAGGTGTAAAATTTTTTATATCCCTTCCTCTTTGCAAAAATGCTTCAGGAGTATTTTGTTGTATAAAGCTTTGGGCTAACCCTTCCCACTCCCCCATATCTATCTCACAAAAATCTTTTTGAATACTCAAAGGAAGTTTTTTAGGTTCACATATCATTTTAGCTGTTTGTATACACCTTTGCAAAGGGCTTGTAAAAACAGTTTGTATATCTAAAGAGGAAAAAAAATCTTGCAAAGCTTTTGCTTGTTCCTCACCTTTTTCATCTAAAGGAATATCACTTTGCCCTATATATCTCTTTTCGCCACCAGTATCTATATGTCCGTGGCGAACCAAATATATCTCCTTAACCATACAAAAAAACTTTTTTGCTTAAAGTTTCTATCTTCGAGATAATCTCACAAGCAGCCCTAAATCTTTTGTGGATATTTTCAAGGATATGAGGTTCATTTGCAAACTTGATAAAGGATTTTTCAAAACGTTTTTTAATCCCACATACCTTATCTTCTCCTACTAATTTATCGGCTAAAAAAAGAAGTTCATTTTCGTTTAAAGGAGCATGTGCATTTACATCAATATCCATATGTGTCTCAATCAAACGAGCAATTTTTTCATACCCCATCAAACGGAGTTTTTGAGCGCCCACTTGAGCGTGATTTTTCTCTTTTCGAGAGATATCATGTAAAAGAGCCGCTGCTAAAAGTCTATCTTCATCAAAATCCAACCTTTCCATAGGCAACTCTTTACAAATCGCAAGAACCATCTCTCCAACTGCTTGACAATGCTTGATGATGTGTTCATCTACCCCATCATTTTTCATAATCGCTAAACACTCTTGTTTTGTTGGAACTTCCAAAGACTCATATCTACATAAAGCCTCATAATCCTCTTTCGTATCCATGTCCATTAAAACAGCTTGATCAATCACTTCTACATGTAAAGAATCATCATGAAATTTTTCCAAGACACACTTCAAACCACCCTCTCCCAAACTCTTTAAAATCTCTTCTTTATACTTTATATCGATAAGAGGTGGGTGTCCTTTTTTGCCTAAAAATGTAGGGTAGATTATACCTTTTCCTCCAAACGCTTCACACAAACGCTCTAAAGTCTCTTTTTTCACAAGCGGGATATCGGCAGGGTTCATGAAAAAAGCCTCTATCTGATTTGAAAACGCACCAACCCCTTTTTGTATAGAGCTAAACATCCCTTGTGCGAAATTTTCATTAAAAACAAGCGTTACACCTGTATCTACAAGCAAATCTCTAATCTCCTCTTGTCTATATCCTGTTACAACATAGATATCTTTAACCCCAAATTCTTGATAGGTTTGAACCAGTCTTCTTAGTGCTTTTTGCCCTCCTAACTCTAAAAGTGGCTTAAAATCATGCATCCTAGAAGAGTATCCAGCTGCGATGATAAGGGCTGCTATGTTGTATTTTTGCATTGTTTAGCTTCTTTTTACTTTGATAAGTTCAGCCAAGATACTAATGGCTATCTCTTCAGGAGTTTGAGCATTTATACCCACTCCGATAGGACAAGAAACTCTATCTAAATCATTTTGAACAAATCCCTCTTCTAAAAGTAAAGAGTAGACATGATTTCTTTTTCCCTTACTTCCTATCATACCTATGTATTTTGCATCTGTTTTTAAAGCTTGTGCTAAAACCTCTTTATCAAGAGCGTGTCCCCTCGTAACGATAACTACATAGCTATTGTTATGAAGCATACTCTCAAAAGGAAGTTTCGCATAAGATGAAACAACATGAAGCTCATCTGCTGAAGGAAATCGCTCTCTATTTGAAAAATCTGACCTATCATCTATAACTACTGTATAAAAGCCCAACTCTTTTGCAAAAAGCGCTACTTTTTGAGAGATATGCCCAGCCCCTACTATACATAACTGTTCAAGCCCATAAAAAGGCTCAACAAAGTACTTTTCTTCACCTTGTAAAATATCAAATCTGATTTGATTGAAGTTTTTTCGCAAAGAAGTAACAAGACTTTCAACTTCTTCTTCAACAGCACCGTAAAATTCAGTTCTTGTAAAAAGATACTTATCATTTCCATTCAATACTTTTTTACCATCAGGGATTTTTGTTATCATAACAAAATCCTCACCTTGTTCTCTTAGCTCTAAAGCTCGATAGTAAGGAGCAAGTTTCTTAAAAGTTTGAACATCTATATACTCAAACATTATCTCAACATTGCCACCACAAACCATCCCTTCAAGAGAAGCATCTTTATCAGATAGGGTAAATTTTTCAGTAAAAGATTTCTTTGTTTTAAAGACTTTTGCAGCAAGTTGGATAGTCATTGCTTCTAACAATCCACCTCCGATAGTTCCTACGATAGAACCTTTTTTTCTTATGAGCATCTTTGTACCCACGCCTCTAGGAGCTGAACCTTTTTTACTCAAAATTGTAGTAACGACAACTGCCTTATCTTCGGCTAAAATATCTCCTATTATCTCTATCATTGTTTTCATCGTTTTTCTCCCTTTGTAAAATCACATATTTTTCTTTTAATCATGCTATTTGTGATACTTGAAGAGTAATCATCAAATTGCCATTGTAGTTGTATCTTAAATTGATTATTGAAATGTTTTGATATTCTTTCTTGTACTTTGTCTAAAACAGCTTCTATCTCACTGTTTTGAAGGAGGATAAGCTTTACATGTAAAACGTTTTTTTCTAAAACTTCTGCTTTAAAGTCCGCCACCTCTTTTATATCTAAAATGATTTCATCCAAATCTCTTAAATGTACTTCACATCCATCTATACTCACTAAATTATCAATACGTCCAATAACCTTTTGCATTCTTCTTAAAAAACTCCCGCACTCGCAAGGCTGTGTATAAAAACGAGCTATATCTCCTGTTTTATAACGGATAAGAGGCATTGCTTGACGATTTAGTGTAGTAAAGACAACTTCTCCATACTCTCCATCTTCTACTAATTCTCCTGTTTTTGGATTGATTATCTCAAAATAAAGATGGTTTTCTCTTAGATGATAACCATCTAAGCACTCGCACTCTACGCCCCCACCATAGCCCATTTCAGTCATACCATAGTGGTTAAACACTTGACATTTACCCTCGTTACTCAAGGCTTTGACCAAAGAGTTTGGAACATAATCTGTACTCAAAAGAACTTTTTTAATATGCTTATAAAACAGCTCTGGCGCAATCTTACTTAGATAAAGTACTTGCATGGGAATCCCTACAATACAGCTTATCTTGTTCTCTTTTATGGTTTCTAAAGTTTTTGGAATATCACTTAATACCCCTTGAACAACACATGTAGTATCTGTTTTACTGAGAGCTTTTTTCAAAAGATTTCCTATGCTTCCATAAGAAGGACCAGGCAAAAGAACTAAGACATTATCCCCTTTTTCTAACAAACACCTCATCCCATAATCAAAAAAATCTATGGTATCTTCTAAATCCTCTTGGGTAAAAAAGATACGTTTTTCATCTCCTGTTGTTCCTGATGTGTTTAGAGTCACAACCCTATCTATCTGAGCGTAAGAGAGAGCTGAAAAATCGTACATGTAACGCTTGATATCCTCTGCTGTTGTAAAAGGAAGTTTGTTAAATGCTTCAAAAGAGATAATTTGATTTAAGTCTATAGAAGCAAAATGTTTTTGATAAAACTTGCTCTTTTCTTTGGCATAATGAAGCGTCTTTAAAATCTTTTCAAATTGATACTCTAAAAGAGCTTCTTGAGTCTTTTGGGTAATTCTAGTACGATCTATTATCCAATTTTCCAGTGCTGTTATACGCATCTATCTCTCCGCCACATTATCTCGATAGAGAGAAACTCCATCTTTATTTGTGAGGTTATACATGCAAAAAGGAATCAACCTACCATCAAGCGTACTAACATGGATACAACAATCCCTAATGCGTTCTAAATTTACATTCCAAACATCTTGAAATGCCATTCCTGAAAGACAAAAAGTCCTATTTTGGATACTTTCCAATATCTTATCCCAGTCTGAAAGTTTCTCTTCTTGAACCTGTTTTTGATAAGACCAATTTCTAGCAACAAAAGCTTTTGCCTTATTTGCACCCTCTGTTGCACTAGAGGGCTGACTTGTACAACAAGAACGCTTGCTTATGGGTTTTAACACTCCATCTTCAACCAAATAATTTCCATTGAAAGAGCAAAGAGAATTTTCACAACCAGGAGGTTGCATACTCTCTAAGCTAACCATCTTATCTGTTTGTTCATAGATATGATGCATCACTTCTGGTAGCGTTATCCTATCTTCATGTGAAGGTTCTTTTGGAATACGACCAAAATAACTCACAGGTTGAAAATGCACCCCTCTAACAGTAGGAGAGTGTTGCATACCAAAACGTACTATATCCCCTATATTATAAATATTGATTTTTGGTACTAAAGTTGGAACAAGAACAACACCGATGCCATGTTTTTGACAATTTTGAATCACCTCTTTTTTTAACTCAAAAAGAGCTTTTCCTCTTAGGGCTTTATAAATCTTATCATCAGTACCATCAAATTGTAAGAAAACAGAATGAAGACCAGCTTCTTTAAGCGATTTTAGATACCTTTCATCTTGTGCCAAACGGATACCATTTGTGTTTACTTGGATAAAAGGAAACCCAAAAGAAGCAGCTAAAGCAACAATTTTAGGCAAATCATCTCTCATAGTAGGCTCTCCCCCTGAGAGTTGGATATTGCATTTACCAGATACCCTAAAAATTGTCTCAAATTGAAAACGTATCTGTTCTAAAGATGGGTCTTGAGTTTGTCCTAGAGCATCGGCAAAGCAAAATTGACAATGAAGATTACAACGTTTTGTAACTTCTAAGAGTGCAGTACAAGTATGTTGTCTATGCGCACTACAAAGACCACAATCATAAGGACACCCTTTTTCCACTTTAGTGATTGGATTTTTTATATGTGCTCTTTCTTTGGTGCGAATCCACTCTTGCATCGAAGTACCAGTGTCACGCCATACGAGAGTTTTAAACTCTCCATGTTCTGGGCACTCTTTTTTCATATAAGTACTCTTATCTTCTTCGTACATGTACGCTTCTAACTTGCGTAAACATATAGGACAAAGACTTGTTGTATGCATAGTGGGATTTTGGCTCATGCGATTACTTCTCTATTGCCGTATTCATAACCATGTTCTAGTAAGATTTCATAAACTTTTTTATAGGCTTTTTCTATCATACCAGCGCAGATAGGTTTATAACTCTGGTCAGCACTTGCAAAATCTCGCTCACCTATCAAAGTAACACATTTGGTTGTTCCAAATTCTGTTTTAAACCACTCATGAAACTCTTCTAACATCAAAGCGAAATCCTCTTTTGCGCTTTGAGTCTCGTTTCCTTTTGCACCATAAAGTCCTAATACCCCTAACCCTCCAGTTAAAACACCACAGGTTTTTTGAGTATCAGCGATTCCTCGACATAGCCCCTGAGCTGAACGGATAAGGTCTTCATTTTGTGAACCTTCATCCTCAAGAGCTAATTTATACATAATCTGGGCGCAACAAAAACCCTCTGATGAGAGTTTAAACAAACGTAAAGTTAAATCATCCATTTTTATCTCCTCTTTTTCGTGCAATGACCATAAAATATCCTGGTTTGCACTCTCTAAGACTCTCTTCAAAAGAACAGCATAATTGGTTTGGCTCAACCATAGTTTTTCCCCAAAAACTACTCATTGAGCCGTGTGAAAAGATGATTTTAACCATTAATTCTTTGAGAAAATGGCTATAATCTTCTAAAAGTAAAACTTCAAAACCTCTTTTTTCTAACTCTTCTTGCAACAAAGTTAAATCATGAAGTCCTCTTAGACAAGAGTTTAAAGAAAAATTTTTCAACTTATGCAAGGCTTTAGGATTTTTAGCATAAACATCACTGATGATAAACCAACCATTAAGACGTAAAACTCTATAAGCTTCATTTAAAACTTCGTCTAAATTATCCATCAAAGAGAGTGTACACTCAGCAAAAACAGCCTGAAAACTACCTCCAAAAAAGGGAAGAGCATCTGCCTTTGCAAAGATAATTTGTGCATAAGGATTTTTTGCTTTCGCTGTTTGTAAAAGTTGTTTTGATGCATCTATCCCTACAGCACGAATCTGATACTCTTTATGCAAATACTCTATACTAGCGCCCCTACCACAGCCTAAATCAAGAACATTATGCTCTCTTGTTAGCTTACAAAAGTTAATCGCTTTTTGAGTAAGGGTAAAACCACCTGGACGCAGGGTTTCTCCTGTGATTTCTTGCATACAGCAGCTTTCATACGCATTCATAGCTTACTTATCCTCTAAACCTTTTTCAACTTCTAACATCTTGCCCATAGCTAAATCATCACTGATAAAAACCATCTTACATGTAGGACATTTTAAAAGCTCAACTTCAAAATTTCCCTCAAGATATCGAACTTTAACTTTCTCTAGCACTAACGCTTCTTGACACTTATCACAGAGCCATTTTACTTCTTTAGTTTGATTTTCCATCGTTAATTTTCCACCACTTCCATTCTATGGCTATAAACATCTTTCACAGTGATATTAAGCCCCTCTTCTTCATACTTCACCCAGTATGTAACATTTTGAATCCTAAGTCTTGCTAGATAATCTGATGTTTTTGGATTATAAAAACGCTCTTTAGTTTTTAAGGCATTATCTATGACTTTTTGAACATCACTTGCTAAAATGAATCTCTTTTCCATAAGAGCTACAATCTGTTCAGGCAAGTGCAAGGTAAAATCATATTGAGTATCGGTATCCATAGTTTCCTCTTCTTTCCAAATCTCTTTTAAAAGAGTTTGTTTTAGACGTTTTCGGTTGTTTTGACGCTCCGAGAGAGTTGGCATTTTTTGTAGGGTATTTGGATTTTGTTCATTTCCATAGATAAGGTCTAAGATATGATAAGCTCTTTTTTCACCCTTAACTAGCATATCCTTACACATCGCACAATAGACTAAAACATCATTTTCACTCTCTTGTCTTCTATCTTTTACAAAATCACAGGCTTGTTCAGGGTTAGCATATGCTACTAATCCACCATAACCACAACATTTAGCTTTTTCTTTAGAAAATTCGAGTTCTTGTATGGTATATCCCAAAGTTTTTGCGATACTTCTTATATTCTCATGAAGCTTTTCGTTGTGTCTAGTCGCACAAGCATCGTGAATGCAAAGTTCTCGTTTGCCTTTTTTGATATCTACTTCTGGTAAACCATATGTATCAAAAACTTCCCATAATGAGATAGTTTTTATCATCGGTAGATACTTCTCAAATGTCGCTGTACAGCTAGAACAGGCTAGGATAAAAGTTGGCTCTCCCATCTCTTGCCATGTTTGTTGGATTTTTGCAACACTCTGAGGCATCAAATCAAGCCTACCTGCCCAATCAGCAGGTGCACCACAACAACCAAGATAAAGTCCTACGTCATTATCAGCATCTTTGTTCTTAATTACACCAACTAAATGTTTATAAATTTCACCGATATAATCTGTATGTGTAGCACTTAACTGACACCCTGGGTAAAAAAGATATCCTGTTTTTCCTGAACCCTTATAAAGCCCTCTTGCATAAGCTGAAAAAGCGATAACTGGATAGTAAAAAAGCTCTTTTGAAGCCTCTTTACTTGGCTGTTTTCGAACCAATGAAAAGTAATCACTATGGCTAAATTGCATATCTTTAAGAGCAAAATCATGGGCAGATGGAGGCATTTTCCCTTTTAAAACCATACTTTCTCTTGTAGCATGGATAATCTCTTTCATACCTATATCAACTGGGCAAACCTCTTTACACAATCCACATTGGGTACAGGCATTGATCATCTTGTTTGCATGGTGTGTACCTAAAATGATACGTTCATTATGGTTGATGCTTCTTATATAACTATCTGGAGTTACATTGAAACGTTGCATATGAACACAGGCATTAAAACACTCATTGCATTGACATTTAAGACATCTACTTGCTTCTAAACACGCCTCATCTTCACTATAAACCGTAGCACTTTTTTCAACACTTTGAAGCGTAGCTACTTTATCAATTTTAAAATCTAATTTTGTTTGAAAAACACCCTCTCTTTCTCTTGAAGCCAACATCGAAGTTTTAGAGATAAATCTATCGATAGAGACTGCTGCTCTTTTTCCTGAGCTAAGAGAGTGTATAATCGAGCTGTTTTTAACTTGTAATTTGCCACCTACAAAAAGGGGCGATTTTTCAACTTGGAAAGTTTGTGAATCAACATTTAACTCTTGATTCCATTTTGCACTTCCTAGATAGATGGCATCATATGTTTTAAAATACTCTTCTAAATCTGTTGAAAGAACTTCTGTTTGATACTGAACTTTGATGCCTTTTTGTAAAATGATAGAAAGTTCTTCTTCTAAAATCTCTTTTTCTAAACCTTTGCCCTCATATCCCCACAAAGATCCACCTAAACGGGTACTTTTTTCAAAGATAGTTACAGCATACCCTTTTTTATCTAATTCAAGAGCGGCAACACAACCACTCAATCCTCCACCGATAATGGCAACTTTTCCCTTATTTTTCGGCAAAGGAAATGCTTTTTTAGGTGGGACATATCCTAATGCAACAACAAGCTTTTCTAACTCATTTATACGGATACTTCCACCGATACTTTGTCTTACACAACTCTTTTCACAAGGGTGGTCACAAATCTTGCCAACAAGTCTTGCAAAAGGAACTTTGCTTTCCATAACTTTATAAGCTTTGGCAAAATCTTTTTGTTCAATCGCACTCACCAATCCTAGGATATCCATATGCACAGGGCAAGAGGCTACACAAACTGGTGGTTCTGAATGTATACATTGATTGCTTATTTCTAACATTGCGTCTAAGTCCATTGACCACACTCCTTTTTTAACTTCTTACAAAACATGAAGAGTGGACGGAAATTATATTCCGTCCATCGTATCAAGATACTATTTTCCTAAAGCTGCTAAAACTTTCTCAGGGCGAGCTGGCAAGTGAGTAACTCTTGCACCGCAAGCATTATAGATTGCATTAATAATAGCAGCGTGAGGTGCAGCCAAAGGCATTTCACCAGCACCTGAAGCACCATAGAAGTTATTTGCTCTTGGTGTTTCAGTATAGATAAGGTTAAGATTATCAGGAACATCTTTGATTTTTGGGAAACCACAACCTGTAAGTGTTGTATGTTTTTTCAAATCATCAAAATCTTCGCTTAACGCTAAACCGATACCTTGAACAAGTCCACCATACATCTGTCCATCGGCAGCTAATTTGTTAATGATAGTACCGATATCAGAAGCCAATGTCATTTTTTCAACTTGTGTTTTTCCACTTGCTGTATCCACTTCAACTTCAGCGATACAAACACCATACATGTAACCTGCAAATGGATTTCCTTGACCACCAGTTGGAGGTGTATCTGTACAAGGAGCTGTCCATTTACCCATGTATTTAAGTTCACGTCCCTCTGCTACCATCTCAGCATATGTTCTATAAGTACCATCTTCTTTTTTCATCGCTTCAAGTAAATTTTTACAAGCAACTGTGATAGCATTTCCTGTTACTAAGTTTTGACGACTACCACCTGATGGTCCACTATTCGGTGTTTTAGTCATATCATTCATAACAAGGTCAATTTGCTCAATGCTAAGATTGAGAGGTTTTAGAGTTTCATGAGTATAGGTTAAAGTACCGATATCAGCACCTTGTCCGTGATCTTCCCATGAAGTTCCAACAGATACACCTTTTGGAGTAAGTTCTACCCAAGCTTCAGAAGTATCTGGACCATCAAGTCCACAACCATAGATGTTTACTGAAACACCTACACCGTATTTTTTAACTCCATCACTTGCTGCATTTTTCTCTGCGGCTGTTTTTTTAGCTAGTTCATACACAGGGCGTGATTTGTCAAACAATCCTTCTAAGCAGTACGCATCTGGTGCACATCCTGTTGGTGTAGTAGCACCTTCTCTATAAATATTTTTATATCTAAAATCAAATGGATCCATACCCACTTTTTCAGCAAGTTCGTCCACTAGAACTTCTGATGGGAACATAATCTCAGGAGCACCATATCCACGGAATGCTGAACCCCAACCGTGGTTAGTACAAACAGTTCTACCGTTACCACGGATATTTGGGATATCATAACCAGCACCGCCAAATTGGAAACCACGTTGTGTTAAAAGGTCACCAAATTCTGAATAAGGACCATGGTCAACACTCCAGTCTGATTCCATTGCTACAATTTTTCCTTCTTTATTAGCAGCCATTTTCATAGTTGTCCAAAATGGTGAACGTTTACCTGTATAAGTAATTTGTTGGAACATATTAAATTCAAGATAAACTGGTCTGCCAGTTGCTAATGTCGCTACACCTAAAAGTGCTTCGATAGTTGGACTAAACTTATAACCAAAAGTTGCGCCTATATTGTTTTGAACGATGAAAACATCTTCTGCTTTCATTCCTACACCTTCAGCTATCATAAGTGCGTGGAAGTGAAGTGCAATACTTTTTGAGTGGATGATAAGTTTACCTTCATCATTTACATATGCAAATCCCACATCTGGCTCAAGTGGTAAGTGTGGTTGTCTTTGCGTATAAAAACTATCTTCAACTACATAAGGAGCCTCTGTCATTAATGGAGCTGTTTCTCCTCCTTTAGCGATATAGTTTGTAAAGTAAACATTAGGAGTTCCAGGATGAATTTCGATTGCATCTTCTGCCATAGCATCTGGTGCATTCATATAAGCTGGTAACTCTTCGATTTCTACTTTTACTTTGTCAACACCCGCGTGAGCTGCTTTTTCATTTTCAGCTAAAACGATAGCGATAGCATCTCCGAATTGGAAAATTTTTGAATCATTAAGAATTGGGCGGTCAAGTCCATCCCCTTTATTTGATGGGAAAGCTAAACCATTAATTCTATTTGTTCCTTTTACATCTTTATGAGTAAGAACAGCTACAACACCTGGAACTTTTTTAGCTTCTTCAGTATCGATAGAAAGAATATTTGCATGAGAAACTTTCGCTTGGACAAGTTTAGCATGAAGTGTATTGCTAGGAAGTTTGAGACCTAAATCAGCACCAAAATCCCAAGTACCTGTAACTTTTGCCATCGCAGAAGGTCTAGGCAAGGAAGAACCAACCAAAGAAGAACCCTGTGGTAAGTTTTTCCAAAATTCTTTAACTGTAATTTCACCACGAACAAGTTTTGCAGCATCCATAACCGCATCTACAAGAGGTTGATAACCTGTACAACGACAAAGGTTTTTATTTTTTTGGAACCAATCTCTTACTTCTTCACGTGTAGGATTGTCATTTTGATCTAAAAGACCTTTAGCTGAAACGATAAAACCTGGAGTACAAAAACCACATTGTGCGCCACCATGAACCATCCAAGCAATTTGGAGTGGATGAAGATTATCCTTACTTCCTACACCCTCAATAGTGATGATTTCATCATTATCATTTACTTTTTTCATTTTTGTAATACATGATCTTATAACTTTTCCATTATGAATAACTGTACATGTACCACATTCTCCACTTCCACATCCAACTTTTGTTCCTGTAAGCCCTAGCTGTTTTCTTAAAACATCTGATAATTTTTCTTCAGCATCAGCAACGAAAGTAACTTTAGCACCATTGAGCATAAGTGTTCTTTTTAACATATTCAACCTTTCCTAAGATATTAACTTACATCTGCGATATAAAATATGCTGATTTTGCATATTTATTTGCAAATTGATTCAAGGATTCGAAATTTTCGGTCTTTCTCAAAAAATCATTTCAAATCACTCCACCTCTTCTCTTAACATTAAACTTAGCCTCAATCAAAGTCTTTGTATGTCCTCCTTTTTCACCTAAGTATCTCCTTTTTCAAAATATGCAAAATTAGCATATTTTTAGATAGGAGACTCAAAGTTTTTAAATCTCTCTGTAAGAATTATATAGTCTCTTCATAGCGCGAAAATAGCAAAAATGCTATTTATAATTTTCTTTACAAAATTTAATGCTTTTTTACAAAATCTGTTACAAAATTAAACGTTTTAAAAAAACTCTCTCTCATTTGATTTTTTTTCTAAAATAAAATTTTATATGATTTTTTTCTCTACAACAAATATCTTTTTTAATTTAATCTAAAACATTATTACTAATATATTTTTAAAAAATATAAAAAAGATTAAAAATTGTCTAAAAGCTATTTTCACGCTATGAACATGTTGTACAATTACGTTGTCACAATCAAAAAAGGGGGTTTTATGCCCTCTTTATTTTTGAGATGAGTTCTAGTAAGTTTAGTCAAATCGTGTTATATAAATGTAAGAGGATGTTTTATGTCTAAAGTTCATAAATTTGTTATCACAAATCCAGACATGTGTATCGCTTGCAATGCCTGTATGAAAGCTTGTGTTAAACATGCTTATATAAGAGGTAAGCTCGCCAAAACAAGACTGGATGTACTCTCTTTAGAGAGTGGTAAAATGCCCAATCAGTGCCGACAATGCGACGATGCACCTTGTGCCAATGTTTGTCCAACAGGAGCACTTCGTATCGCTAATTCATGTGTTGAGCTTTGTGAGGAGATATGTATAGGGTGTAAACTTTGTACTATCGCTTGTCCTTATGGAGCTATCCATATCGATGCTGAGTTTCCTCCTTCCATCAAAGAAGAAGTAGAAGCTCACTTAGAAGCGGGTTGTCTAAGTGGTCTTAAAAGTATCGCTATCAAATGTGATATGTGTGAGGGAATCGAAACTGGTCCTGCTTGTGTAAGTGTTTGTCCAACAGGGGCGTTAGTCTTTGTAGACCCTATACTTGGAGAGTGTAAATTTGGAAAAAAAGTCAAAGGAGATATGGAACCATTTTTAAAAGCAATCGTTCCAAATACTGTGTTTAAAAATATCCCTGAACCTTTTGTAAAAAAACCAAAACCAGCACCAGAACAAGCTGCAACGCCAAATAGTGAGGTATGATAATGCAAACCATATATTTTTTATATTTAATAACGTCTCTTCTTTCAATCGTTTTTTACAAAAAACCTCTTTTTGCTCAAAAAATCGGTTTTGGTTTGGCAACTTTGATTTCGCTTTATGCAACAATCTTTTTCTTTTCTCATCTCCACGAAACTCTAGTGTGGCAATTGCCTGGTAATTTTATCAGTGCTCCTTTGTTTAAACTTGATTCTTTGGGGATGTTTTTTAGTTTTCTAGTAAGTCTCATCGCATTTGCAGTGTCACTTTTTAGTTTTGATTATGCAAGATTTTATGAGAAAAAAGCAAACTTAGCAGTTTTTGCTTCACTTTTTAACGCTTTTATCCTCTCTATGCTTCTTGTTATCTCTAGTGACAATGTCTTCTCTTTCATGCTTTTATGGGAAGTGATGACTCTTATCTCTGCCCTTTTAATCCTTATTAATGATGGAAAAGGTGCATCTAAAAATGTAATGATTTACTTAGGAATTGCTCAAATCGGTGCATTTTGTTTGATGATAGCTCTTTTAGTTATGGCAAGTTTTGCAGGTAGCTTTGAGTTTAGTAAATTTGCTCAAATGGATATCAGCTTTAGTATGAGTATTTCCCTTTTTATCCTCCTTCTTATAGGACTTGGAAGTAAAGCTGGAATGTTTCCTTTTCATGTATGGTTGCCACTTGCTTATTGCCAATGCCCTTCAAATGCCTCAGCACTTATGAGTGGTGTTATGATAAAAGTAGCACTTTTTGCTTTTATAAAATTTTCACTTTTTTTACCCCAATCCGTACAATTTGGCTATATACTCCTTTTTATGGGCGCTTTAAGCTGTGTTTTTGGGATTATATACGCACTCATTTCAAATGATTATAAAGCTTCTATCGCTTATAGTTCTTGTGAAAATGTTGGGATTATCTTTTTAGGACTAGGAGGAGCTTTTTATGGTCTTGGAACAAATTCTCCTGCGATTGCTTTACTAGGCTTTATCGCTAGTTTGTTTCATATCTTAAACCATGCGGTATTTAAATCACTTCTGTTTATGTTAAGTGGCAATATTTTTACAGCTACAAAAACAAGGGATATGGATGCACTTGGAGGTTTACATAAAAAAATGCCTATCACTTCTATCATCTTTTTTATAACTGTTCTTTCTATCTGTGCAATTCCTCCATTAAATGGTTTTGCTAGTGAATGGACTATCTATAAAACGATGGTTATGGGTGGGATAAATGAGGGAATTGCATCACGCTTTTTCTTTACACTCTCGATTATCGCTCTTTCTATCACTGGAGCTATGGCTATCATGGCATTTTCTAAAGTATATGGTTCGGTCTTTTTGGGTATAGCACGTGATGCAAAGAGCATAGAAGAAGCAAAAGAGGTTTCTGCTACAAGACTTTTACCATTAGGATTACTTGCTAGCTTATGTGTGGGTATCGGTATATTTATGAATGATGTTATCAAGATGATTTCAAACATCGTTCTTCCACTTATGCCAGAAGCTACTTTGAGTACTCATGGATTCATCTCTATGCCAATTATCATCTTAGTTATGCTCTCTTGTGGACTTATCCCTTTTGTACTGTTTTATATTTTTAAAGCAAACAACAAAGAAGCAAGAATCACAGATCCTTGGGCATGTGGATTTATCTACAATAAAAATATGCAAATTGGCTCAAATGCATTTACTGGAGACATTAAAAAAGCTCTTAGTTTTCTTTTGAGATATGAGAGTGAAGTGAAAATTGATGGATATTTTTCAAAGGCAGTTTATACGCATAAAACTCATGACCTTTTTTGGGAAAAGCTGTATGAACCAGTTATCCGCTACATTATGATTGGTGCAGATAAGATAGGTGTTTTTCAAAATGGTAGAACAAATCTATATGCTGGGTATATCTTAGTTTATCTTTGTTTGATACTCATTTTTGGTTATTACTATCTATAAAAGGAGGATATAATGGACTTTTTTTACATATCATTACAACTTATTTCAGCTATCATAGTTGCTCCTTTGTTTGATGGGATTGCAAGAAAATTAAGAGCAAAATTCCAATCACGTATCGGACCTAGTATTTTTCAAACATACTATGATATTTATAAATTACTCAAAAGAGGAAGAACAAAATCTCATAGTACAAGTTATATCTATCAGATTTCTCCTTATGTACTTTTTATCAGTGCAGCAGGAATGTTTTGTGCCTTACCTGTTACATACGGCATAAACTCTTCTGTTTTGTCTCAGTTTTCTGACATCTTTGTGCTTCTTTATTTAGGAGCGCTTTTTAGATTTATATTTATAGTTGCTGGTATCGACACTTCCAACCCATATGCTGGGGTAAGCGCTAGTAGAGAAGGAACTGTTGGATTTTATACTGAAGAGGTTGCGGTTATCTGTCTTATCGTTGTTATGATGGGAGCTGGCAGTACAAATCTTCCTTTTATAACAAACCTTATCCAACATGGATTATATGGATATGCTGTTCCTTCGTTTTCTATCGCAGCAACAGCATTTTTATGGGTAATGTACGTAGAAACAGGAAGAAAACCTTATGACTTAGCTGAGGCAGAACAAGAGCTACAAGAGGGTGTACTTGGAGAGTTTTGTGGTAAAGACTTTGCACTTATAGATATAGCTATTTTGCTCAAACAGTTTGCAGTTTTAGGATTCTTTCTTGTTATCTTCATTCCTTGGAGATTTGAAAATCCTATCCTATCTTTGCTCGTTTTCTTAGCTGAAGTTGGATTCCTCTATGTAATGGCTGTTTTTATCGATAACTTTGGGCCAAGATTTACGATAAACAAAGGTATGAAAAGAACCATGCTGTTTGCACTCGCTATTTCGTGTACTTCATTAGTACTATATATTATGGGGATTTAACTATGGCAAATATTTTAGATATCGTTACGGTTTTAATGATGGGAACGAGTTTTGCGGTTTTTGGCTTAAGAAAATACAAATACAGTATCGGTGCATATGCTTTACAAACACTTTTACTTGTTATTGTATTTTTAACTTTACATTTCAAATACGGCTCACATGAGCTACTCGTATGGGCGATAACAGCTTTTGTCGTAAAAGTTATCTGTGTTCCTTATTATCTGTTTAGACTTGTAAAAAAGCTAGGACTTGTTGTTGAAGATGAACCAGTAGGAGGATTTTTTATATCTCCTGTTGTAGCTCTTAGTTTTTCACTAGCGATTGCTATGATGTTTTACAAAGTTTTTATCCATTTTTCACTATTTCAAGATGTGCTGCCTCTTTATGCTGCATCTTTTGTTTTTATGATGGGGATTTTTGGTTTTATTTTGAGAAATTCATTTATCAAACAAATTCTCTCATACTGTCTTTTCGAAAATGGTATTCATCTAAGTCTTGCACTCATGGCATACAATTCTCATGAACTTGTTGAAATCGGAATCTTAACAGATGCTGTTTTTGCAGTTTTGATTATGGGTATTTTGGCTAAAAGGTTTTATGCAACCTATGAAAGTCTTGATACTTCTAAAGCAATCAATCTAAAGGGATAATCACATGAATACTCTTTTACTAATATTAACTATACCTTTTATTTTTGGTGTTATCATGTTCTTGATGCCACTTCAATATAATGTATTAAAAAAATCTCATATCTTTTTAAACCTCATTGTTTCAGGGGTTTTGTTGAATGCTGTGGGAAAAGTTGTTCATGAAGAAGAATTAAGTTTATTTAACCACTTCTTCTTTTTGGATTCACTTGGAGCGATATTTTTATCTCTTATAGCTATTACAGGGTTACTTGTAAATATCTATGCAACAACTTATATGAAATGGGAATTAGAAGATGGTCATATAGATTTAAGAGGGGTAAAAAACTATTTTGCACTCAGTTTTATCTTTACTTGGACTATGAGTTTAAGTGTTATTTGTAACAACATGGCTTTTATGTGGGCAGCTATCGAAGCAACTACTTTAGCATCTGTTTTTCTAGTAGCAGTAAAAAAAGATAAAAAATCTACAGAGAGTGGATATAAATATATCGTTTTATGTAGTATTGGTTTGGCTTTTGCACTTTATGCAACTATTTTACTTTATGCAGCAGCAAATGGAAAAGTAGATGGAGAGGCAATGCTTTATACAAACCTTTTAGCAAATGCTGAAAACATAGATACTATGGCATTAAAACTTGTTTTCATCTTTGCACTTATCGGTTTTGGTACAAAAGCAGGGCTTGCTCCTACACACACTTGGTTACCAGATGTTCACGCAGAAGGTCCAGCACCTACCTCAGCACTTCTCTCAGGGGTACTTTTGAAGTGTGCCATGCTTGGACTTATACGTTACTATGCTATCGTTGCAAATGGGGTAGGATTAGAATTTGTTCAGATGATTATGCTTGTCAGTGGTACGTTGACTCTTTTTATCGCAGCCTTTTTCCTCATTCGTCAACACAATGTTAAAAGGATGTTTGCGTACCACTCCATCGCTCATATGGGGGTTATTGCTTTTGGTTTAGGAGTGAGTGGAACTATCGGATTTTTTGCAGCACTTTTTCACTGTGCAGCTCACTCTTTTACCAAAGCTCTTGCTTTTTGCTCAACAGGCAATATAGCAAAAATATATGGAACAAAAGACATGACTAAAATGGGCTCTATGATACGTATAGCTCCAGTTACTGCTGTACTCTTTGGTATAGCGATTTGTTCTTTGGTAGGGGTACCAGGATTTGCGATTTTTGTTAGTGAATTTTTGATTTTCAAAGCAGCTGCACTTGATGGACAATATCTTTTAATGGCGATTTTTGCTATCGCTTTGGCTATCATCTTTATCGCTGATTTTTCACACTTTTTCCTTGCAACATTTGGTAAAGTTGAGGGTAAAGTTGTACACAACAGTGAGATGAAGTTAAGCGAAAATCTCCCACTTTTAGCGTTAGCTTTTTTGATTATCGCTTTTGGTGTGTGGCAATTTGAATCATTTACGTTTCTCCTTGATGAGAGCGTTAAAACTATAATAAAACAATAGGACTCATAATGAAATGTGATATATTTATAGAAGCACTAGGACAAAGAGTTAAAGTTTTAGAAGTCACAAGACAATATGAAGATCAAGTGACTGCTTTGGTTGAGCTTAATGACCTTCCTGAAGCAGTTCGTTTTCTTTACTATGACATGGGTGGTTATCTTTCAACTATGATTCCAAATGATGAAAGAGAGATAAATAAACATTTTGCTCTTTACTATGTACTCTCAATGGAGGGTGGTAAAATGTTTGAAGGAGATGAAGTTGCTCAAGATGAAAAATGTTTTGTTACAGTAAAAACACTTATCTCTCCTGATACACTCACATATCCTTCGGTAACTCCAAAAGTACCTGCTTGTGTCTGGTATGAAAGAGAAGCATATGATATGTTTGGACTTATAGCAGAAGGTTTACCAGATAAAAGACGTTTAGTTCTTAGCGATGATTGGCCAGATAACTTACATCCACTAAGAAAAGATGCTATGGATTATAGGTATCGTCCTGATATGAAAGAACACTATATGGAACCAGAATTTGACTTTTTACGCCCAGAAGGGTCTGGAGTCATTGATGTACCATTAGGACCTTTGCATATCACAGCTGATGAACCTGGTCACTTTAGACTCTTTTGTGATGGGGATACTATCATTGATGCGGATTATAGACTATTTTACCAACACAGAGGTATGGAAAAACTTGCCGAAAATAGAATGAACTATGACCAAATGGGATATCTGGCTGAGAGAGTTTGTGGTATCTGTGGGTATGCCCATGCCATAGCTTGTATCGAGTCTGCAGAAAAAGCCATCAACTTAGAGATTCCAGCTCGTGCGCAAGCGATTCGTATCATTTGTTCAGAGATTGAACGTTTACATAGTCATCTTCTAAACATAGGTCTAGCTTGTGAAGTAACTGGAAACTACAATGCTTTTATGCATATCTTTAGAATCCGTGAATACTCTATGAAACTTGCCGAACTCGTAACAGGAGGTAGAAAAACCTACGGAAACGTTGTTATGGGAGGTTTAAGAAGAGATATGACGGGTGTTGAGATCAAAGAGAGTTTACAAATCTTAAATATCATCGAAGCACAAGTTGATGAGGTTTGGGATGCTGTTATGGATGACAAACGCCAAATGCGTCGTTGGAAAGGTGTTGGAATCTTAGATAAACAAGTAGCGCGTGATTTTTCTGCTGTTGGTCCAAACATAAGAGGTAGTGGAATAAAACGTGATACACGTTATGACCATCCTTATGATTTTTTCAAACAAGTAAAATTTGACGTTGCTGTGGTAGAGGGTGGTGATGTTTTTGCAAGAGAAACAGTACGATACTTAGAGCTAAAAAGCTCTGTTTCCATCATCCGTCAATGTTTCGAGATGATGCCTCAAACAGCGATTATCGTAGATCCAAAATTCCATGTTAAACCTGAAAATTATGCTCTAGCATATGTTGAAGCTCCAAGAGGAGACAATGTACACTGGATTATGCAAGGAAGTGCTCAAAAAGTATTTCGTTGGAGATGTCGTGCGGCTACTTATAACAACTGGCCAAGTTTACGTTTTCAATTTCGTGGTAACACCATCGCAGACGCGGCACTCATCGTTTGTAGCCTAGATCCTTGTTACTCGTGTACAGAGAGAGTTACTGTTGTTGATGTTAAAAGTAAAAAAAGTAAAATTTTAACAAATAAAGATTTGAAGAATTTCTCAAGAACACAAAAAAATAGCCCTCTAAAGGATCTAAGATGATGAAATTACTCGATATCAGCAAAAAATATGGTGATACAACACATAAGTATCCCTTTGAGCCTTATCATGTAGCAGATAATTTCAGAGGGAAACCAGCTTATATCTTTGATCTATGTATAGGATGTGCTGCATGTGGTATAGCATGTCCTTCTAATGCTATCACTGTACAGTTAAATGCTGAACAAAACAAACTTATCTGGGAATTTGACTGTGGGCGTTGTATCTTTTGTGGAAGATGTGATGAAGTATGTCCAACAGGTGCGATTAGACTCTCAGAAGAGTTTGAACTAGCAGTAAAGTTTGACAAATCTGCCCTCATACAAAGGGGAGAACTTGAAGTTCAATGTTGTACAGAATGCAAAAAACCTTTTACTGCTAAAAGATTAGTTCAATATAGCTTTGATTGTTTAAGCAAAGCAAATGTAAGTCAAAACAGACTTGAAGAGGCGAAAGATTATCTTCGTGTTTGTCCAACATGCAAAAAAAATGCCACTGTATCTAACTTTACAACTGGCAAAGAGGTGGTGATAGAATGAAAACATATGAAGTTCCACAAGAGATAAAAGATGCAAATGCTTTAGAAGAAAAGCTAAGTCTCTTAAAGCATATAGGAAGAAGTTTTAGTGTTTATCGTGTAGATTGTGGTAGTTGCAATGGTTGTGAAATTGAGATTTTTGCCGCTATTACACCTATGTGGGATCCTGAACGATTTGGATTTAAGCTTGTTGCAAATCCTCGTCATGCGGATATCCTTCTTTGTACAGGTCCTGTAACAAGACAGATGTATTATCCACTCCTTCGTGCATACGAAGCAACACCAGATCCAAAGCTTGTCGTTGCCCTTGGTGCTTGTGGGTCAACTGGAGGCATCTTCTATGATGCATATAGTGTTTTAAGTGGTGTGGATAAAATCATACCTGTTGATGTTTATATACCAGGATGTCCTCCACATCCAGCAAGTATAATCTATGGATTAACAACTGCTTTAGGTGTTATGGATCAAAAACTTCAAAAAGAGAGTCATATAGAAGAGAACGAGATTCCCTCACTCATCAAAGAGTCTCTCATCGGTAACACACTCTTTGAAAGAGATTTGCTAGTAGAAGCTAAAAAATTGATGAGTTATGTTTTTGGACGTAAACTCTATGATAAATATCTGGATGCACTCATCAAAAGTGGTGATGTTAAAAATCCTAAAGCAACTAAAATCTCTGTTACTGAAGCGATACAAACAGAAGAGGATCCTAGATATGCTGAGTGTATGGGGATTTTACACAATGAAATCTACACACATTATATAGCGTGTCAAGAAGAGGATAAAATAAGCCTTCATAGAGTTCAATGGGGGAAAAAGTAAGTGATAAAAGTTTATAAGCTTGTCAAGAGACATCTCGATGGTGCAAAATCTGAATCGGCCGAACTCAATCAGATAAAAATTTTCTCTACTTGTGTTGGTCACGGTATAGGTACGATTGATTTTAGTGAAAAGATTTTAGAGATAAGTGAAGAAGAATACGAGTTGATTTTGGAAAATGGTGATGAGTATCTAAGGTTTAAGCTTGGAAATCTAAGTAAGTATTTTGAGATAGAGATTTTTCCTGAACATGCTGCAAAACTTTTACCACAAATGATAGATTGCTCATTCAAGGAGGTCTTAAAAGATCTTCTTGAGGGGTACTTGGTATTAAGAAAAGATTTGGATTTTTAGGAGAGAGTTGTGAAAAAAGCACTACTGTGCGTGGGCAATGAACTACGAGGAGATGATGGTGTTGCTATCGCTGTTGGAAGGTTAGTTGAAGAACACTTACCTAGCTGGAAAGTCTTTTTTGGGTATGATACTCCAGAAGATGAGTTTGCAAAGCTTAGAGAATTTGAACCTGATGTTATCGTGGTTGTTGATGCGATGAGTGGATTTAACGAAGACAAAATAGAATTTTTAGATTTGAGTGATGAGAGAACTTATGTCTACTCTACGCATAATCTACCAACACCTATCCTTTTGAGTTATCTTAGAAATATCTGTGTTAAAACTATCTTTTTGGGGATATCTGTTCTTTTAGAAAATGTCTTACATTTTAGTGAAGGACTAAGCGAAAATGCAAAAAAATCTTCCCAAAAAGCCCTTCAAAAAGTCCAAGAACTTGATACAATCTTAGATGAGAGATAAGCTTTACATGTAAGGAGTCAATCCTTACATGTAAAGAAGTTTTATGCTGTAATTAAAAGGTTTTTAAGGTCATTCTCATAGTTTTTCGTTTCTGTCAAATGAAGATTGAAGTTTTGCTGTAAAAATGCGAAAATATCATCATTGACAAACTGTGGTGGCTTTGGTCCAAGATAGATATCTTTGATACCCAAACTAAACAGAGCTAAGAGGATAAGCACTGCTTTTTGCTCCATCCAAGAAAGCACTATCGCGATAGGAAGGTCATTTACTGGTACATTTAAAGCTTGGCTGATGGCAAGAGCGATATGCACTGCACCATTACTATCATTACACTGTCCTAAGTCTAAATATCTTGGTATTCCTGTGCCTTCAATCTCACCAAAATCTATATCATTAAATCTAAATTTACCACAACTAGAAGTGACTATCACACAATCTTTTGGTAGATTTTCAGCCATCTTTCTATAATACTCTCCACCGCTTCCTGGAGCATCACAACCAGCGATAACAAAAAACTGTTTGATTTTACCGCTTTGTACCGCTTCTAAAATTTGAGGAGCTAATGTCAGGATGGTTTTATAGTGATGTCCTGTGCTAAGTGTCTCATCTGAGTTAAAATTATCTACATCTGGTAGTGTTAGAGTTTGTGCTATCACTTCACTAAAGTCATCTCCTACTATCTTTTTGCCCTCACTAATACCCACGATATCGTAAGTATAAAGTCTATCTGTATACGTTGACTTTGCAGTTGGAGGAACGATACAGTTTGTATTTACTATGATAGTGCCATTCCATTTTTCAAACAGTTCATTTTGATCAAACCAAGATTTTCCTATGTTTCCTTTGAGGTGTGGGTACTTTCTAAGTTCTGGATAGCCATGTGCTGGAAGCATTTCTGAGTGAGTATAGATGTTAATCCCTTTACCTTCAGTATCTTGTAAAAGCTTAAGTAGCATATCGAGGTTATGCCCACTTACTAAGATACCTTTTCCCTCAGCCTTGTTTTGGCTAACACGCACTGGTGTTGGGATACCTAGATGGCTCGTGTGAGCCTCACTTAAGATATCCATCATCCTCACTCCAGCTTGTCCTATCTTCATAAGTTGCGCGATATGGTCATCAAAGCTAAAGTTTACATTTGTCAAAGTAAAGTAAAGTGTTTCAGCCATTACATCATCTACTTCTTTTGTATCTGCACCAAATTCATCTGCATGAGTTCTATAAGCACTCAAACCTTTTAAACCATAAATCATGATATCTTGCAAAAGTGCTAGATTTTTATCTTTTCCACAAGTTCCTACCTCTTGTCCTTTTGAGCCACAACCACCTAGCATACTCATAGAACATTGGTTACATAACATATTTAAAGACATTTTTTTTCTCCTAAATAATTTTTCCAAAATTTTAATGAAATACTCTAAATAAAGCATTGATTATTATCAAGCTGTTGCCATATAAAACTTGTTAAGACACTAAGATATCTGCTATAATTGCACAAAAAAACAAAACTTGTTTACAAAAGGTAATATGTGAAATCTCCAAAGGGTTTTGGCAAGAACTATTTTCGATTTGCTGCCATCTTAGCTTATAGTGTTCAAACAACTCTTCAAGCTATTTTTTTGAGATTTGACTTTTTTACAAAACATACTTTTTTGCAAGAAGATGATGAAGAACTTGAAGATGACCCACCCACACAACAAACTCTTCTTCACTCTTGTACCTTTGTAAAATCTCGTCCTTGTCATTGCAACTGCTTTTTTGCATTAAGAACAAAAATCGCTGTTGCCCTCTTCCACTATATCCCAAGATGTCCCTACTATAACACATACTTTGCATTTAGACGCTCTGGTGTTCACCCTCCACTACATCCTTAATTCATCATCAAACAATAAATAATTAAGGATACAAATGTCAAATAACAGTTATGTAATCGGTTTTCCAAGAATCGGTGAAAAAAGAGAATTAAAAAAAGTTTTAGAGAGTTTTTGGGCAGGTGAGTGCTCATTTGATACGCTGCAAAAAGAGGCAAGTGCACTTAAAAAAAGACATTGGCTCTACCAAAAAGAAGCAGGGATTGATTTTATCAGTTCTAACGACTTTAGCCTTTATGACAATATGCTAGATACTGCTTTTATGTTAGGTGCGATTCCTAAAAGATTTGCAAATCTACAAAAAGAAGAACTTTATTTTGCGATGGCAAGAGGCACTTCACAGCTCCCAGCTATGGAGATGACAAAGTGGTTTAACACGAACTATCACTACATAGTTCCTGAACTTAGCCTTAAAGATAACTACAAACTTGATAGTACAAAAGTCATACAAGAGTATAAAGAAGCAAAAGCTTTAGGGTTAAAGACCAAAATCAATCTTATAGGTCCTCTTACGTTTTTAGGACTCTCAAAAAGAGTTGATGGCAAAGATACATATGAATTACTAGGAAACATACTTCCGCTTTATATCAAGCTTTTAGAAGAACTTTCCTTGCTTGAAGATGAACTTTACATACAGATAGATGAGCCTATCTTTGTAAAAGATAATGAAACAAAAGTTCTAAGCCTTATCAAACCAACTTACGATAAACTAGGTTCCATAAGCGCTAAACTCAAACTCATCGTCACGACTTACTTTGAACACTCAAACGAAGCGACTGGGATTTTTGTCAATACTCCTATCTGGGCTTTAGGCTTGGACTTTTTATATGGCAAAGAAAATCTTCAATCTTTGGAATTTATCAAAAAAAGCGGTAAAAAACTCATCGCTGGTGTCATTGATGGAAGAAATATCTGGAAAAGTGATTTACAAAAGACGCTAAATCTTTTAGAACAGATAGCAAAAGTAGTCCAAAAAGAAGATATCATCGTCTCTTCATCTTGTTCACTCTTACATGTACCTTTTACACTCAAATATGAAAACAAGATGGATCCACAGATAAAAGATTGGCTTAGTTACGCTCTTGAAAAGCTAGATGAGATAAAACTATGTGCGACTCTCTTTTCTAAAACAAACCTTGATACAAAAGAACAAAAAGCACTAGAAGCAAACGAACAAAGCGCAAAAAGTCGCAAAACTTCCTCGCTTATACACGATAAAAGCGTACAACAAAGAGTGGCAAGTTTGAGCCTTTTTGAAAGAGTAGAACCTTATGAAAAAAGAATCAAACTCCAAAAAGAACTTTTAGGTTATAAAAATTTAGCAACAACCACTATCGGTTCATTTCCTCAAACAGCTGAGCTTAGAAAAGTGAGAAGAGATTATAAAGCAAATCTCATCTCAAAAGAGGAGTACGAAAATGTGATGAAAAACTACATTGATGAGTGTGTAGCTTTTCAAGAAGAGTGCGGGCTGGAAGTGTTAGTGCATGGGGAGCCTGAGAGAAATGACATGGTTGAGTACTTTGGGGAACAACTTAAAGGATATGGTTTTAGCCAAAACGGTTGGGTGCAAAGCTATGGTAGTAGATGTGTCAAACCTCCTTTTATCTACGGAGATATCAGTCGTCCTAAAGCGATGACACTTGATTGGATTACCTATGCAGCAAGTAAAACAGACAAAATCATGAAAGGCATGCTCACTGGTCCTGTGACTATACTTAACTGGTCATTTGTAAGAGATGATTTAGCTCGCTCAGAAGTCTCCAAGCAGATAGCTTTAGGGCTCAGTGATGAGATAGATGATCTACAAAAAGCAGGCATCAAAATCATCCAAGTCGATGAAGCCGCTTTCAAAGAAGGATATCCTCTTCGCAAATCGAAAATTAAAGAGTATGAAAACTGGGCAGTAAGAGATTTTAAGATAGCTGTTGCAAAAGCTTTTCCTACAACTCAAATCCATACACATATGTGTTATAGTGAATTTAATGATATTATCAAAACTATCGAAGCGATGGATGCCGATGTCATATCCATAGAGACTGCAAGAAGTGGCAATGAACTTTTAAAAGTCTTTAAAAAAGTGGGCTACAAACAAGAAGTAGGTCCAGGAGTGTATGATATCCATAGCCCAAGAGTTCCTAGTGTTGCAGAGATAACAAAGCAGATAAAACTTTTACTCGAAGTTTTACCAAAAGAGCAACTTTGGATAAATCCAGATTGCGGGCTTAAAACAAGAAAATGGGACGAAGTCAAACCTAGTCTTATCAATATGGTTAAAGCTGTAAAACAAGTAAGAGAAGAGTTATCCATCTAAATAAAGAGGCGTAAAGCCTCTTTATTTACAAGAGTAGCAATTTTTGGATTGTATATGTTTTTTCTTTGAGTTATACTTCTAAAAAGCTTTAAGGATTGAGTGATGATTTCTTTATCTAACGTTGATTTATCAAACAATTACCGTCAAATAGAAAAGGCCATACACTACATAGACAACAACTTTAAAAACCAACCTAGCATAGATGAGATAGCAAAAAACATAGGTATGAGTAAGTTTCATTTTATCCGAGTCTTTAAAGAGTATGTCGGAGTTACGCCAAAACAGTTTTTGCACTCTGTAACACTCAACTATGCAAAGGAGCATTTAAAAGAGTCTCGCTCTATCTTAGAGAGTAGCTTGGATATCGGTCTTTCAAGTACTAGCAGATTACATGAGCTTTTTGTAAACCTCATCGGAGTAACTCCAAAAGAGTGGCGAGAAAAAGGCAAAGATGTCCGCATAACTTATGGTTATGGAAAAACACCTTTTGGATTAGCGTTAGTTGGTTTTACTGATAAAGGGATATGCTATTTGGGATTTATAGATAACAATCAAGAGATGATATTTGCTAGATTTAAAGAGCTTTGGGAAAAAGCAACTCTCATCCACGATGGCGAAAAGGCACGCGAATACTTAGATAACATTTTTATAAAAAACAAAAAATATAATTTGCTTGTCAAAGGTACAAACTTTCAAATCAACGTCTGGAAAGCTCTTTTAAATCTACCAAATGGTGTTATCACCACCTACCAAGATATGGCAAATTTTTTAGAAAGACCAAAAGCAGTTCGAGCAGTTGCAAGTGCTATCGGTAAAAACCATATAGGCTATCTTATCCCTTGTCATAGAGTTATCTCAAAAAGTGGTGCGATGAGTGGGTATAGATGGGGAATTGAGCGCAAAAAGATACTCATAGCATATGAATCGATAAATAAAAACCTTTACATGTAAAAACTTTTTTGGCTCTTGTGTTACCGTTTTTTAACAAACTACTTGATATAATTCGCGATAATTCATATACAGAGGTAAGAGAAATTGAGTGAGAGCAAAGATTTTTTACGCGTCAAAGTCGAAGAGGATTTAAAAGCTGGTAAATATACAAAAATCATAACAAGATTTCCACCAGAGCCAAATGGTTTCCCACATATCGGACATGCAAAATCTATATATATAAACTTTGGTATCGCACGTGATTATCAAGGACACTGTAACCTTCGCATGGATGACACCAACCCTACAACAGAAGATATGCGCTACGTTGAAGCTCTCAAAGATGCTGTAACTTGGCTTGGTTTTGAGTGGAATGAGAGTGTTCGCTTTGCTAGTGACTACTTCCCTAAAATCTATGAATACGCAGTAGCGCTTGTTAAAATGGGTAAAGCTTATGTAGATAGCTTAAACGAAGAAGAGATAAGAGAGTATAGAGGAACTATCACGCAACCTGGCCGAAGAAGTAAGTATGCACAACGTTCCGTAGAGGAGAACTTAGAACTTTTAGAGCGGATGAAAAACGGTGAGTTTAAAGATGGAGAACATGTTTTAAGAGCGCGTATTGATATGAGTGCAGCTAACATGAAGATGAGAGACCCGCTGCTTTATCGTATCCGTCATGCACACCATTTTAGAACAGGTGATGAGTGGTGCATCTATCCGATGTATGACTTTGCGCATTGTTTGAGTGATTATATCGAAGGGATTACGCACTCGATTTGTACTTTAGAATTTGAAAACAACAGAGATATCTATGACTGGGTTTTAGACGCACTTGAACTTACTCCTCCTAGACCTTATCAGTATGAGTTTGCACGCCTTGGTATGAACTATACAGTTATGAGCAAAAGAAAACTTTTAGAGTTAGTCGATGGCAAATACGTCAATGGCTGGGATGACCCAAGACTTCCAACAATCGCTGGTTATAAACGAAGAGGCTATACACCAGAGGCGATTTTAAATTTTTGTGAACAAATCGGTATAGCAAAAGCAAACTCTATGGTCGATGTTGCACAACTTGAGTTTTGTATCAGAGATGATTTGAATAAAAAAGTTCCACGTGTTATGTGTGTAGTTGACCCACTTGAAGTAACAATCGAAAATTATGAAGGTGAAGAGGAGATTGAAGCTTCTTACTACCCGCATGATGTTCCTAAAGAGGGTTCAAGAAAACTTCCTTTTTCAAACACCATCTACATAGAAAGAGACGATTTTATGGAAACCCCACCTGAGGGCTACTACCGCTTAACTCCCAATCAAAGTGTTAGACTTAAAGGAGCTTATATCCTTACATGTAAAGAAGTTATCAAAGATGAAAATGGTGTTATCAAACAGATAAAAGCGGTATACCATCCTGACTCTCGCAGTGGAAATGACACCAGTGGTATCAAAGTCAAAAGTGCCATCCACTGGGTAAGTGCAAAACATGCTAAACAAGTAGAGCTACGACTTTATGAGAGACTTTACAAAGTAGATATGCCAGAAAGCTTAGAGGATTTGAATCCTGATTCTTTACATGTAATCAAAAATGCCTTCATAGAACCTGCTGTAATCGAGCAAAAACCTGATGTGAGATTCCAGTTTGAAAGACAAGGCTATTTTTACGCCGACCCGATTGACTACACCGATGCAAAGCCTGTTTTTAACAAGATAGTAGGACTTAAAGACTCATGGAATAAAAAAGTCGAGAAAAAAGAACCAGCTGAGAAACCAACACAAACAAAAAAAGTGGTTGTTGAGGGAGAAGTAGCTCCTATGAGTGAGAGTGAGCTAAAACTCTATGATAGATATATAAATGAACTAAACTTAAACTCTGAAATCTCAAATATCCTCGCTCGTGATGCCAAGTTATCCTCTTTTTACGAGGAGTCTTTAAATATCTTAAACTCCCCTGTAAGTTTAGCAAACATAGTAGCAAACGAAGTGGCAAGAGAGCTAAAACAAAATGAAGTTATCAAGTTTACTCCAACCCAAATAGCTGGGCTTGTGAAAATGATAGATGAGGAAACGATATCTAGTAAAATAGCAAAACAAGTTTTTGAGCAAATGGTACAAAATGGTGAAAATCCAGAAGATATAGTCCAATCTAAAGGCTTAGTACAGATAAGTGATCCTAATGTTATCGAACCACTCATCGATGAAGTTATAGCAAAAAATCAAGACAACATTGCAAAATACAAAGCAGGCAATAAAAATCTTTTTGGTTTCTTTGTAGGAGCTGTTCTTAAAGCAACAGCAGGAAAAGCAAATCCAAAAATCGTAAACCAATTAGTAGAGCAAAAACTAAGCTCTTAACACGATCAAAGGCTAGAGTTTCTAGCCTTTTTACTTCTTACATGTAAAACTATTTTTTTTATTGACACAACTTATCGTATTGTGATAATATATCTACATGATAAAAACATTTAAATGCAAATATACACAAGCTTTATTTGATGGAAAAAAACAGAAATGTTTTAGTGAAGCTGTTAACCACATAGGCAAAAGAAAACTTGATATGCTAGAAGCTTCTTGTAGCTATGAGGACTTAAGAGTTCCACCATCAAATCACTTAGAACACTTAAAAGGTGACTTGGAAGGTTATTGCAGCATTAGAATTAATGCTCAATATAGAGTTATCTTTAGGTTTGAGAACTCAAATGTTTATGATGTGTATATAGATGATTATCATAGATAGGAGAAAATTATGAAAGAGATTAGGATAAGCACACACCCTGGAGTTATCCTCAAAGAGGAGTTTATTGTACCACTTCGTATCACACAAGCACAACTTTCAAAAGACTTGGATGTTGGGATAAAAACACTTAGTGAACTGTACAATGAAAAAAGAGGCATCACCCCTCTCATGGCTTTAAAGCTCTCAGAGTATTTTGGGACAACGCCTCAGTTTTGGCTCAATCTACAAAATGCCTATGACCTTTATAAAACCTACCAAAAAGAGAAAGAAGCGCTCAGCAAAATTGCTCATAAAGTAACATAGAGGTCAAAGTTAAAAGTTTCTCACAGAGAGTACAAGCACGAAGTAAAATAAAAAAGAGTAAAAAGGGTCCGAAGCTAAACTATAAACTTTTTGCTAACCGATTCAATACTCGGCTAGCTTTTGAATCAGACTTTTTACTTCTTGTTTATCAAAAAAAAGATTGAACTCTAGCTCTTTAGCAAATTTTTGAAGTAAGATGATTTTTTTTGCTTGTCTTTTTTCAGAATTATCGATATGAGAGAGCTGTACTCTCATCTTTTCTAAATACGCCAAGTATATCTCTTCTTGTTTTTGTTCTTTTGATTTAGTCTGTTTTTTAGGCTTAAATAGTAAAAATACAAATCCAAAAGCAATAAAAATAATTATGATTTTAGAAAGCATATCCATACAAAACCCTTACATGTAAAAGATAATAACATTTGAGCTTACGACAATTTTACTCAAGTTCTACTTAAAGAGATACAAATGATTTATAAACCTACTCTATTCTCATATTACCAATTTTTAACCAACCACTTGGTATAATTCGCGAAAAATATATAGGATAGTCATGTATAGATTTTCAGTGAGTCCTTTTGAAGAGTTGCGTCTTGATTCTCTCAAGCTTGCTCTTTTAAACTATCACGGAGCGAAAAAAACAAACGATAAATTTTTAGTGCGTTTTGAAGATATAGCAAGAGATAAAGAGAGTAAAGATAGTGAGATTTTAGGGATTCTTGCACTTTGTGGTATCAAGTATGATTATCTCTACTACCAAAGTGAAAACTTCAAGTATCACTTACAATTTGCTTCATCACTTATGGATAAAGGCAAAGCATATGCATGTTTTTGTGAAAGCGATAAATGTACTCAAAACTGTATGAATATCAGCCAAGAAGAGCTACTTAACAACAATCTGCCTTTTACGATAAGACTTAAAAGCAAAGATGAAGATTTTCTTATCATGACGCAAGAAAAATATCCAACAAGAGTTTTTGCTACTGCTTGTGATGATATGCTTCAAGGCCTAAGCCATATCATAGAAAGTGAAGATAATAAAAAAAATGAAAAACAAGAAGAAGAGATAAGAACTTCTCTTGGATTTTTAGAAAAGATTGATTATGTTCACATACCAGCATTAGAAGATATCAGTGTAAAACAACTTTTAAATGATGGCCTTTTACCAGAAGCGATAGCAGAATATCTTCAAAATTTACAAGAAAACACATTTGATATTGATAGCTTAAAAGAGTATAATCAAAAGCATATCAACCTTTTAGACGATATGGAACTTTCAAAGGTACTTGGTTATTCAAGTCATGACATAGGAAAACTCGCAAAACTTTTTTCTTCAAAACATCACACAACTGCTGAACTTAAAACTATCATTGATGATGTCTTTGCTCAAAAAAACTCAGAAAAGTACAAAGAGAGTTTAGCTAAACTCAAAGCGATAGTTAAAGATGCCCCTTACTTTGAAAAATATGAAGAATTTAAAGCTCATTTAGAAGATAAGAGTAAGATAGCAAATGATGAATTCAAAAAAGTTTTAAGTATCCTTTTGACAAATCAAGAAAGTGGTCCAAATCTGAAAGATTTATATACACATATTAAACACTATTTAGGAGAAATTACAAGATGATGGTTCTTGCAACTTTTATAGAAGCGATTGCACAAATCCTTCATATGGTTATTAGTATTTATATTTGGGTGGTGATTATCTCAGCTCTTATCACTTGGGTAAGACCTGATCCATATAATCCAATTGTACAAATCTTAAGACGCCTTACAGAGCCTGTTTATGAGTTTGTTAGACGTTACATTCCAACTGTTATAGGTGGGATTGACCTCTCTCCTATCATCATCATTTTGGGATTGCAGTTTTTAGACCTTTTTGCAGTAAAACTACTTTTTAGCCTTGCCAATGCCCTTTAAAAAAAGTTTTTTTACTCTTTTTCTTTGCTTTTTGCCTTTACATGTAAGCTTCGCTAGCACCCCTAAGGATATCTCATTTTTTGAGGATAAACCAAAAAGTGTTGCAAAAGATTTTTATATATATGAGTATCTTAACTCTGAGTTTTGTTCTCGTGAAGATGCGTGGAAACTCCTAGAACATGCTTCAAGGATGAACTGGAAACTTTTTCATGCTTTTGCCTCAAAACTAGATGATGAGGGGATAAAAAAGGCTTCTTTGTGTATCTTGATGAAAACAGAAGAGCTTTTAAAAGATGAAGATAGAGATTGTATCGCTATTGGGCTTAGTGTTTATGAAGCAACAAAACTCGATAAAACTCTTCTTGCCAAGCTCTCTAAAAAACTAGCTCCTTATAAAGAGGCTTTGAGTTTACAAATACTTTCACAAGAAAATGTTTATGAGAGCATGATGCAAGGTGGTAATGATGCTTTTTTTGAAGTTTTCAATGCCGTTGGTGCAAAATTTAGAAGAGAACACTTTGATAAAATCATCTCAAAAGAAAAAATCGAAGAACTCTCTAAAGATTCACGTATAAACAGTACTATAAAACATATTGTCACTGATATCAAACTACAAAAAGTACAAAAATCACTTCTCTTTTTAAATCCAAAAGAAGCTTCCTTAAACCACTTAAGTCTTTTTTATTTGGGCTTAAACGCTTTAAAGTTAGAGAAAAAACAGCAAGCTTTTTTGTACTTTGAAGAGGCTTATAAAAAAGCTTATTTCCAGATGGATAAAGATAAAGTTCTTTTTTGGCAGTATCTTGCTAGTGATGACCAAAAATACAAAAAAATGCTCCAAGAGAGCTTTGATTTAAACATTTATACGATTCTAGCAGGTAAGAAAAAAAACAATATCATGATAGCAAAGGCATATGAACCTCATCCTTTTTTTGATGAGAAAGACCCCTTTGCATGGATAAAGTTAGAAGAGAGTTTTAAAGGCAAAAGTAAAGAAGAGTTAGAAGCTTTAGCTAACATCTATCTTTATGGCTCCTCGCTTCCTCATTTTTCATTTATCATGGAAAAGGCTAGTGGATACAAAGACCACTATTTCCCTCTACCTTATCAACAATTTCTAAAATCAGACTCGATACATCGAAAAGCTCTTATCTTAAGTATCGCTAGACAAGAGAGTCGCTTTATCCCCTCAGCCATATCTACCTCTTATGCTCTTGGGATGATGCAGTTTATGCCTTTTTTAGCAAATGACATAGCCAAAAGAAAAGGTTTTATAGATTTTGACCTTGAAGATATGTTCAATCCTGAGACTGCTTATCTGTTTGCAGATATACATCTGGATTATCTCGAAAAATATCTCCATCACCCTTTATTTGTTGCTTATGCTTACAACGGTGGTATAGGATTTACAAAAAGACTGTTGTTAAGTGGTCTTTTTCAAAAAGGAAGATATGAACCATATATGAGTATGGAGTTAGTAGGATATGATGAAAGTCGAAGATATGGTAAAAAAGTTTTGGCAAACTACATTATATATAGACGTATTTTACAAGATCAAGTATCCCTCGCCTCTGTTTTTGAAGATTTGACAAATCCTCAAAAAACAGATGAGTTTAGAAAGAAGCCTTGATTTAAGGCTTCTCATAAGGGTTTGGAGGTAGTGCTGTATGTTTTAGATTTGGACGTCTTGAAGCTTTCCCAGGTGGATAGTTTGTTGCAAGATACGTCAAAATCGTCTCTTCTAAAGGCTTGTCAAACTCCCAAAGTCCTTGTGTTTTTTGCATCCATCGTATCATAGATAACCAAGAGGCTTTATCTCCTCTTTGCAAAGTGATAAACTTTGCCGAGTGACACACAGTACAGTTTGTCTTCACTTCTTCAAAACCAGGTGCTATGATAAGCCCTGTTTGCTCATCTACTTTAGAAGAAGCATTTACATGTAAAACACCTATGAATAGGGTTAAAATCCCTACAATGAGTGATTTTTTCATACTCACTCCTTTATACGACTTGAACAGCTATACGATGGCAAGCATTGTTAAGATATCCTCTAGGATTCCATCCTGGAAGGATTGTAGGTTGTGCTACACCATTCGAATCTGTCGCACGAGCCCACACTTCATAGTAACCTTTTTTAGGAAACTTTATAGTTGCTTCCCACTCTTGCCATGCTAATCTGTTAAGCGGTTTTTTTACTTTAGCCTCATGCCAAGTTGCTCCAAAGTCGATAGAAACATCCATTTTTATAACTTCCAAGTCACCTGCCCACGCTTTTCCTCTAAAAGCAAAAACATCTTTTAAATCATGTGATATGCCTGTTTTTGGATAAGTGATGAGAGATTTTACTGGCATTGATTCCATGATACACATATCTTCATTTGGAACATTTGTACCTGGGGCTACTGGTTCACAAGGGACTCTGTATGATTGTCCTGTCATCTTCTCACCATCATGTTCTTTATTTCTTATAACTATCTTTGAGAGCCACTTACCACTTACTGAAGCTGGCCAACCACCTGCTACTAAACGAAGTGGATAACCATTATAATGAGGAATTTCTTCTCCTTCATACTCCCAAGCGATTAAAGTTTCATCTTCTAAAGCCTTTGACATAGGTACGCCACGAGAGATTACTACTTTTGTAGGGTCTCCACTTAGATGGGTATCTTTACCATAATATCCTATATAAACAGCATCTTCTTTGATACCACAAGCTTGTAGAACATCTCTTAATCTCACACCTGTCCATCTACCACAGCCAACAGCTCCTGTTGTCCATTGGTTTCCTTTTGCTGGTGGGTTAAATTCACTTCTACCGTTTCCTCCACACTCTAGTTGTAAGGCATAAGTATAGTGTTTGAACTTTTTCTTTAACTCAGGGAGTGTAAAGCTTTGAGGATTTAAGCAACTCTCCCCTCCTATCTCTAATGTCCAAGTATCTGGATTGATAGTTTGCATCTCAGGTGGTACACCATTGTTTCTGATGAAAAAATGTTTTGCTGGTGTAAACATATCATCTAAGAGATGAGGTGGAGTCTCAGCATTTACAGGACGGTCATTAAGATAAATTAAACCATCTTTACCATCTATTTTAAAAGGTGTTGTTGTATCTGCAAGTGCTACTGGGATAAGTCCTCCAGGCATACTGCTTGCAAAAGGGATGTTAGAACCAACAAGAGCAGCCATAGCTAAGAGTGAACTCTTCTTTAAAAACCCTCTTCTTGTTACAGGATCAACTTCTCTACCAAAAATAGCTTTATCAGCTTGAATCGGGTCATGAAAGTAAGCTTCATGTAATCCTAATTCTTTTTTTTCTTTTTTTTTCATCTGCTCCTCCAAAATAACTTTTTTGTGACTTCCTAAAACAATATTAATACTTTTTTATGAACTTGTCAACAATTAGGATAATTTTTGTTTTATTTTTTTAAGCCACTCGTCCTCTAAAGCTTTATCTAACGAACTTTTGAATGTGTTACAAAAAATGACTGACGAAAAAAAGATTTAACTTTTAGAAGTAAAAATCTTGTTAAAAAATTCATAATTATTAGTTTTCTTGATATAAAACAATCTTGTATTAACAAAAAGCAGTTACTATTTCAAAAATTTTTACAAAGGATTCTTTTTGAATATTTTTCTCTTTTTCGCATGGTTGATTTCACTTATTGCAACATTTGGCAGTCTCTTTTTTAGTGAAGTTATGTCTTTTATCCCATGTACACTTTGTTGGTATCAAAGAATTTGTATGTATCCTTTAAGTATCATTCTTCTTATAGGTATGCTTAAACGTGATAAAATGGTTTTTATCTATGCTTTTCCTTTTGTTCTTTTGGGATTTCTTTTTGCAATCTACCATAATCTTATCCACTATGAAATTGTTCCTGAGAACGCTAGTCCTTGTGTTATGGGAGTTCCTTGTAGTACAAAGTATATAGAATGGTTTGGTTTTATAACAATTCCATTTTTATCACTGAGTGCATTTGTGCTTATCTTATTTTTTTTATTAAAAGGAAAAAATCATGAAAAATGAAAAAACGCTTATTGTCATTTCTGTTATATCAGTTATTTTATTGTTTGCATTGGGAGCTTATTACTACAAAAATCTCTCTAATTTTACGCAAAGCACTTCAAAAGAGACTCTTTTGATAAAGCCCTACTCCTTTAAGATAGGAAGTGATGACGCAAAAGTCAAACTAGTTGAGTTTTTTGATCCAGCTTGTGGTACATGTGCGCAGTTTTACCCTTTTGTCAAAGAGATTATGAAAAAACATCCAGAACAAATCCAACTTATCCTCAGATATGCCCCATTTCACGAAAATTCTGATGAAGTAGTAAAAATCATCGAGGCTTCAAGAGAGCAAAATCTCTATCTTGAAACTTTAGAATTTTTCTTTGCAACCCAAAGATACTGGATAAACAATCATGTTGTTGATAAACAAGCTGTTTGGAAACTTTTAGAAAATTTTTGGATAGATGTTTCCAAGCTAAAAGCTGATGTTCAATCTGAAAAAATAACTCACCTCATCAAAGAAGATTTAGAAGATGCAAAAGCTTTACATGTAAACAAAACACCCTCTTATTTTGTCAATGGTAGAGCACTTGAAAAGTTTGGTTACCAAGAGTTGGTTGATTTGATAGAAGAAGAGTTAAAAAAGTAAATTCTCCCCGCTAAGCGGGGAGGTTTTTATGAAAGAAGATTTTGATTTACAAAATCCCAATTTACAAGATGTTTTAAAAATATATCTACATAATCAGGTCGTCGATTTTGATAATCCAGATAATAAGCATGTTCCCAAACATCAACTGTTAAGAGTGCTTTTAAGCCGTGTACCATCGGAGTATCTGCATTTGGTGTTTTGATGATTTTTAACTTTTTTTCATCTAAAACAAGCCATGCCCAACCGCTTCCAAACTGTGTTGTAGCTGCTATTTTAAACTCTGAAACAAAGTTTTCAAAACTTCCAAAATCTTCATCTATTTTTTGAGCTATCATGCCAGAAGGAGTACCACCTCCATTTGGCTTCATGCAATTCCAATAAAAAGTATGATTCCAAACTTGAGCTGCATTGTTAAAAATACCTACTTTATCTGGCTTATTTGCAACATGCAAAATCAAATCCTCTAAAGATAAATTTTCCAAAGGTGTATCTTTAGTAAGATTGTTTGCATTTGTAACATATGCTTGATGATGTTTTCCGTGGTGAAAGTCTAGGGTTTGAGCACTTATATAAGGTTCAAGTGAACTTTTTTCATAAGGCAAACTTGGTAGTTCTAAAGCCATCGTCTCTCCTTTAATTTGGATTTACGACGATTATAACACTTTTTTATAAATAATCTTTCCTAAAAACAAGAGAAGTTTTGTCAAATTCTTCATTCTCAAAAGTTACTTTAATCTCTTTTGATTTTCTTTTTTTACTTTGTACAAGATAGTAGGTATTCCAAACATTTTTTGAAGGAATAACCTCTAAGATCTTATTTTCATAATCTAATTTTTCCACTAAAGTAGTGTTTGCATCCTCATTTAAAACAATCTCGATTTGTGATGCAAATCCATCTTTCAAAGGGGTATAAACACCAACAACAAACTTATCAAACTCTTCATCGACAAATTTTTCATCTACTTGATTAAGATAAGTTAAGACGATATAGGCGATAACTTTATTATCTTTTTTTATTTGAACACTTTTTGAATTTACTAGGGCTTGTTCATGCACTAAATCTTCTTGAACCAAAACTTTTTTTGATACACATCCAGAAAATAAAAAAACAAGACAAAAAAGTAAAAATGAAACCCGCATATCAAACCTTCATCACAATCTAAAAAAGTGATTTTAATCTCTTTTGCATAACAATCTCATTAAAATTCAAGCACCATTTTGATATAATCGCAAAATATTTAAAAATAAGGTGTTTTATGGAGTCTCTTGCTATCGCATTTAGCGGTCCATCAAATAGTGGGAAAACCACACTTATAGTAAAAGTTGCACAAATTTTAAAACAAAAGTATAAACTAGCAATCGTCAAACATGACCCTAGTGATAAAGCAGTTTTTGACAAAGAAGGAAAAGATAGCTGGAAGTTTTCACAAACTGGTGCTGAAGTTGTTGTTGCAAGCCCAACAAGAACTACCCTTCTCTCACAACAACCAAAAGAGATAGATGAAATCATAAAACTCTTAGGTGAGTTTGATATTTTGTTAGTTGAGGGCTTAAAAACGCTCCCTCTCCCTAGAATTTCTGTTTTTAGAAACAAACTAGATGAGAGTTACTTTGAAGTAAGCAATGCTTTAGCCATTGATGAGAGTATTGATCTTAAAGATTATACGCTGCCTAGTCATTTGGAGATTTTAGATTTAAATGATGCCCAAATGATAGTTGAGTGGATACTCAAAAATGCAAAAAAAATAGATAAGGCACAGTGCTAAAACTTTATCTTTAGAAAAAAGTTTAGAGTTTAGACCTGACCCCTTTTGGAGAAGAAAATGACTGAGATATTTGAAGCGATAAAAAGAAGCGCAATTAGGATAAAAGAAGCCATAGAGTATGATGACACTGGTTACTCAGACCATCACAATGCAACAGGCGATACACAGCTAAAACTCGATATCAAAAGCGATTTGATTATAGAAGAAGAGTTTCAAAGTGTTTTAAGCGTTAAAGAGATTGTAAGTGAAGAAAAAGAGGAAGCTACACCTTTACATGTAAATGGTAAGTATCTAGTCGGATACGATCCGCTTGATGGTTCAAGTTTGATTGATGTAAATCTTAGTGTAGGTTCGATTTTTGGAATCTATGAAGGCGATTATGCTGGTAGTAGCTTAAAAGCGAGTGTTTATGTGGTTTATGGACCAAGAGTTGAGCTAGTTATCGCAACAGACAAAGTGTACATGTACCGTTTAAATAAACAAAATGAGTTTATCTTCCAAAAAGAGATTCATTTAGGTGAAAAAGGCAAACTCAATGCCCCAGGTGCTACACAAAAAGGTTGGTCAAAAGAGCATAAAGCTTTAGTAGATGCTATCTTCCAAGATGGATATAGACTTCGCTACTCTGGAGGAATGGTTCCTGATTTGCACCAGATACTTCTTAAAGGTGGTGGTCTTTTTTCTTATCCATCTACCAGTGATGTTCCAAAAGGAAAGTTAAGAATGATTTTTGAAGTTTTCCCTTTTGCTTTTGTTTTTGAAAAAGCAGGAGGAATGGCAATAGATGGGAAAAATCGTCTTTTAGATTTAGCCCCTATGCATCCTCACGATACAACACCTTGTTTTTTTGGTTCAAACGAAGAGATAAAAAGGGTTTTGAGTATTCATGGATAACGAAAAAGACAAATACGAATTAGCCCTTGCGGAGAAAAAAAAGATTTTACAAGAGTGTCAAGAAAAAAAAGAGTTAAAAAGTTGTATGGATTGTGAAGCACTCTTTGAGTGTGAGATAAGAAAAACCTATGTTTTGGCTGTTTATGAAAGCATGAACAAAGGTCAAAGTGGCGGATTTGAATTTTAAAAAATAAAAAAGGAAAAAATTTCTTCACAAAGCAAAACCTTTTCAAACAAAAAGTGAGTGCTTAGTGTTAGAAATCTATCTTGGGTTTTCACAGAAGCTTTTTTCGATTGAGAAAATCGCTTGCACTAGTTCATCCAAGGTAAAGGAGATAATTAAATGAACAACAACAAAGCTTATGTAACAACCCCAATCTATTATGTAAATGATGTTCCTCATATAGGACACGCATACACTACCATCATAGCTGATACGATGGCTAGATATTACAGGTTGCAAGGAAAAGAGACATTTTTCCTCACGGGTACTGATGAGCATGGTCAAAAAATCGAAGAAGCAGCAAAAAGCAGAGGAAGAAGTCCTCAAGAGTATGCAGATGAGATTAGTGGAAAGTTTAGAGAATTATGGGACTATTTTGATATCAGTTATGACAAGTTTATCCGTACTACAGATGCTGACCACAAGTTAGGTGTACAAAAAGCTTTTGAAAAGATGTTTGAAAAAGGGGATATCTACAAAGGTGAGTATGAGGGGTATTATTGTGTGAGCTGTGAAACTTTTTTTACAGAAACGCAACTCATGGATGGAGAGGGTTGTCCTGATTGTGGTAAGCCTACGAAGCTTGTCAAAGAAGAGAGTTACTTTTTTAGACTCTCAAACTACCAAGAAAAACTTCTTAAGTGGTATAACGAAGATGAGAGATGTGTTCTTCCTAAAGGCAAGAAAAATGAAGTTATCAGCTTTGTAAAACAAGGTCTTCGTGATTTATCTATAACAAGAACAAGTTTTGATTGGGGGATTAAACTTCCTGCTTCTTTAAACGATGAGAAACACGTTATGTACGTTTGGCTTGATGCACTTTTAAACTATATCACCGCTTTAGGCTATGGGAAAGAAGAAGAAAATATGCATTTTTGGCCAGCTACGATGCAGCTTGTAGGCAAAGATATCTTAAGATTTCACGCGATTTACTGGCCAGCATTTTTAATGAGCCTAGACTTACCACTTCCAAAACATGTAGGAGCACATGGCTGGTGGACAAGAAATGGCGAAAAGATGAGTAAATCTAAAGGCAATGTTGTAAATCCTAAAGAAGTAGCAGATGCTTATGGGCTTGAAAACTTTAGATACTTTATGCTTAGAGAAGTTCCTTTTGGGCAAGATGGCGACTTTAGCCAAAAAGCTCTCATAGATAGAATCAACTCTGATTTAGGAAATGAGTTTGGAAACCTTTTAAATCGTATCATCGGTATGAGCGGTAAGTATAGTGATTTTAAAATCACTTCACAAGATGTAAAAGCTTTACATGTAAAAGAGTTAAACGAAGTAGAAGCTATCTTAAATGAAGTAGAAACAAAGTTAAATGAGCTTCAAACAAACAGATACTTAGAGGATCTTTGGAAAGTTTTAGCTATCGCCAATGGAGCTATAACTGCTCATGAACCTTGGACAAAGATAAAAAATGGCGATACAAAAGGTGCTTTAGCACTTGTTGGACTTGTAGCAAACATCCTAGCTCGTGTGAGTATCTTAGTAAGCCCTATCATGCCTCAAACTGCTAAGAAAATAGCAAATGCTATGCAATTTGAAATCACTACCCAATCTTATGAAAAATATATCTTAAACAAAGAACTTTTAGAAGATTTTGTGATAGAGAAGATTCCACCACTATTTCCAAAAATTGAAGAAGAGCTTATGGAAACACCTGAGCCAACTTTGAAACAAGAAGAGCCAAAAGAGAAGAAAAAAGAGACCCCTACTAAAGAAGAATCTATCATCACTATCGACCAGTTTTTTCAAACGTCTTTAAAAATCGGAACTATCCTAGAGGCTACTGAAGTAGCAAACAGTGATAGACTCTTACAGCTCAAAGTTGATTTAGGGGAGAGTGAACCTCGCCAGATTATCGCTGGAATCAAAGAGTATTATGCTCCACAAGAGCTTATCAACACTCAAGTTTGTGTTGTAGCAAACCTCAAACCAGCAAAGATAATGGGACTTCTTTCTCAAGGAATGCTTTTAGCAGCAAAAGACAAAGATGGTCTTGCTCTTATGCGTCCAGAAAAACCAAAAACAAGTGGCTCATCTGTTGGATGAGAATCGAAAGTCTAATTCGAATTATTGATGGAGTTCTTCAAAACACTCCATCAATTCACTTCATAGAAAATTTTCAAACTAATCCCCAAAAGATTGAGAGAGGGTTTGCTTATCTTGACATATCTAACTCTTATGAAGATATGAAAATCGCAATTGCCAATGGCGCTTATGCCATCATTACGAACAATTTTTATACTATCTTAGATGAAGAGATTGCATGGATACAAACAAAAGATATACAATTAGCAATTTTAAAACTAAGTAGATTTTTTGTACAAGAAAAAAGACTCAAAATCCTAAAACTACCCAAACTACATTTTGACCTTTTAAATGCTTTACATGTAAAGATAAAATTTTTCAAAAACTCCTTATATGAGTTATTTTTTCAAATCTTAAATGCTAAAGATGAAACTCTTTTTGCACTCAAAGAAAATGAGTATTCAGATATCATCATGCCTTCAAAAAGTCAAATTGATAAAGATTTAAAACCTCAAAAACTCTTCTCCAAAGGTCTTTTTCTTAGCTCTTTTGTTTTTGAAGAGAAGTATTATCATGAAGTAAAAATCTCCTCTTTATTTGTACCCCAACTTTGTCAACTCTTAAAATATTTAGAAACTTTCATCCTAGAAGTTCACCTAGAAAATCTCAACCATTTTATCCATTTTTATCCTCAATTTGTCGATAAAAAATTGGTCAAAAAAGAGTTTGGGACAAGCTCTTGTGTTTTAATCTTCGAACCAGATGAAGAGCTTTTTAATCAAGAGATGCTCTATTTGCAAAAATTCTCTCTTGAGCATACACTTTTTCTCCAAAATGGTACAAATGAAGAGAAATTAGCCAAACTTCAAAATGCTCATTTTAGATATGCTCTTTTACACAGCTCTTTTGAAGATTTTGGCGAACTTTTAAAAGAGAGTTCAAACAAACAATTAACGCTTTTATAGGAATAACGATGATACACCTTGACATACAAGCACAAACACCACTTGATTTAGAGTTATTAGAGAAATTAACGCAACATCTAACACAAAAAGATGTTGAACTTATCTTTCTTGATGAAAAAAGTATGCATGAGATAAACTTAGAGTATAGAGGAGTAGATAAGACAACAGATGTTCTTAGTTTTCCTCTTGATGAAGCTCCATATGCGCCTCTTGGCTCTATCCTTATAAATGTAGATTTAGCAAAGCAAAAAGCTTTAGAATATGCTCACAAAACAGAAGAGGAAATCGCACTTTTGTATATCCATGGACTCTTGCACCTTCTAGGCTATGACCACGAAGTTGATAGCGGGCAGATGCGGCAAAAAGAAGAAGAGTTAATCTCCCTTTTTTGCCTACCGCAAAGCCTCATCGTAAGGACAGATGACTTATAGTTCTAAGGCTTTTTGAACACAAGCCTCTAAAGAGGTATTTTCAGAGATAACTGCCTTTATATAAGAAGGTAGATGTTTAGCTGTTGTTTTACCTATAACAACAGCTTTATAACTATTTTTCCACTCATAACACTTTAAAAAATACTCTATCGTTGAAGGTGAAGAGAAGATAATCTTCGCATTATCTGGGAGTTGTATCTTTTTGCTAGTCTCTAAAAATCGATTTTTATACACTACTACTTTATCACAGTTTATATCAGCTTCTTTAAGTAACTGTGCTATATCTGCGGCAACAACTTCTCCTGCTATATAAAGAACTCTCTTGTTTTTTAAAAGAGGGATAAGTTCTTCTGCAAACTCCTCTCCATGTCTTTGTTTACTAAAAAACTTCAATCTCCCACCAAAATCCTTGACCAATTTACCAGATTGTTCAGAGATAACATAAGAGGGAATATCTTTCCATTTTGAGTCTATTTTATTGATCGCTTCAATAGCATTTTTAGAGGTAAACACAAGAGCTTCATACTCTTTTAAAGAGATATCAATCTTTTTTAAAAACTCTATCTCAAATAAAGGAAGATTTTTTGCCCATTTGACTTTTTTCTCACTTAAAACATAGATACTCTCTCTTTTGTTTTTCATATCTGTAAAAAAACCACTTACTTTTCTTTGTATCTTTGAGGATAAAGTATCTGAGCGATTGAGTAAAATCGAGCTATCTTTTAAAACATCAAAGGTAATCTTTTTGCTCGTCAAATAGTAGGTTAACTTTATCAATTCTCCTAAGGTATGCGTATTTGAATAACGCTTATCAAGAACTATCATATCGCTTTTTTTGTCATATTCATAATAAACTAGATTTAAAGATTGTAAAATTTTTGCAATGCTTTCCATAAAATATCTCCAAATGAAATCAAATGCAATTATACTCTCTTTTGGACAATTGATGGTAAATATTACTCCCCTTTTATATAGCCTTTTTCTAGGAGTTTATCATAAATTTTAGAAACAATTTCTCCAGCTGCATGTCCACCATGTCCACCATGTTCAACCATCACTGTGACAACATACTGAGGATTTTTAAAAGGTCCGTATGTAGTCATCCAAGCATGAGAACGATGATAGTACTCAAGCTCACTCTCTTTCATCCGCTCTTTTTCCCCTTGTGGGATTCCAACTACTTGAGCAGTTCCTGTTTTCCCTGCGATATCCACTTTTGTCTTTATATAATTATGTCCAGTACCTCTAGGACTTGTTATAACTTCATGCATCCCTTTTCTTATCGTAGGAAGATATCGTTTTTGAATTTCATTAAAGATGGTGTCATCTTTACCATAATCAACTTCAAGCCCATCTATACTATCTATAAAATGAGGAGTAACTCCATAGCCAGTAGCTATAAGTGCTGTATGCCTTGCTACTTGCATAGGGGTTGTCAAAAAGTAACCTTGTCCAATCGAAGTAATCAATGTCTCTCCTTGGTACCAAGGTTTTTGATATTTCATCATTTTCCAACTACGACCAGGAACAGAACCTAAAAACTCATTTGGCAAATCAATCCCAGTTTTAGTTGCAAAACCCAATTGTTCTAAAACAGGAGAGATAGTATCGATGCCAACTTTTAAACTCCCTTTATAAAAATAATCATCACAACTCTCTCTAATCGCTCTTATCAAATCTACTTTACCATGACCATCTTTTTTCCAGCATCTAAAGTTTCTTCCGCCAAGCTCCATCGAACCTGTACAGTAATAGCTCGTATAAGGGTTTATAAGTCCTGATTCCATGAACGCTAGTCCAACACCCATCTTTACAACAGAACCTGGATGGTAAAGACCATTGATAAGCTTATTTGTAAAAGGGTGATTAAAATCATTAGCAAGTTTTTCCCACTCCTCTTGTGTAATCCCAGTTACAAACTGGTTTAAATCATACTCAGGGAAACTTCCAGCAGCTACAATCTTGCCATTTTTTGCATTCATAACTATTACAGCACCACTTTGGTCTCCAAAAGATTCTGCTATAAACTTTTGCAAATCCAAATCAAGTGAGAGTTGAATATCTTTGCTTGTTGGTAGTTTTTTGTCAATCTCTTCAATCTCTTCGTTAAAAGCTGTAACTTTAGTACGTTTTTCTCCTAATGTGCCTTGTAAAACATCATTATAATATTTTTCAATTCCTGTTCGCCCGATATATCCAACTAGCTTCACAACCTCATCATCTTGCATATCTTTTAAATTTGCTTTTCCTACATAACCTATGATATGCGAAGCTAATTCTTTATAAGGATAGTGTCTTTTTGAAGCTGCTTTTATCTCTAAATCTTCCATCAAAGAGATTTTTGCAAACTTTTCAATAATCTCATCATAAGTTATAAAATCAATTACTTTAACAAACTCATGAGAATAGGGAGAGTCTCTTTTGATATAAGTTTTTTTGATTTTTTGGGCATCTAAATTTGGAATATTTTGACTCAAAAAGTGGATAAGAGAGTCTAGCTTTTTTTCATTTCTTCTTGAACTTAGATGTGGAGTGATAGCTATACTAAAACCCAACTTATTGACTGAAAGTGGCTTACCATTGATATCTAGGATAGAACCTCTTAAAGGAGCAAGTTTTTCGACTTTAATAGCGTTTTGCTTTGCTATTTCTTCATAATATGTATTTGATTTGATACTAATATAATAGATTCTTACAAGCAATAAAAGCCAAAAAACTGCAAAAGCTATAAGAAGAATTCTTATTCTCACACTCTACCTTTAAAAATAATAGAAGCCAAAACCATATCAATTAGAATGTAGTATATATACTCCTTTGAAAGCTCAATGATAGTTTCATTAAGTAAATAAGCGATAAACACGTTCATAAAATAGTGCCCTATGTATGCAACTAAAACATACATAACCAAGATACAGTTTATACACGAAAAGTAGTTTCTTACCTTATCTAAGAAGAAGTTATAAAAAATCAAAAATGTAAAGATATAAGAGAAGAGATAAAACCCTCTATTTATATCATAAAAAATCAGATATAAAAAACTAAGGTACAAATAGAGTCTGTTTTTCTCATCTTCAAAATTTATCAATACATAGATAAAAAAAAGTCCTACAAAAGAGGGTAACCACGTGTACAAAGAACCCATTATCAATAAAAATAAAAAAGATATTGATAAGAAGAAGAGTCTTAGATAGTTTGTATCAGTGCTACTTCGTCGCATACTGGGAAATGTTTACATTTTATACAATCAGCCCAGATTTTATGAGCTGGAAGTGATTCTTTTGGAATCTCTTTAAATCCTAAAGATTCAAAAAAGCCTTTTACATAAGTAAGCGTAAATATCTTTTTAACACCTAAATTTTTACCTTCTTGCAAGAGTGCTTCTACTATGCCTCTGCCTATACCTTTGCCTTGGTAATTTTTATCAACTATCAAGCTTCTTACCTCAGCTAAATCAAAAGCATGAAAGTGTAAAGCACCAAATCCTATAATAGTATCATCATCTTTTGCCAAGATATATGAGCGGATATTTGTTGCCATCTCATCAGAACTTCTAAAAAGAATAATCCCTTTTTGAACCTCTTCTTTTACTAACTCTTGCATAAGAGCGATATCGCTTAATTTTGCTTTTTCATAACGTATCACGTTTTACTCCAAAGAGCGAATTAAAAATTGTCTCCAGTGCTAGTTGTATACCTTTTTTGTTTGCGCTAGAAACCATAAGTGCATGAGAGTGAACCTTTTTTAGGGCACTTACCTCTTTTTGATTTAACTTATCAGCTTTTGTAAAAAAAACAATTATCTGTTGGTCTGCTCTACATATCTGCTGTAAGTATTCATGCACCTCTTTATCTATCTCTAAGCTTGGATGCCTAGAATCAATAAGATGTACAAATGTCCTTATCGAACTTCTTTTGTGGATAAATTCTGTTAAATTTTTTTGCCACTCTTCTTTTGTGGACTTTGAAACCTTCGCATATCCAAATCCTGGCAAATCTATAAAACGAGCATTAAAGTCCTCTTCATTTTGGGCAAAAACAACATCAAAGAAGTTAATCAATCTCGTTTTGCCTGGAGTTGATGAACTTTTTGCTAAACCTTTGTGATTTGTCAAAGCATTGATAAGAGAGCTTTTGCCTACATTGCTTCTTCCGATAAAGGCAACTTCACTCACATCGTTTGCAACCGTTTCATTGATGGAGGGAGCCGATTTTACAAAAGAGGCATTTTTGAGTTTTATCACTGTTTTTTATCCTCTACCTTGAAGATGAATTTCACAGGCTCACTTCCTTTGCTATCAACTTCATATCTTCCTGTCAGTTGATTTACAAAAATCTTATCTCCATAAACTTTTTTATCTGTTATAAGTTCATGTAAAAAAGCATTTCCTATTAACTCATACTGGTCTTTAATAGGATCATAAATCATCTTATCTGCTGAAGCAAAATACTTTTTTTCATTGATAATCATATCCACTTTTGCATTTCCAACAGCTATATACTTTAAAGGCTGTTTTTTTGCATCAAAATTAATTGTTACTTCATCTGCTTTTAGTCTATCACTCTGTTTTGTAACAACAACACTTCCACTAAAAACAGAAATCTGTTTTTTTTCATCAGCAAAAAATTTATCTGCTACAACCTCAACATTTGCAGCATTTACAATATTTAAAATAAAAAACAACGATATTAAAAATTTCACTTCTGCGTTTCCTTCATTATAGCTTTAATCTTACTTGCTTGAATCACTCCATTGAGTGTATCATATACAAAGGACTTTCCATAGCTTGTACCTTTGAAATTAGAAAGTGTAAAATCAACCTGCGAGCTTAAAACTTTTGAATCTAAATTATAATCCACTTCTTCACTCCTAAGAGAGACACCATCACTTCTATCATATCTAAAATCTTTTTTAAGCTTTAAAAGGTTTTTTTTCAAGATACCCTCTTTAGCACTTACAGACTCTACATATCCATTTTCATTTTGTCGTAGTAGACGAACATTATCGAACTCATCATAATTTGCATAACGTTTTACAAAATCAGCACTAGAAAATGATACTACACCATTTGTTGTGATATCATAACTCTTCACATCACTCATAATAATTGTTGCTAAAGCACGATTTTTATCTGTTACATGTAAGGTATATGGTTTTTGCAAAACGATAAAAACAGTAATGCCTATAAAAATAAATACAAAATAATATAACGATTTTACTGCCAAAGTTTTAACAATTCCTCTTCATTTCCATCTTTTTGCAAGATATACTCTATCATCTCTCGTGCCGCTCCCTTACCACCAATTGTGCGCAAAGGAACATCGACTATCTTTTTTATATACTCACTAGCATCGTTTGGGCAAAAAGACAAACCGACACTTTTTAACATGGCATAATCGTTCAAATCATCACCGATTGCAGCCACTTGTTCAAAACTCAATCCCTCTTCTTTTAAAATCTGCTCTAAAACTTCTTGCTTGTTTTTGACACCTTGATACAAATGAGTGATACCTAACTCTTTGGCTCTTCTTGCTACAATCTTAGAGTTTCTTCCTGTGATGATAGCACTTTTTTTACCCATACGCATCCAAGAAGCGATGGCAAGTCCATCTTTTACGCTAAAGGTTTTAGACTCACTTCCATCACAGCTATAAGTAATGCCTCCATCAGTTAAACAACCATCTACATCAAAGACTAAAAATTCTATCACAGAACACCCTTTGTACTAGGGATTCCTAATGCCTCATTTTTACTCAAAGCACGTCTTAGAGCAACAGCAAAAGATTTGAAAACTGCTTCTAGGATATGATGTCTGTTTTTACCTCTTTTACACTCTACATGTAAAGTTATCCCAGCATTGCTCACTAAAGCTCTTAGAAACTCTTCAGCAAGTTCAACATCAAACTCCCCTACTTTGCCATCTATTTGTACTTCATATACGAGATACGCACGATTGCTCAAATCCATAGAACTCTCAACAGCTGCTTCATCCATAACAACAACAGCGTTAGCATATCTTTCAACATTTGCTATTGGGTAAATTGCCTCTTTTAAAGCTTGTCCTAAAACGATTCCTACATCTTCAACAGAGTGGTGAAAATCAATATGTGTATCACCTTTACATGTAAGATTCAAATCAATTAAAGAGTGTTTAGAAAATGCCTCTAGCATATGGTCGAAAAAACCTATACCTGTTTGAATCGTTGACTTACCTCTTCCATAAAGGGAAAGTTCTACTCTTATATCTGTCTCTTTTGTTTTTCTCTCTTTTACTATCATACTCTACTCTCTTGTTATAAAAGAACCTGAGAAAACTCCACTATCTTTGAAGTCTCTAGCTTCCTCTTCGCTATCAAAACCACTTAACCAAACTCGGTATAAAGGTTTACCATCTAGTTCATGCTCTTTTAAAATAGCTTTATATCGACCATTTACATTACTATGCATTTTAACATAGTTTAATGCACCCTCTTTATTTCTAAAAGCACCTATTTGGACGAAATAACCATCCATAACAACGCTTTTTTCTTTTGAAAACTCACCTATAACACCATTAAATCCGACAACTTCTAACCTCACTGGTGCTGTTCCGTGTTGCACCACATCTAATCTTTTAGCTGCTGTATAAGAGAGGTCTATGATTCTGCTTTTCACAAAAGGACCTCTATCATTTATACGCACGATTGCTGAGCGGTCATTTCTAAGGTTAGTTACTTTAACCATCGTATTCATAGGCAAAGTTTTGTGTGCTGCGCTCATATCATACATATTATAATACTCACCATTAGAGGTTTTTTTACCATGAAAATCATCACCATACCAACTAGCAACTCCACTAAAACTATCGCCTATACTCACTTTCGTAGGATAATAAGTCTTTCCCATTACAGTATAAGGACGCATTGTCGCTCTGTGCATATTTGCAGAGTTGTTGATTTGCGTTGACACAGGAGTTGAAGAAGGAGAGTAGGAACTTGTATACGTATACTCTCTAGTACCACAACCTACAAAAAGAAAAGCTATAACACCTAAAAAAACGCTTTTAGTAGGTATACGGGATAACAATTTTCTCTCCTGGTACAATTATAGAATCTTTTTTATTGTTAATTTTTAAAATCGTATTTATAGCTACATTATACTTTTGAGAAATTTCTCCTATCGTATCACCCTTTTTAATCGTATAAACTCTATTTTTTGGCTTTACTACTGGGATAATTAATTTGTCATTGATACTTAAAACATTGTTTTTTAAATTGTTAAAATCTTTGATAATCTTATATGAAATTCCATAGTGTTTGCCTATTGAGTATAAGGAGTCTCCTTTATTCACCACATGAACATAAAACCTACCCTTAGTTTGCGAGTTATCAAAGTTTTGATGAAAAAGTGTCTGCTTATCATAAGGGATATAAACATGATATTCTCCATCATTAGGAGGTGTAAATCCATAGCGTAAATGATGGTTATATGAGCTTATCTCTTTTTTAGAGACACCTATGCTCTCAGCTATCTCATCTAAAGTCGTACCACCTTTTACCATAACTTTTGTAAAAGTGTTTGTGCTACCACGGTTCATCAAGTATCCAGCATCATTCTCAACGATAAAATCCGTACTCGTAGCTAAATGCTGCATCATCATAATTTTTCTTATATACAGTCTACTCTCTCTTGGAATATATTTTTTATTTTTTATGAGTAAAGTTGCTAAATCATCTGTTCCTGCTTGTTTGATAGCCCACGAAACACGACCTTCACCACAATTATAAGCGATAGCAGCTAAATACCACTTTCCAAATCTTTCATGAAGGTATTTTAAGTATGTTATAGCTGCTTGCGTGGATTTGATAGGGTCTCTTCTCTCATCTACATACAAATCTATGTTCAATCCAAACTTCCCCGCAGTATAAGGCATAAACTGCCAAAGTCCAACTGCTCTGGCCTTTGAGTAAGCTGTTGGAGCAAAATTCGATTCTGCCATTGCTAGATATAAAAAGGCATCAGGAATCCCAGCTTCTTTAATCATCTTTCGCAACACTGGAACAAACCTATGACCATTTTCTAAAACGTTCAAAAAATGTTTCGTTTTGTAGCGGTTTACATCTTCTTTCATGGAAATAAAAACAGAATCTGTTAGAAACGTTGAATCAATATCTAAACTGTTTAAAACTCTCACTTGTTCTTGATAATTATTTTGTGTACTTAAAAATGCAAATAACCCTTGATAGCATAGCACGATAAAAAATATTATCCTAAACATCAAACTCCTTTTTGTGCCAATAAAGCAATAATGATACCTTAAAACTCTTTAAAAAGAGTTTTTGCGTTATTTGTGGTTATTTTTTCTACTGTATCAACACTTAAATCTAGGATTTGTGCTATCTTTTCAACGACATATTTTGTATAAGAAGGTTCGTTTCTTTTTCCCCTAAAAGGATGAGGCGTTAGATAAGGTCCATCTGTTTCGATAAGAATCCTCTCCAGAGGAATTTTTGGCAAAATCTCTACAAGTTTTTTAGCATTTTTAAAAGTTATAACTCCACCAATTCCAAAATAAAATCCATGTTGGGCAAGTTCTAAGAGGTGTTCACTTGCATTATAACAGTGTAAAACTCCTCCAACTTCACCTGCTTTTTCTTGTATCAAAATCTGTTTACTATCTTCATTTGCATCTCGGATATGGATAATCAAAGGTTTTTTTAACTCTCTAGCAAGTCTTACATGTAAACGAAAAATCTCTTTTTGATGCTCTTTTTCAGTTTTTTTTTCCTCTTCATCTTCTGGTAAACGATAGTAATCTAATCCACACTCTCCAACAGCGATACATCTTTCATCTTTTAAAAACTCTTTTAAAACTGCTTCATCATACTCTTTTATGTGATACGGGTGAATCCCAGCTGCAAAATAAATATTTTCATGTTGATATGCAATTTCTCTTGCTTTTGGTAAATCTTTGATAGCAGCACCAGGAATCAAAACACCAAAAACTCCTTCCATCTTGGCATTTTTTAAAACATCATCCAAGTCATTTTCATACCCTATATCATCCAAATGACAGTGTGTGTCTATTATCATTACATTTACTCCGCTATTTCTACTCTATTTTTTCCATTTTTCTTCGCACCGTAAAGTGCCATATCTGCTTGATTTAACATCTCTTCAAAACTTTCTTCATCACTGAAAGCCACTCCGATAGATACAGTAAAATGAATCTTTTTTGTATCTATATCAAGGATACTTTGAGCTATCTTTGCTCTTAATTTAACAAAAAACTCTACTGCTTGCTCTTTTGATACATCTTTTAAGAACAGACAAAACTCTTCTCCTCCAAAACGAGCTATCAAGTCAGAACCTTTTGTATTTTCTTTGAGGATTTGAGCCAATTTTTTTATCACGATATCTCCGACATCATGCCCGTATGTATCGTTGATTTTCTTAAAATCATCAATATCAAGCATAGCGATAGCAAAAGGATTTTTATGTGGGTCAACTTCTTGAAGAAAATTCTCTACAAACTTGAAAAAGTATCTACGATTACTCACGCCTGTAAGAAAATCAGTATTTGCCATATCGCTTATAGCTTCTATATACTCTAAAGTTTCAATCGAGTTATTCACCCGACATACTAACTCCTCTTTTGTAAAAGGTTTATTGATAAAATCATTTGCACCAATTTTTAAAAATCTTGAACTAATGAGCTCTTCACTAACAGCAGTCATAGCGATGATGCTCAAATCTGTTTTACTATAAATTTCTCTCACCTTTTTACTAAGCTCAAAGCCATCAATCACTGGCATATGATAATCTGTCAGTATGAGTCTTATATCTTTATGTTCGCTCAAATATGAGAGTGCTTCTTCACCATGAGCTGCTGCAAAAACTTGAAACATTTGCTCTTGCAAAATCTTTTTTACCTCATTTCTTGTCACTATAGAATCATCTACAACCATAACTTTATATTGTCGATTTTTAGAGAGCCTCTCAATCAATCCAAAAATGTAATTTACATCATCCATATTGCCTTTAAAGACATAATCAATCACATCTTGACTCATAATCTCTTCTCTTACTTTTGCATCTATGTTGCCTGTTAGGACGATGGACGGGATTTTTTTGGAAGTAACGTACTTTACGATTTCACCGTTTGGTGCATCTGGAAGATTCAAATCAAGAAGCGCTACAAAATAGTCCTTGTTTTGACTGAGTAAATTTTGTGCTTCACCAAAAGAGTGAGCGATATCAACTTCAAAATTTATCTGTGCACCAATCTTTTTGGCTATAAGCTTTGATAATGCTTTGTTATCCTCAACGATTAAAATCTTTTCTATTTCTTGCATCTATTTCCTTAATCCATCAATGTTTTTGCAAAACTAAGAGCTTCTTCACTCACGCTCTCCCCACTAACCATTCTTGCTAACTCTATAATCCTACTTTCTTTATCTAAGAGTTTTACACTACTTTGCCCTGCTTCTTTTGTAACCAAAAAGTGCATATCTGCTTGAGAAGAGAGTTGAGGCTGATGAGAGATGGCAAAAATTTGGTATCTTGAAGATATCCTTTTTAAAACATTTGCTACGCTCATCGACTCTTTCCCACTTAAATTCGCATCAATCTCATCAAGGATTAAAACCCCAGAGCCAACTTTAAGCAGGTCACTACTAGTTGCGATAAACGCCAAACGAAGTCTGTTATACTCACCTGAACTTATCTTTTTAATGTTGATATTTCCAAGTTCTAACTCTAAAAAATCACTCCCTTTTTCGTATAACTCAACCTCTTTTTGCAAGATAGAAACTTTTGGCATATATAACTGGTCTAAATAAGAATTGATTTTTTCATTTAAAGAGTCTATCTTTTTCGCTCTTTTTTCAGAGATTTTTTTAGCTTTTAAAAGTAAAGAATTTCTCTTCTCTTGCACAGATTTTATCAAAGAGTCTTTCGTAAAAGTAATTTGTTCATACTCAGCTAACTCTTCTTCTTTTTTCTTTTTATAAGCTAAAACCTCCTCGATTGAGCCGTGTCTGTTTTTTAAAGTAGAAATCTTCTCGATTCTATCAAGCAAACTCTCAACATCACACTCTTCTAAATCATTTAATCTCTCATTTTGCTCTTCAAATAAAGCCCTTAGTTCATTCATCGCTTCATCAAAAAAACCACTCTCTTTTTCCATAAGACTCAAAGCTTCATTGACATAAGATTCATAATTAAAAATTTCACTAGCAAGTGCTAAAGCCTGTTCAATCTTCTCTTTTTTAGATAAAGAACGTTTAAAAGCCATCAACTCTTCATCCTCTCCAACTTTAGGAGAAACTTCTTCTATCTTGGCTATCTCAAAGGAGGCAAACTCTTTTAGCTCCTCTATCTTTTTCTCTTTTTCTTCCAATTCAAAAAGCTTTTTTTGCTCTTTTTGATACTCTAAAAAAAGCTCTTCAAATACCAAAACTTCTTTTACATGTAAAGCCTCTTTAGTGGCTATAAGTGCGTCAAGAAGAACGATTAATTTTTCATTTTCAAACTCATTTTCACTTCTCACAGATAGATAACCCAAAAACTCAGTAGCAATTTGTGACATATTTTTACGAGAAACATTCTGTAAATTGATAAAATATCGAGTGCTTTTATCTTTGATAAGCTTAAAAACATTTGGTTCATCGTCTTCTAAGCCATATCTTTGCAAATCCAAATTTTTAGTTACAACAGCCTCTACCAAAGAAGCATTAGCATCATAAAATCCGAACAAAGAGAGCAATGCTTGCATCAAAACTGATTTTCCAGCACCACTAGGCCCACTAAAAGCTATCAAGCCTTTATCAAAATTGAGTTCACACTCTTTAAAGCTTAAATGATTTCTAATCAAAACTCTCTCTATCATACATTTCCCCAATGTAATTTATCTTTTAAAACTTCAAAATAGTCACGATCTAGCCTATGAATCAGCTTTGCACCACTATCTGCAATCTTTATCCGAATAGACTCAAAATCACCCATTTCATAAGTATCTTGTCCATCTACAACGATAAGTGTGTCTTTGTCTTCACTCTTAAACTCAACTTCAAAATTAACAGGCAAAACAAGAGGTCTTTGTGTAAGCGAGTGAGGACACACTGGCGTGAGTATCAAAGCTTCTGTAAGTGGATAGACGATAGGACCACCTGCTGAGATGTTGTACGCGGTAGAACCAGTAGGAGTTGAAACAATGAGTCCGTCTCCATGATAAGAGTTAAAAAGCTCATTTTCTATATAAGCCCTAATCGTAGTCATACCTGCGATTTTAGCACGTGAAAAAACAACATCATTAAAAGCAACTAGTTTCTCTTCTATGTCAAATGACTTTTTATGCAAGGTCACTTCTAAAAGCATCCTCGTATCTATCCTGTACTCTTTTGTAAAAATCTTCTCTACAAAAGCTTCAATTTCGCTGGATTTGATATCAGTTAAAAAGCCCAAATTTCCTGCATAAATTCCTAAAATCGGTTTTTTGTAAGCAAAACTTCTTCGGCAAAGGGATAACAAAGTCCCATCACCACCTAAAGAGACAAGAAAATCAGATTTTTGGCACATTTGCTCAAATGAAACACCCTCAACACCAAAAAGAGCAGCACTCAAGCTATCTACAAGTAGCTCTACATTATGCTTTTTTAAGCATTTTTTGAGTGTCTCATAGTATGGCTTCAAAGAGGAGTCATTTGGCTTACTAATTAAGCCAACAAACTCTATCTTATCAAGTTTTTCATCTGTTTTTATTATCTTCATTATGAGCCTTTTTCACTATCTTGAAGCGTTACTACTCTATCACGTCCATTTCTCTTTGCATCATAAAGGGCATTGTCTGCTCGTTGGAGTAAATTTTCTCTACTAGATACTTCACCAAAGTTTAAAGAACTCACACCCAAACTTATCGTGATATAAATCTCTTCTTGAGAAGCACAAGATAGAGCCATTGTTGATTTTTTGACAGTTTCATTCAAACGTTTAGCCAAAATCATAGCTTTTTCTAAAGAGGTATTTGGTGTTATGATAGCTATCTCTTCTCCTCCATAACGGCATACCACATCAGACTCTCTGGCTATATTTTTGATTGCTTTTGCAAGATTTCTTAAAACTTCATCGCCGATAAGATGACCATGTGTATCGTTAACATCTTTAAACCTATCCACATCAACCAATATCAAAGCAAGAGGTAAACCATAACGCTTCGCAATTTTTACTTCATCATCTAAAGCTTGATCAAAATACCTTCGGTTGTTTATTCCCATCAAAGAGTCTGTAATACTTTGATGTTCTAAGATAGCCATTTTTCTCATATCACTAGCTGTTTTTAAAGAGAGTTTTCCCACTAAAAAAACAAAAATTCCACCAAAAAAGAAGATAAAAGGAACTACCAAATCAAATCCATCATTGTGGTCGTGATCTAGCCAATAATCTGTCGCATAAAAAAGATAACCAACGATAAAAATAACGATAAGAGTTGCTAAGGTTATCCAGTTTGTTTTCAATTTACCCTTTGGTAATTGGGCGATAAGCTCTCTTATAGGGAAAAGAGCAAAAATCAAAAAAATTGCCCCGATATAAACTAAGCCGACTTTTGCCAAAACAGCTACAATATGCATAAAAACCCCATAATTTTCATTTTTAGTATTTTACCCTTTTAAAATTAACTTGATGTAAAAATTTATAGCTTAACTAAGATAAAGATATATTTTGCTATAATAAAACCTTTTGAAAAATATAGAAACTAGGGAATAAAGCTTTGAGAAGTCATTACTGTACAGATATAGATGAAAAAAACATAGGTGAGATTGTTGAAGTTTGCGGTTGGAGCAATAACAGCCGTGACCATGGTGGAGTTATTTTTATAGACCTCCGAGACAAAAGCGGTTTAGTTCAGTTAGTTTGTGATCCAGCAGATAGTAAAGAAGCTCATGAAATAGCAAACAAAGTAAGAGATGAGTATGTTTTACGAGCTAAAGGAAAAGTAAGAGCTAGAGGTGAGGGTTTAGAAAATCCTAGACTAAAAACAGGAAAAATCGAGATAGTCGTAGAAGAACTTGTTATAGAAAATGCAAGTGAACCTGTACCATTTGTCATAGGTGATAACAGCGTAGGTGAAGAGACAAGACTCAAATATCGCTATTTAGATCTTAGAAATCCAAAAGCATATGAAACATTTAAACTCAGAAGTAAAGCAGCGATTGCTGCTAGAAACTTGCTTGATAGCAGAGGTTTCTTAGAAGTTGAAACTCCGATTTTAACGAAGTCAACCCCTGAGGGAGCACGTGATTATCTAGTGCCTAGCCGTGTACACAATGGAGAGTTTTTTGCACTTCCGCAATCCCCACAACTTTTCAAACAACTTTTGATGTGTTCAGGTTTTGATAGATATTTTCAGATTGCAAAATGTTTCCGTGATGAAGATTTAAGAGCTGATAGACAGCCAGAATTTACCCAGATAGATATCGAGATGAGTTTTTGTACACAAGAAGATGTAATCGAAGTAACAGAAGCACTTTTAAAAGACATTTTTGCTGCTTGTGGACATGAGATTCAAACTCCATTTAGACGCATGAGATACAAAGATGCGATGGAAAAATATGGCTCTGACAAACCTGACCTAAGATATGATTTAGCGATGGTAGATGTTATTGATATTTTTGAGAGATGCTCTAACGAAATCTTCTCAAGTATCGCAAAAGATAAAAAGAAAAACCGTATCAAAGCTCTAAGAGTTCCAAATGGAGACAATATCTTTTCAAAACGCCAAATGAAAGGCTTTGAAGATTATGTAAGAAAATTCGGTGCTTCAGGACTTGGATACTTCCAGATGAAAGAAGATGGGCTCAAAGGTCCACTGACAAAATTCTTTGAAGAGAGTGACTTAGAAGAGATTATCAAAGTTTGTGATTTGCAAGTTGGTGATGCTGTATTTTTTGGAGCAGGTGCTAAGTCACTTGTACTTGATTATATGGGAAGATTTAGAATTTTCTTAGCAAATGAGATGAACATTATCCCTGAAGATGTTTTTGAATTTTTATGGGTTGTGGACTTTGAAATGTTTGAAATTGCTGAGGGAAAAGTAAAAGCATTGCACCATCCTTTCACAATGCCTAAGGATTTAGATGCTCCAATCGATGAGATGGAGAGTATCGCTTATGATGTAGTACTTAACGGTGTTGAACTTGGTGGTGGTAGTATCCGTATCCATAAAAAAGAGATTCAGCAAAAAGTTTTTGAACTTCTTGGTATCAGCGATGAAGAGGCAAACGAAAAATTCAAATTCTTACTCGATGCACTCAAATTTGGAGCGCCTCCACATGGTGGTCTTGCTATGGGGCTTGATAGACTTATCATGCTACTTACTAAGAGTGAGAGTATCCGTGATGTTATCGCATTCCCTAAAACACAACGTGCTCAGTGTCTTTTAACACAAGCTCCAAGTCCAGTAGAAAACGAACAATTAAGAGACTTGGGTATCCGTCTAAGAGAAAAACCAAAAGCGTAAGCAAATATGAAATCACTATTTTTGATTATCGGTGCACCTGGCAGTGGAAAAACGACTGATGCTGGGCTTATCGCTCAAAATAACGAAAATATAGCTCACTACTCAACAGGTGAGCTACTTCGCTCTGTTGTAGAAAGTGGCAGTGAACTGGGTAAAAAAATCGAAGAAATTATCAGCAAAGGGGAGATAGTCCCTGTTGCAATAGCTCTTGAAGCCATCATAAATGTTATTAGAAATTCAAAAGAAGAGATTGTTTTAGTAGATGGCTATCCTAGAAGTGTCGAACAAATGATAGGACTTGATAGCGTTTTAAAAGAACAAAAGGATATAACACTCAAAGCTGTTATCGATGTTTATGTAAGCGATGAAGTAGCAAAACAGAGAGTTCTAGGGCGTAATCGTGGTGTAGATGATGATATCAAAGTTTTTGAAAACCGCTTAAAAGTGTACTATGAACCAAAAGAACAAATCGAAAGTTTTTATAACTCTCAAAATCTTTTACATGTAATCAACGGCGAGAGAGACATCAAAACTGTTGTAGATGAAATGGAAGATTTTATAACAAAGATGATTTAGTAGATGGGTGCTTCCACCCATCTAAAGTTGCTTACTCAAACGCTGGGAATGGTCCAACAACACCGATCCAAGACTCTATATCTTGTGGTGCATCTTTTTTCTCTTGGTCACTCTCTCCAAATGGATGCTGAATAACAGTTGTCAAATAACCACTACCTGCAATGTTAGGATACCAAAATGGCGAAGTTGTTTCAGAACCATACGGTGAAGTTAAAATTCTTGTTAAATCTTTTGTCTCTACATTGTAAGCCCAGATATAATCTATCTGATGTGCTCCTGTATCTTCACCGATAATCAAGATATCTGAATTTCCTATGAAAGTAAGATTATCTGGTTCTGCAATGCCCGCAATTGAGCATTTGTTTCCATCAAATTCACTTCCTTTTGGATACTTTTTCATTTCACCAACTACTTCACCTTTAAAATTCGAAGTAATCATAGTACTGTTGATAGCGACTCCCTTAGTGTCTTTCATGTTTGAGACTATATCCATTTTGTAAACTCCACCACAGTCATTTCTAGGAAGTCTTATGTGATTACCACCACCGATATCGTATTTTGAATTTGCCTCACCTTTTTTCTTAAAATCTTCCATACCTAACTGGATTCTACTAATAGCTATATAGAGTTGATTTCTCTTTTTATCAAAGGTAATTCCCTCTTTTTTATTAAACTCAGTTGTACCGCCCATATAGCCTGCGAATCTTCTTGATTCTAATCTTGAAGCGACAAGAGCCATACCTGGTTTTAGTTTTAGACACTCCATACCAGGAGTAGTATTGACTGATGTAAATCCTGCTGGACAGACACCATTGTCATCTTTTGCAACTTCAAACATATCTTCAAAAGAGAGTTTTTTGTCGATAAAAGTTTTGATTTGTCCATCATTTGCATGACCAAGGTTAATCCACTCTATATCAAATTCCCCGCCATTAAGGTCGCTTTTTTGATTTAATTTAGCTGTATAAAGAGTCCCTGCACTCAAATCAGCCTCTTTATCTGCTATAAACATAAATAAAGCTCCATTAGCCCCATCATCAGTTAAATAAACTGTTTTAGAATCTGGCATAACATAAGCTAATTCATGAGCAAATCTTCCCATAGCGTAGTGTTTTACATACTCTGTTTCACCCTTGTCATTTTTTATAGTTACTTCTGGTGTCCAGCCCCAGTAGTAAGGGTTCAGAGCTTTTTCTCCATCTTTAAAGTAGAGTGAAAAGTTGTAGTAGTATTCGTCTTTTGCTAATGCTCTTGCATTTGGCTCATACTCTTCACTTCCTAGGTGACTTCCCCAAGGAGTTTTCATACCAGCACAATGTACCCAACCACCATAATATCCAGCTTGAGAGATATGACTAGTAGCAACTGCTTTGAGTCCACCCTCTTTTGTTTTTTCTAGTTTTGAGATGTACATAGCTCCTGGTCCACACTCAAACTGTGTGATAGCAAAAAGATTGCCATTTAACTCATGAAGCGTAGTATGATCAGGTCCTGAACCATCTTTACTTGTCTTACAAACAAATGGGCTTCCGTCTTTATGAGAGATTGGAACTCCTGCTTGATTTTTCACTTGCCCGAAAATTTCCATAGATTTTCCATCAAGGCTAGGAAGTTTTTGTCCTGTTCTAGCGATGGTATGCCAACCTATTTTATGAACTTCTCCATTGATCACTACTTCACTTGAAGTCATGATTTTTTTCTTTTGTTCATCCTTTGTTGGTGCCATAACAGGTTTAAAGTATATTTCATTATGAGCACTTTGCGATGGTTTTGGTGTATTGGACACACAGCCAGTAAAAGCTAGAGCCACGACCGAAGTTGCTGCTAAAGTTTTAAGCATTGCTTGAGACATTTTGCTTTCCTTTTTTGAAGTATTGAAAGAGAAAGCATAGAAAGAATTTATTACAAAATTATTACTTTTTTGTCACATAATAAATGTTATCAATCCGTAATATTTAAGAGCTACAATGGCTCTTTTAACTACCTTATAAATATATCACAAATCTATAAGTTATAACTTTAGGAGAGAAAATGAACTACAAAGCTACACTGATTTTTATCTTTACATGTAAAGCTCTTTTTGGGCATGAAGTGGACTTGAAAAATACAAAACTTTACAATCCAACCGCCTATATAACAAGCCAATGTTATACAAAAACAGAAGATGAAAACAATAAAAATATCTTACACAATCCCTGTTTTAGTTGTCACATACAAAACACTCCACCCAACTATACCCTCTATGATGATGATATGCAATTAGCCTATGATTTTCCTTCTCCCGCATTTAAAAATCCTTGGACAAATCTTTTTTTAGATAGAACCAAACAAGTCTCTTCTATCAGCGATGCCCAAATACTCTCTTATGTAAGGCAAAATAACTACATGCAAGATGGGGATATCATTTTGCAAAAGAAACTAAATAATCTTCCAAAAGAGTGGGATTTTAACAACAATGGTAGATGGGATGGATATGTGCCTGATTGTTACTTTCACTTTGATGAAGAGGGCTTTGATAAAAAACCAGATGGTTCTTACACAGGGTGGAGGGCTTTTGCCTACTATCCATTTTTGGGGACTTTTTGGCCAACAAACGGTAGTACAGATGACGTATTGATACGTTTAGCCAAACCTTTCCAACAAGATGAAAATGGAAAGTTTGACAAAGAAGTCTATAAAATCAATCTTCTTATAGTAGAATCACTCATCAAGCAAAAAACCCTCAAAACCTCTGCTATTGATGAGCGTAAATACGGAGTTGATTTGAATCAAAATGGAAAACTCGATGTTGCAAATGAAATAGTTTTCCACTGGAAAATCCCAACATACAACACCGATACACTAAAACTTGAAAACTTTTCTATGAGCTATGTTGGAAAAGCTAAAGAGCTTTTAAAAACAAATGAGTACCTAATCGCTCCTGGTCTTTATCCTTTGCATACAGAGTTTTTGCACTCAGTAAGGTACATAAACTTAGATGCAAATAACAACATAGCCCTTGCCCCTAGGATGAAAGAGTTGCGTTATGGGAAAAAAGAGTTTTGGTACACCTACTTCCAACTCTCAAACGCAGGGATGGAAGAGATAAAAGAAAAAGCAGAATCTCCTGATAATGTGGACAAATACATAGGAGACATCGAAAAAGGACTAAATAATAAATTAGGCTGGTACTATCAAGGATTTATCGAAGATAAACAAGGAGAACTAAGACCACAGAGTTTTGAAGAGACACTCTTTTGTATGGGTTGCCATAGCAACTTGGGAGCACTTGCGGATAGTACCTTTGTATTTCCTCGCAAGTTTGAAAAAGGTACGCATAAAGATGGCTGGTACCATTGGAGTGAAAAAGGCTTTGAAAACATAGCTGATTTACTCTTGCCAAATGGTGAGGGAGAGTATGAGAGGTACCTTAAAAACAATAATGCAGGAGATGAGTTTAGGGATAATGAAGAAGTAATGGAAAAATTCTTTGTTAAAGGTTGGGAAGAAGATGAAAAAAATATCCAAAAAGACCTTTTAGCAAAACTTGAAAATCCTGATGTTGTACTCAAACAACACTGGAAACTCAAAAGTGATGCCCTAGAAAAACTAAAAAATGATATCTCTTATCTGCTTTTACCCTCTCCTAAAAGAGCACTCAACCTTAATAAAGCTTATAAAGTTATCGTAGATGAACAAAGCTATATCTATGGAAGAGATGCCCATATAAAACCTGTGCAAAATGTTCACAAAAGCGTTTATGATGGGCAAATGACCCAACTTGAAAAGATACCAAAATGAGTGAACTTCACCACTGGTTTTTGAGCCTCATTATCTCTTGGCAACAAGAGATAAACTTGGTTATCTCTAATGCTTTTGATGAACTAGAAGCTGGCGAGGGAGGGATGTTTTTGTACATCATCCTTGTAGCTTTTATCTATGGCTTAGTTCATGCATTGGGACCAGGGCATGGGAAAATGGTCATAGCAAGTTACTTTCTAGCAAGAGGCTCTCATATAAAAGATGCTCTTAATGCTGCTTTTTTAACTGCGGCTATCCACGCATTTTCTGCTTTGTTTATCACTATGATTTTATTTTTCTTTTTTCAAAACTCTATTACCCACTATTTTCAAACTATCAACCAAAACATGTACAAGCTCTCGGCTATTTTTATCATCTTTGTAGCTCTTTTCTTGCTCTTTGAAACCCTCAAACACAAAAACGAGACAGAAACATTTCCAAGCAAAAAAGGCTATGATACAAATATCTTGAAAATCGCTTTTTCTATCGGTATCGTCCCTTGCCCAGGGGTTATGAGCATCGTTTTGTTTGCTATGATTTTGGGCTATTATACTTTGGGGATTTTGAGTGCGATATCTATGAGTTTAGGTATGGGAATCACGATGTCATTAGCTGCTATCATAGCAACAAAAGTAAAAAAAACCAGCCTTCACTCTAGGTATCGAAAATCTTTACATGTACTTAGTTTTATAGGTATTTTTCTTTTGTTATCTCTTGGAGTTTTCATCCTCTTATGAGATATATTTTCCTCCTCTTTTTAGCACCTGGCCTCTATGCTCACCCGCACTTTTTTATAAACTCTAACCTAAAAATAGAAAAAAATAGAGTTTTAAGCCAGTGGAGATTTGATAAGCTAAATTCAAAACTGCTGCTTTTTGAATTTGATACAGATAAAAACAAAATCCTAGATAAAAAGGAGCAAGAGAGGTTTTTGCAAACTCATTTTTACCCTTTAAAAACGAACAATTATAATCTCTTTTTGCAAAGTGATGAAGAAGAACTAAGTATACAACCTAAAAATACAAAAGTATCTTATCAAAACAAAGAGATAATCTTAGAGTTTGAGTCTTCACTTGATTTTAAAATTCAAGCTGTATTTTGTACTATCGATGCGACTTTATATATGGCATATACGCTAGAAAAATTTGAGAGCATCTATGAAGCTGATATCCAAAAGAGTCAATACGATTTTTGTATAGGAGTTACCAAATGAAAAAAATCACCCTTTTTTTACTTACCTTCTCTATCCTTTTAGCCCATCCTGTAAGCTATACTATCGACTTACAAGTCCAATATGATGCAGCTACACAAACAGCTAAAATCTTATGTCAAAGTAACAGTCGCAACAAATGTGGTTTGCATGATTTTCATCTGTTAGATGAAAAAGAGACTATTTTACTGAGCGCTAAATTTCCTTTTATGAAAGATTACACCAAAGTCAAAGTATCTAAAAAACCTTCCAAAATGATCTTTTATCTAAGACAAATCCCTGAACACACCTATATGGTAATCATCCCATAATAGGGTATAATTTTTCATTTAAAGGTATCTTTTAAAGGTTTTAAATGAATTTTTATAGTGTTATTATAGGAACAGAGTTACTCAACGGCAGGCGTGTTGATAAGCATTTTAATTTTTTAAACGAAGAGCTCACAAAAAGAGGTCTTAATCATCAAGGAAATTTTGTCATAAAAGATAAGCCTAACTTGATAGAGCAAACTTTTGAGTTTATTAAACATGATTGTGATTCTGTGATGTTCAGTTTTGGAGGTATTGGTGCAACTCCTGATGATTTGACTCGTGAAATTGCTGCAAAAGTCTTTACATGTAAACCTTTATCTTTACATGTAAAGGCAAAAGAGCTCATCGAAAAACAGTTTGGAGCCGAGGCTTATCCACATCGTATAAACATGGCTATGCTTCCAGAGGATGCCAAACTCCTACACAACGTGGTAAATAATGTCCCTGGATTTTATCTTGAAAATAGATATTTCTTTACCCCAGGATTTCCCTCTATGGCTTGGCCTATGGTTACTTGGGCATTAGATAATCTTTTTGAAACAAAAATCAAACCTTATGCTTATAACTTCATCGTTTATACAGGAGAGAGTGACCTTATAGATATCATGAGAACTATACCTCAAACAATAGAGCTTTCTTCCTTGCCAAAGATAGTAGAGGGAAAACGACAAGTTGAGATATATCTTGCTTCTTATGATAAAGATTTGCTCGATTTTTGTTATAAAGAGTTTCTTTTACATGTAAAGCAAAAAGGGTTTGATTATAAGAGTTTATAATTAGTTATTTTTTAAGAAATAGCTATCAATCCCATCTGCAATCCCGTTAGCAATTTTATGCTGAAAATTGACATTAAACATACGCATAGCTTCTGTTGGGTTTGTAATGTAGCCTACTTCTATGAGGATTGAGGGCATTTGCGCTCCTACTAAAACCCAAAATGGTGCTTCTCTTACTCCCCCATCAGTAACTTTGTAACTTTTTCTAAGAGAATTGAGCATTCCTTGTTGTACGTCTAGTGCTAGTTTATTTGCCGCGATTATCTTCTCTCGATTAAAGACATTTAAAAAGGTCTGTTTAGAGAAATAATCCATCTCAGCGATATCTGATTTATTTTCTAATGCGGCTATATTTTTTGATCTTTGGGATCTAGCTGGAGATAAGAAGTAAGTCTCTAAACCTTTATGCGAGAGATACTGACTTTTTTGAGCTGCTGCGTTTGCATGTATAGAGAGAAAGATATCAGCATCTTTATCATTTGCAAATTTTGTTCTATCTCTAAGCTGGATAAAGATATCTTTTGCTCTTGTATAATAAACCTTATAACCTCTTTTTTTCAACTCTTTCCCAGTAGCTAAAGCGATAGATAAAACAGCGACTTTTTCTATTTTCCCCTTATAACCAACCGCACCACCATCTTTCCCCCCATGTCCAGCATCAATCACGATGGTTTTTTGTGATTTAATTTGTGTATAAAGTTTTGGTTTCACCACATCATCAGATACTTTTTTCTCCTCTTTTGAAGCATTAAAATATATCCTAATCTGCTTATCTGAAATTTTTTTGGAGGACTTTTCCAGAGGGTTTTCTCTCTCTAAAACAACTCTTATGGTATCTTTATCAAATTGAGCAAGCCTTAGCTTTTTTAAACCATTAGGAGCTTTAAAGTCATATTTTCTGGGTAACTGCCCTTTGATATCATAAACTTCTTTGAGGCTTGTTTTTGATTTTAAAACAAAGTATTTTATCTCTTTTGTTTCTAGTGCTTTATCAAATTCTAAATAGAGCATATCCTCTTTTAAAAGAAGATGCTGCAAAAGATTTGAGGTACTAGAAGAGGAGTTTTGCACCTTTTTTATAGGCTCTGTTTTTTCTTCTTTAGGGACTAGAGTTCTCTCTTCTTTTTTTTGCTCTTTTTTAGGGATAGGAGATTTTTTTTCTACTTTTAAAAGGGTTTCTAACTCTTTTTCATAATGTTCTTTGTCAAAATTTAACTCTTTGGAGCTTTGAACAAGCCTTTGTAAAACCTCTTTTTTAAGAACATCATCGTGTGTTACTATCGAATGGATATAGATACTTTTAAGACTATGATGTACCCGCAAAAGTTCATCTTGGTTTGCAGTCACAATCGCCTTATCATACTCTTGTAACTCTTTTAGATAATCAGTAGACCCAAAAAGAAGGCTACATGTAAAAAATAGTAAAAATATTTCTCTAGCTATCTTCGCCATTAACCAACTTATTGAGTAATTCCTTTACACTAATAATCTCTTGCAGTTTATAACCGTTTGAACCTGTGAAAAAGAGTCCAGTTTCTCGTTTCCCATGATAAGCATCTGCTAATCTATCAGCGATACAATATCCAACAGCCTTTGCTTCTTGACCTCTGTGACAAGGAGCTACACAGTTACTAATACAGCGGATAGCAGGCCCCTCTTTTTTCTCAACCAATGCAATCAACTCTGTTCTAACTCCACGAGCTGGATAACCTACTGGTGATTTAAACAGTTTTATATCCTCTTCTTTTGAATCAAGAAGCACTTGCTTAAACTCTTCACTTGCATCACACTCATGTGTTCCTATAAACCTTGTTCCCATCTGAACACCGTTTGCGCCAAGTTCAAACATCTTCTCTATATCATTCTTATCCCAAACTCCTCCAGCAGCTATGAGAGGAAAATCGCCCCAGAGTTTTATCTCTTCTTTTATAGGAGCAATCAGATTTTCAAGTTGATACTCCTCTTTAAAACACTGCTCATAGGTAAATCCCTGATGACCTCCACTCTTTGGCCCTTCAACGATAACAGCATCAGGTAGTCTGTCATAGCGTTGTTTCCATCGTTTACAGATGATTTTTAAAGCTTTTGCTGAAGAGACGATAGGAACAAGTGCGATATCTGGAAAATCAGCAGTAAATTCTGGCATATTTGTAGGTAAACCAGCACCTGTGATGATGATGTTCACTCCTGCTTCACACGCATCTTTGATAACTTTTTCATAATCATTAATAGCATATAAGATATTAACAGCTATTGGTTTATCCCCACAAATCTTTCTCGTATCTTTCACTAATGCGTGAAAAGCATCACTCGAGTAGAAATTTTGGGTATCAAAAGGACGGGTATTGATATCTTTTTTACTATATTTACTATTTTGATAATACCCTGTTCCAACAGCACTTAAAACACCTAAAGCACCCTCTTTACTTACACTTCCTGCCAGATTAGACCAGCTAATCCCAAGTCCCATTCCGCCTTGAACAATAGGAATCTCAATCGTATATTTCCCTATTTTGAGTGCTTCATATGCCATTATACAACCTTTAATTTTGCAAACTTTCTTTTTCCAACTTGAAGTATGTAATCACCTTGTTCTAATTGTAATTGTTCATTCTCAACTTTTTCTTGATTTAACTTAACGGCACCTTGTTTTATATCACGTCTTGCTTGTGAAGTTGATTCTTCTAAACCACAATCAACAAGAGCTTTCGCAACCCAAACAGCTCCAGAGATTTCAAATTCATCTATATTAGAAGGTAATTCATTGTTTTTATGAACGTTGTTAAACTCTTCTCTTGCACTTTTAGCAACACTTTGGTCATAATATCTTGCAACTATCTCTTGCGCTAAATCCTCTTTTACTACTTTTGGATGAAGCTCTCCTTTGGAAACTTTTTCTTTTAAAGTAGCTATCTCTTCTAAACTTTTTGTACTTAAAAGTTCATAATATCTCCACATAAGTTCATCAGAGATACTAAGCATTTTCCCAAACATATCTGATGGCTCATCTGTGACACCTATATAATTTCCCAAAGATTTACTCATTTTGTTGACACCATCAAGTCCTTCAAGAAGTGGCATCATCACAACGGCTTGTTCTTTTCCTACATTATAAACTCTTTGCAGTTGTCTTCCCATCAAGAGATTGAATTTTTGGTCAGTTCCACCCATCTCTATATCACATTTCATCGCTACACTATCATAACCTTGTAAAAGAGGATATAAAAACTCACTGATAGAGATAGGAGTTTGGGATTTGTATCTTTTTTCAAAATCTTCACGCTCTAACATACGAGCCACACTAAAGGTTGTTGTCAACTCGACCATTCCAGCAGCACCTAGTTTTTCTAACCACTCAGAGTTAAACATCACAACTGTTTTGTTAGGATCTAAAATCTTGAAAACTTGGTCTTTATAGCTTTGAGCATTTTTTAAAACGGTTTGCCTATCTAGTTTTTTTCTCGTCTCATTCTTACCAGTAGGATCCCCTATCATTCCCGTAAAATCACCTATGAGAAACTGTACAATTGCTCCATACTTTTGTAAAGTAGCCATCTTTTGTAATAAAACAGTATGACCTAAATGCAAATCTGGAGCAGTTGGATCAAATCCAGCTTTTACATAAAAGTTTTCACCTTTTTCAAAATAGTTTTTAAAAAGAGTTTCAATCCGTTCTTTATCAATTATCTCAGCAACGCCTCTTTCTAATTCTCTTAATGCTTCTTTTACCAATTCTTCGTCCTTATTTATATACATCGTTTGCAGAAACAAACTCTATAACTCTATATTTTGCTCTTAATTTTTCTCTAGCAGAATTCATATCTTTATCTGGTAATTCTATAATCATCTCAAAATAATCAGCATTACCTTCTTCAGATTTTCCAAGTTCTATGGTTATCAGATTTACTTGCATTTTAGCCAAATATGACAAAAATCCCGCTAAAGAACCTCTTTTGTTTTCCAAACTTACGATTAATTTGTAACGATCAGGAGCTTCTCTTGTCCATTTGACAAAAACCATCTGCTCTTTTTGTTCCATCAACACAGCTGCCCTTTCACATAGTTTGTGATGGACTGTTACTTCATTACCTTTTTTAAAACCGATGATATCATCACCTCGTTTAGGATGACAACAATAATCAAATAAAACGTCAGAAATATTTTGATTTGAATAGATAACTATGTTATCAAATTTTTGTTTTTTGATTTTATATCTATCAATCTTAAGCAGTGGAAATAGCACTCTATCACTTGTTGGATACTTTTTCAGCGCATTTACAACATCTTGTAGATAAATCGAATCAGTGGCTGCTTTATAAACTTTTGCATCTAAATTCTCTTTTTTGAGCCATCGTAAAAGTTTTGCTTCACGAACATTAAATACAGAAACTAAGATATCAATCGCCACTTTGTGATTTATCTCTTTCATTTTAGCTCTACAATTACTTGCTATTGCATTTCTTGCTTTTCCTGTTTTAACGCTGTTTATCCAGCTACATCTAAATTTTGGCTCTTGTGAAGTGATAATACGGATAATATCTCCACTTTTAAGCTCAGTTAATAAAGGTACTTTTTGCTTGTTGACATATGCCTCTTTGGCATATATTCCAACCTCAGTATGAACCTCATATGCAAAATCCAAAACTGTCGCTCCACGAGGAAGTGTGAAGATATCTCCCTTTGGAGAAAAAACAGCGATATCTTCACTATAAAGGTTGTCTTTTGCTATCTCATAAAACTCTTCGATGTTTTCGATCTCATCATTTTGGCTTTTTAAATCATTTAGCCATTCTAATTTTGGATTTAATCCACCCGATTTATACTTCCAATGAGCAGCAACTCCATACTCTGCTGTTTTATGCATATCAAATGTTCTGATTTGTGATTCGATGATTGATTTGTTATCAAAAACTGTCGTATGGATAGTTTGATAGCCATTTTCTTTTGGTATTGCGATGTAATCTTTAAATCTTGAAATCAAAGGATTAAAATTTTGATGTAAAATCCCCAAAACTTTATAACAATCAATCGTTTTTTTCACGATAATTCTAATAGCTAAAAGATCAAGAACTTCTTCGATAGAAATCCCTTTTCTTTGCATTTTTAGATATACAGAGTAGTAGTGTTTTACCCTTTTTTCAATCTCAAAGTCTCCCTCACCAAAACCTTCTTTGAGCATTAAAGTTTTTGTTTTAGAGATAAAATGGTTTAACCTTAACTGTAATTGTTGTTTATGCTCATTCATATAATCATCGATTTTTTTATACTCACCAGGTAAGAGATAAAAAAAGCTATAATCTTCTAATAGATTTTTTATAGAAGAGATACCCAATCTATGAGCGATAGGGGCATACACAACCATAGTCTCTTCACTTATTCTCTTTTGTTTCGCTTCTGAGAGAGCTTGAAGGGTAATCATATTGTGCAATCTATCACAAAGTTTGATAACTAAAACTCGAACATCGCTTATCGAGGCTAAAAGCATTTTACGGAATGTAAGAGCTGAGGATATCATCTTTTCATTGGAGTGAGATGGAACCAATTCCACATCTCTAATCTCCATGATTTTTGTTAAACCTTCTACTAAAGTAGCTACTTCAGGATTAAATTCTTTTGTGACTTCATGAATATTACAACAAGTATCTTCTATGACATCATGCAAAAGTCCAGCTACTATCATATCTTCATCCCCACCTAAGTGCGCTACGATAGCAGAGACTAAAATAGGATGGATAGCGTAAGCTTCACCACTTTTTCTTAACTGCCCTTCATGTTTTTTAACAGTAAAATCAATCGCTTTTTGAATGTTATGAGTGTCGCCATAGCTTTTGAGCATAGCAACCGCGCATTCAACAGTTCTACACGATTTTATCTGCTCAATTACTTGTTCCAATGTATATCCTAGTTAGTTTTCGCTAATGTAATCCATAGTAATTTTGCCAGATGCTATCTCTTTGAGAGCGATATCTGTAAATTTCTCTTTTGCTTTATCCGCTTTGATAACTGGTTCTGCACCATTTGAAAGCTGTTCTGCTCTTTTTGCTACAAGCAAAGAGAGTTTATATCTATCATCATTTACTGCTTTTAAAGCTTCTGCTGCTATTTGTTCTGTTCTCATGTTTTTTCCTTTTTTATTTAACTGTCTTCTTTGAAAGTGGCAAAGCCACTCTCAAATTCATCTCACTGAAGCTTAGGCTTACGCCTAGAACTTACTTTAACTGTCTTCTTTGAAAGTGGCAAAGCCACTCTCAAATTCATCTCACTCTTGTGAAGCGAAGCGGTTTGCGTTAGCAAATCACTCTCTTCGAGAAAGCTAGGCTTACGCCTAGAACTTACTTAATCTTTCTTCTTTACTACTGAACAAGTAGTATAATCACCATTTACGATATTTAGTAAGTTGTTTTGTATAAACATATTACATACTACTATCGGTAAATTGTTATCTTTTGCTAATGCGATAGAGGTATCATCCATAACTTTGATACTATCAGCCATCGCCATATCATATGAGAGTTCATTTATCTTTTGTGCGTCAAGAAATTGTTTAGGGTCTTTATCATATACCCCATCAACTTTTGTTGCTTTGATAATCATATCTGCACCGATTTCAATCGCTCTTAATGTCGCAGCGGTATCTGTTGTAAAAAATGGATTACCAGTTCCTGCTGCAAAAATCACAATTCTTCCTTTTTCAAGGTGTCTTTGTGCACGGCGTACGATAAATGTTTCACAGATAGCTTCCATTTTGATAGCACTTTGTACTCGTACATCCATCCCAACATGTTCAAGGGCTTCTTGCATCGCAACAGAGTTTATCACGGTTGAAAGCATCCCCATATAATCCCCACTCGTACGTTTGATGATTCCATCTTTAGCTGCACTAACCCCTCTAATAATATTTCCACCACCTATAACAATGCCAACTTCTATATCATTTTTTATAAGGGCTTTAATCTCACCTGCTATAAATTTTAGAATCGAAGTATCAATCCCAAATCCATTATTGCCAGCAAGCGCTTCTCCCGAAAATTTAACTAAAACTCTCTTCTTCTTCATATCTTTTTCCTCTGTGCAACCAAAAAATTTGCGTATTTTACAATAAAAGACCTAAAAAGCTTATTTAACAGTTATGAGTTCTAAAGGATCTATATGATAATTCTTTTGAGTAACTTCAAATGTTAAATCTTGCTCTACCCTACCTATAACATATCCTTTTCTTATCTTTTCACCTACTTTTATAGTCGGTGCTATCTTAGAAAGATGTGCATAAATCGTATGGATTCCATAGCTATTTTCTACGATGACAACTTTTTCTAAAACAGCTGTATCTTTTGCATAGATAACTTTTCCATCTAAAACATTTTGAACTTTTGCATTGGGAACATTGGAACTTAATATAACTGATTCATTGAAAATCTTGATTTTATAAATCGGATCTATATAATTTCCAAATTTTCTCTTGACTGTAAAATCTTCTAATGGAGCTATCGTTTTTGAGCCATGGTACTTTTTGTACTGACTCCCTTGATAAGAAGAGCCTATCTGCCTTACAGTAACTTTATCCCCTACATTTTGCTCTTTTAAGGCTCTTTGCATCTCTTCTTGGCGTCTTTTTTCTTCAGCTTCTTGCTCTTTAACTATCTTTAACTGTTCCAAAGTTTTTCTAAGTGCTTGCCTCTCTTCTTCGATTCTCTCTAACTGTTGTTTGTACTCTCTTTTTTTCTTATCTAGCGTTGCGATAATGTTTTCTTGTCTTTTTTTCAAGGAAGATTTTTGAACTTTTTCATCTTTTAACTCTTCGATGGATTTTTTTAAATCCTCTATTTGACTAGCTTGCGTATCTATCTTGGAGTTAATACTCTTATACTCTCTTGAGAGTTTCGCAAACTCTTTACGCATGATAACATCCATCTTTTCTAAAACTTCTTCGACTAAAATACTATCTTCACTATCTAAATAATCTTTATCAGAGATAAGATAAAATGAAAAATCTTGTGCGATAATTTTGACGATTTTTTCCTCTAACTCTTTTCTGGAGTTTATAAGTTTTGTATTTTGCTGGGTTAAATCCTCTAAATTTTCCTCTTTATCTTTGATCAGGTTTTTATTTTTCTCTATGCTTATACTTAATCTCTCTATCTCCTCAGTAATCTTCTCTAACTCTGCTTGTTCATCTAAAATCTCTTTTGCTACTTCATTTAGTTTTCTTGCAATACTTCTTTCAATCTGACTTTTTTGTCGGAGAATATCTTGGTTTTTTGCTATTTGTGTATCTACATTGGCAAACAAAAAACCAGACAAAGCAAAGTATAAAAAAGTCTTTTTCATCTGTTATTCAGCTTTGAGATAACTAGTGTCACAATAAAAAGAGAGAAAACTACTGATATGCCAAGAAGTGTCAAAGTATCTTTAAAAATTTCAAAGCTATACACTTCTACTCCTAGTGAATGTAAAAAATTTACAAAATCATCTCTTTTTGGAACATACCAAAAAAGAAGGCTCACCAAAAGAGAACTTATAAATGAATCAATAAGTCCTAACTTATATAAAAAAATGCTTTTCATCCAAAAAGGTGCTCCAAAAAGTGTCATAATAGACATTCTCTCTTGATGTTCGAGTAACCAGATTTTCATCTGTTTAAAAATCAAAAGTACAGAGATAATCAATATTAAACCTGCAAACATATAAGACAAAACTTGAATAAAATGAAACATCTTATAAACTTTTGTATGTGTTTTTACAAAAGTTTCTACCTTCGTTATAGAGTTTATACTTTTAAAGTTTTTAGTAATTCTTTCTAACTCTTCTTCACTAGGGAGTCTATCTAGTTTTACAGAGTAAAAATTTGGTAAAGAGACTTTTAATAAAGCTAAATTTTGAGAGGATAAATCTTTTTTGAGTCTATCTAAGATATTTTTTGAACTAATTGGAGTCAAACTCCTCACTCCTGCTACCTTATTTTTAATCACACTCTCTTCTAAGGGTTTTTGTGAAACGATAACGATAGAATACTCTTCGATAAGTTTCAGCTCATACCCTTCTACGATATTTTTGATAGAAAAAGTAAATTGAATGGAAAAAAGAAGTACAAAAAGAGGAATGATAACGGAGATGTGATTTTTAAGAGACTTCATAAAGTACCCCACTTTCCAAAAAGTAGTGTTTATAATCAATCCCCAAAGTCGGTGGGATATGATGCGTTACAACCACTACGGTCGTTCCTAGATGATCTCTTGCATTTTTAAGTAAATCCCAGATAAGCTCACTTGAGTATTCATCAAGATTTCCTGTCGGCTCATCTGCTAAAATCATCACTGGATTATGAGCCAATGCTCTTGCCATAGCAACTCTTTGTTGCTCTCCACCACTGAGTTCCATCGGATATTTATCCGCTTTATGTAAAAGATTCACATGTTTTAAGAGTTTATGAGCTTGTTTTAAGCTCACTCCTTTAGAAAATCCACCTATCATAAGTGGTAGCATCACATTTTTTTCAACACTCCACTCATTAATCAAGCGATAATCTTGGAAAACTATACCTAGATATCTTCTTAAAAGATTTAGGTTTGATGTCGAGATATTTTTGATATCGACCCCACACACATTTAAACTTCCGCTAAACGGAGAGAGTTCTCCATAAAGAGACTTTAAGATTGTAGATTTACCACTACCACTTTTTCCTGTGATAAAAACAAATTCATGGGGCTTAATAGCCATATCAACTTCAGTAATAACTGGTTCATCTTTCCCATAGCCTATCGTTATCTTGTTTGCATTAATGACATGTTCCATGTAGTATCTCTTCTATTAGTTTGTGTGCATTTACATTATCTTTTGTAGCTAAAACATTATCAGGAAAATATGCAGTCGAAGAAGGGGTAATATAGATATAGTTATGTTCATTTCTCTCTCCACCACCAAAAGAGACTCTTAAAAATCCACTTTGTGCATCAATTTCAAATATCTCTTCAAAGTGCGCAAAAAAGTCTACTCCTCTGATAACTTTCTTTTCAAATTTTTCTCTAAGCAAACGAAAATCAACTGGATTTTCAAATCTTAGCTTTTCTATCTTTGCTATACTTGGCGAGTCCTCAAAGTTATACATGGTTATATCATAGATGTTTTTTTCTTGCCTTTTCCATCTATCTTCGTATTTGCTACTGATTTCTAAATCTCGATTTTTATTGACTCTAACCTCTATCTTTTTTTGTTTCATCATCTCAAAGAAAGAGTACTCAAAGTAGTTGTCACTATCTGTTCTTAACTCTAAAGTACCTTGTGGTTGCAAAACTCTCTTTGCTTCATTTATAAACCTTTCACTCATAACTCTTCGATGGGGTTTTTTATCCCAAGGAACAGGGAAATGAACAAAAATTTGTTTAGCACTGTTGGAAGGAAGAAATTCTAAGAAAACTCTTGCATCATAATCTAAAATCAAAACATTGCTTATATTTTGTAATTCACATTGCTTTAAAACTTGCTCGATAGAGGGTTTATGGATTTCAATTCCTACTATGAGACTATTTGGATTTTTCTTTGCTTGATAAAGTAGATGTCTTCCACTTCCAAAGCCTATTTCGATTAGGATATCTCTTTTTTCTTCAAACTCATTTGCAAAATACTCTATTTTTTTCAGATAAGGTGATATTTCAACTCTTCTGTCTTTAAAAATATCTATATTGGAGTTATAAGCTTGAATACTACACAAATCTCTTAAATCTCTTAAAGCTTTTTGCAAGATAGAAACTTGGGTAGGACGAGAAATCTTATCTCCTTTTAGAAGATAAGAATCTTTATGCTTTTGAATTTTAAGAAGAAAATCTTCGTTTTTACATGTAACAAAGATTAGCTCTTCTCCTCGTGCAGCAGTCGCTTTAAAATGAAAAGTTGTTTCCCCATAAAATGCTGGTAATTTTGGGACAACGACCTCTTTAGCATGAAAATTTGGCATTAAGACTACTGCTCCTTTGGAATTATAACGATAACATCATCAGTTGGATTAGAAGCCAGACCATACTCGTCAACTGCTACGATATTGTACTTGTACTCAACACCAGGGATTACATCTTTGTCTGTATAATTTTTAACATTTATACCTGTGATGACTTGTTTTTGTGAATTAAAACTTTTAATTAGGTTGTATTTGACTGCTCTGTTATCCTCACTATCCCATACTATGTTAATGCTTCTTCCATCATGATTTGCGGAGAGGACAACAACCTCTTTTGGTATACCTAAAGTTGAACCCGCAACAGCCGTATCTTGTTTATAAGACTCTAAACCATCTTTATCAACAGCTGTAACTTTATAGTAATAAACTTTTCCATTTTCATCTACCAAATCATCAAACCTTGGCTCTACTGTTTTTGCTCTATAAGAGTAAAATAACAGAGGATTTAGCGCTCTATAAACTTTATAATAAGAAAAATCTTTTTGAACAGAAGGATTCCAAGTAAGTGCTATCTTCTTTGGTAGCGTTGTTGATGCTTGCAAATTTTCGATAGGATTAGGCAGTGGTTTCGTTCCAGCTTCGACTATCTCGCTTGGTTTTGAAACTAAACCATCATATGTTTTTACCAAAACTCTATATTTATAAACATGATTGTCTTTTAAGCCACCATCGATATATTCTACATTTAACCTACCATTTACTACTGCTAACTCTTCCCATTTTGTAGAGCTAAACTCACTTCTTTGGATAACATAACTCTCAACTCTATCAAAAGGATGTGGACGCCAAATCAATTTTACTCTATGTGGTAAACCTGCAATAGCCTTTAAAAAGGTTACTGATTCTATAAGTGGTTTTGTTGTAGCACTTACAACATCGCTTGGAATTGACTCTCTTTTTTCTTTAGAAAAAGTTGAAAACCTATAATGATATAGCGTTTCAGGAGTTAGTTTTGTATCAACATAGTGTGAGATATATTTATCCTCTAAAGTTGCAATCCTTTCTAACTTGCCATTTGGATTTTTTGGATTTGAGCGATAGACATAATATCCATCAACTCTCTCATCATAACTAGGTTGCCACTCAAAACCAATCTCTGTAATCTCACTTAAAAATTTAATATCTTTTAAAACTGGTAAAGTTTCATCTACAACTGGCTTAGCTGGTGGTGTTGGTGAATTTTGACATCCACTAACAAAAAGAATTAAAATGGCTAATGATAAAATTTTCATTAAGTTTTTCATCTATACAATCCTTTTGAAAATGTTTTTCGAGTATCTCTTTAAAGTCTTCAAACAAAGGTGCTGTTACTTGCATTTTCTTTCCTGTTATAGGATGTTGAAAGTAGATTATATATGCATGTAACATAACCCTAGATATTTTACTATTTTGGCTCTTAAAACCGTATAAACTATCGCCTAGTATATGGCGAGAAAGTGAATTTAAATGTACTCTTATCTGATGCGTTCTCCCAGTAAAGAGCTTTACACTTAATAGCTCTGCTTTTTCATCTTTAGATAAACAGAGTTTTGAAAAAGCACTTTTTGCATATCTTCCAGTTGCAACAACTGCCATTTTTAGTCTATTGCTCGCATTTCTTCCGATAGGTTTTTCTACGATTTCATCTTGCTTTAAAGGCAAATCAACTAAAGCCAAATAATATCTTCCCATACTTTTATCTTCTAACTGCGTACTTAGTTTTAAATGTGCTTCATTGCTTTTTGCAACAACCAAAGCTCCGCTTGTTTCTTTATCAATTCTATGGACGATTCCATGCCTCTCTTCACCACTAATTGTTGAGAGAGAAACTCCTTTTTTTATAAGCCAATCAACAAGTGTTACCTCTTTAACACTAGGGGCTGGGTGTACTGTTAGAAATGGAGGTTTATTCACCACTAAAAGATGCTCATCTTCATATAAAATCTCGACCTCAAAATCCACTTCATAGCTCTCTTTGGCCTTTTGGGCTTTCACAAACTCATATTCGATAACTTCATCTCCTTCAAGCTTTTTGCTACCCTTTTTTACCAAGGCGCCATCTACTAAAACTCCGATGTTTTTTATCAGTTTTTCCACTTGATTTCTTGGTTCTTGAAGATGTTTACTCAAAATAGCATCTAAACGTCCAGCCTCATCATTTTTAATCTTCATTATTCTCCCTAATTTTGTTATACTTGCAAAAACTTTATGAGGAATTTTGGCTTGTTACAAATCGATAGGCGTATCTTAACACATTTTGATTTTTTAATTCCTATGTTGGTTATTCCTATTGTTGCTTTATCCTTCTATCTTGTCTCGGAAGCAAATTCTATTCTTGCTAACAAACAGATAGTCTATTTTACTGTTGGATTTGCAACTTTCCTCTTCTTTTTTCTTATGCCCATTCGTAAGCTTGAGTGGTTTATCCCTTTTTTTTACTGGGTAAGCGTTGCTCTTCTTGTAAGTGTAGAATTTTTTGGAATTTCTAAACTAGGTGCAAAAAGATGGCTCGAAATCCCTTTTGTTCACTTTACTATCCAACCCTCAGAGATACTTAAACCAGCCTTTATCCTTATGTTAGCGTATCTCATCAAACACAATCCTCCAGATACTGAAGGTTATGGTTGGAAAGATTTTTTTAAACTCAGTTTTTACATACTTTTACCTTTTTTTCTCATAGCAAAAGAGCCTGATTTGGGAACTGCTATGGTACTACTTATAGTTGGTTATGTCACTCTTTTTGTTATCGGGGTCAATAAAAAAATCTGGATTATTTTAGCGATTGGCATCGGTATAAGTGGCCCGTTTTTGTACAATTCACTACACGACTACCAAAAAAAAAGAATTTTAGATTTTGTCTCAGAAAAACCTAGCTATCACGTCAAACAATCCATCATAGCAATTGGTAGCGGTGGACTTGATGGTAAAGACAAAGTTGACGCAACACAGACTCATTTTAAATTTTTACCCATCGCCACGAGTGATTTTATCTTCGCTTATTATGTTGAGAGATTTGGATTTTGGGGCGCTTTGATACTCATTAGCACTTATGCTCTTTTGATAGTGCACCTCATAACGCTCAACATCAAATTTCATAAAGATTACTTCGGTCAAGTCATCACTACTGCCATAGGACTTTTAGTGTTTGTGTATATGGGGGTTAACATCTCTATGACCATAGGTTTTGCTCCTGTTGTAGGAGTCCCTCTACCTTTTTTTAGTTATGGTGGAAGCAGTTTTATAACTTTTATGATTCTCTTTGGTATCTTAGAAAACCTCATCACTTTTAGATTTGATAGAACATACAAATCAGTCCAATACAACCTCTAATTATCAAGAAGAATAAACTCATTTTCTAACAAATTACAAAGAAGGATTTTCCCTTCTAAATTCTCTTTGAGCCCCAAAATGAGTTTCACACACTCTAAGCTTTGTAAAGATGCTGCAAAAGAGACTGTAAAAGCTGGATTACCAACACTTGTTTCTATCCCTTTGCTTCCGTTTTTATACAGATGTTCTAAGCTTATGCAACTAGCGTGTTGTGTGTTAAAACCAGCGATTGCTCCATGTATAAAATCCTTCTTTTTATCTTTACATGTAAAGCTAAGTTCTAGTTTGATTTGTGGGTCATCAAGAGCATCGATAATCACATCACAATCTTCTATCAAGCCAAAGTCTTTTTGAACATCAAATTTTTGAACAAAAGCTTTTACATGTAAAGCTGGATTGATTCTCTCGCAACCCTCTTTAACAACCAAAGCTTTCTCTTTTCCAAGAACTCCAAAATGAGAAAAATTTTGACGGTTTAAATTGTGTTCTTCAAAAACATCAAAATCAAATAAACGAAGATTCCCAACTCCTAATCGTGCTAGATTTTCAGCTATATGCCCTCCTAATCCACCACAACCTATGATGGCAACGTGAGCATTAAAAAGTTTGAATTGGTTTTCTACACTAATGGAAGTTTGATTTCTTTTGTAGCGTAAAGGAGAGATTCCTAACTCAAATGCTTTTTTTTCTACACTTGGTAAGTTGAGTGAAAATTGCTTCATACACTCTTTACATGTAAGCATAGATACAAAACCATCTTGAGAGTTTTCTATGAGAAATTTTTCGATTTTTTCATTCATTTTGCTATCCTTGTATGCTATCATAATACAAAAGGAGTTTTTATGATTGAGATTACTTTTAATGCTTTTAACTTCGTAAGAGAAAAACTAAAAAAACAAAATATTCCCTACCTCAATGCAAAACTAAATATCCCAGAAGATACTACTCCTAAAATGCTTATGAGAAAATATAATCTGACTGATACTGATGTTGAGTTTGTATTTATCAATGGGAAAGTTCACCCCAAAGAAACACTCCTAAAAAACGGTGATAGAATCGCCTTTGTACCACCTGGTACTCCTGGTTCATATAGACTTATTTTGGGTGCTAAAAAAGCAAGGGAGGATTAACCTCCCCCTACTTTAGGAAAAACTGAAAGAGTATCCGCGTCTTTTAAACAAAAGTCTGTATCGACATGACGACCATTGACTATCATCACGCCTATAGGATACTTTTTAACATCTATGCCTATCTCTTCTAA
>DLUF01000004.1 GCA_002742765.1 Sulfurospirillum sp. UBA12182 | reverse complement strand
TCTATTTTTTAGGGATGGTTACAGTTCGTTCCTTTTACAGAAGATAGTATTAAAGAAGCCGAAAAGTTTAAAACTTTTGTATTAGGCATATTAACACGTATTTTAAAATGTACAATTATCAAATCATTTCTGAAAATAATATTTTTGATATGCTATTTGAAACATTGAAGTTTATTAACAAAGACTTTATTAGCAATGCAACAGTATTTTTAGAAAATATTTTAGAATACGAGAAACGTAGGAGTTTGATTTTAGATTTGCATCAAAAAAAGTATAAATATGTTTTAAGTGCAAATTATGCAAATAATTTGATAGAGTTTATGCGAAAAAAAGACATTTTGAGTTTACAGCAAGACGAATTTGAGCTTATCAAAATAGCAAATGATTATGGATTTTTAGAAAATATCAAAAAATATTACAATGATAACTTTAAGGTTTTATTTCCAAAAACGGTTTTGCCAGTAAAAACATTTTTGGATAAAAATATTGAAAAGCTTTTGAATATTATTGAACAAGAATAGGCTTTATAGAAAGTTTTTACATGTAAAGCTATTTTTTACCCACATTTTGATTATATGGGTAAAAAACTCAAAAAATTACCCATATTTATTTTTTTACATGTAAGACCAAAAACATAGAAAATACTTTAAAACCCTGACATTGGCTATCAGGGTTTGAGTATGTGGATTAGCTATCTAAGAGTAGTTTATCATCATCCAGTTCTTCGCCATCATTACGTGAGTGAGCAAATAGATTCAATAAATCTTTTACTTCATATTTTGAGCGTTCAACTCCCTCTAAATCAAAGATAATTTTTCCCTCGTGTAACATGATAGTGCGAGATCCGTGGTCTAGTGCTTGTCGCATGGAGTGTGTTACCATCATCACAGTGAGTTTTTTCTCTTCGATAATTTGTGAGGAGATATCCATGATGAGTGCTGCTGTTTTTGGATCAAGTGCAGCGGTATGCTCATCTAGTAGCAAAATACTACTTGGTTGCAATGCTGACATGAGTAAACTTACAGATTGGCGTTGTCCTCCAGAGAGGAGTCCCATCTGCGCATCTAATCTATCTTCAAGACCAAGATTTAGACGACTTAGCTGTTCTTTAAAAACTTTTCGCAACTTGTTATTAAGAGCAAATGCTAAAGTGCCTCGCTGTCCACGACCATAGGCTAGTGCCATGTTTTCTTCTACGGTGAGATTCCCACAAGTACCAGCAAGTGGATCTTGAAATACCCGTGCTATGTCTTTAGTTCGACCAGTTGCGGGCAAGTTTGTTACATCTCTATCCCCAAAAAATATACGACCACGAGTTGTCTCAATATCGCCAGCGATAGTGTTAAGCAGTGTGGATTTACCAGCACCATTTGAGCCAATGACGGTGACAAACTGCCCTGTCGGGATAGTGAGGTCAATCCCTCTTAGTGCTAATTTCTCAGTTGGTAAGCCATGATTGAAGGTTACATGTAAATTGTCACAACGGATCATATCTCTTGTCCTCTTGCTTTTTTGGCTTTGTATTCACTACGCAGTTTTGGAAAGACTAGAGCTAGAGCAACGAGTACTGCTGTGAGAAGATTCACGTCAGATGCTTGGAAGCCTAAAAAGTCGGTATTGAGTGCCATAGAGACTGCAATACGGTATAAAATAGACCCAAGTATGCAGCTCATTACAATGACCAACATCGAACGAGTAGCAAACAGCGACTCTCCAACGATAACAGCCGCTAATCCCACAACAATAGTTCCTATCCCCATCGTTGAATCAGCAAAACCATTGGTTTGAGCAAACAAAGCTCCAGCAAGTCCAACTAGACCATTAGATAGTGCAAGTCCTACATATACTTTTTCGTTCACTACGATACCATTTGCTTGAGCCATTCGCTTGTTTGAGCCAACAGCACGCATCGCTAAGCCGTACTGAGTATATAAAAACCAAGCTACCAACAAACCACCGATAATGGCACAAACAGCTACAAATATAACCTTCATGTACATAGCGGGTATGCCCAAGTTCAAAAATGGAGTCAACATGGTTGGCTCCATGATGAGAGCGACATTTGGTTTACCCATAACTCGTAAGTTGATAGTATAAAGGGCTGTCATAGTTAAGATACTAGCTAAAAGATGCAAAATATTAAAGCGAAGATTTAACCATGCCGTTACTAACCCAGCACACGCCGCAGCACTCGCTCCTAGGAGTGTAGATAGATATGGATTAATTCCCATAACAATCAAAGTCGCTGTGACCGCTGCACCTAAGGTAAAGCTTCCATCAACTGTAAGGTCTGGAAAGTCTAAAATCCGAAATGTAAGATAAACTCCCATAGCGACCAATCCATAGATAAAGCCTATCTCCAATGTTCCTAAAAATGCATAAAGTGACAATTTTTATCTCTTCCTTATTTGATGATTTTAGTAGCACGTGCGAGTACTTCTTGTGGCACTTTAGTTCCCATCATAGCAGCCATTTTTGGGTTGACATATAGATTAGTACCTTTTGCCATTTTTACATCAATGTTGCCAGGTTTTTCACCTTTTAAGATACGAACAACGATATCTCCAGTTTGGCGACCCAAATCAAAATAGTCATAACCAACAGCAGCAACGGCACCACGTGCAACTGTATCGGTGTCTCCTGCAAATACTGGGATCCCAGCGTCTATGCCGACTTTTACAACAGATTCAACAGCACTGATGATAGTGTTGTCTATCGGACAGTAGATAGCGTCTACTTTACCGACTAATTGTTTAGTTGCTATCATTACATCTGAAGATTTTGGAGCTGCTGCTTCTACGATCGTAATCCCCATCTTACCTGCTTCAACTTTCATAGAAGCAAGCATTGATACTGAGTTTGCTTCGCCTGGATTGTAAGGAATCCCAAGCGTTTTTATGTTTGGAATAAATGATTTGATCAACTCAAGGTGTTCTTTAAGATTTGCCATATCTGATAAACCTGTAACATTGCCGCCTGGTTTTTCTAAAGTTGGGACAAGTTTTGCTGCTAATGGATCTGTCACTGCTGAAAAGACAACAGGGATTGAAGAGCTAGCAGTTACTGCAGCTTGAGCAGAGGGTGTTGCGATAGCAACGATGATATCTGGATTATCACCAACCATCTTGCGTGCGATTTGCGCTGCGATATCTGGTTTGCCTTGAGCACTTTCATAGGTAAATTTTAGATTATCACCGCTATAACCATTGTCATTGAGCGATTTTTTGATACCATCTCTTACAGCATCGAGTGCTGGATGTTCAACTATCGCCGTAGTTGCAACATAAACTGGTTTAGCTTGTAGAACACCACTTAAAAGTAGAGTTGCTATAAGCGTACTTTTGAAAATCGAACTTAATTTCATATCGAATCCCTTATAATGAGTTTTTATTTGGTTTAGATTTTAAGAAAAAACTATGCAAATTTTATCAATAAATTTGCTTGAAGAATAAGCACTTTTAAACTCTAATGTGAACTTATCCATAATCAACAATTTGTTGAAAAAAGTTTGATTAGTTTTAGAGAGGATTGTATATCTTTCTAACTAAATGGTTACTTAATTATTAAAGATACAGAAGCGATATAATGGCAGTTTTTTGCATCGATTGTTTTTACATGTAAGCTTCAAAGCATAACGGAACACATCTTGTATATCCACTTTTATAAAAACGAAAGGGGTATCACATGGATCTATTTTTTACGTTAGCTATCACGATGATAGTTTACCTTACGGGTATCGTTTTTTATGTACACAAAACTCTCAAACGTGTCAAAAAATGAGTTTTGCAACGCCTTTAGGGACGCTTTCTTTTGCGAAGAGATTTTCCCATTATAAAGACTTTTATATTCGTCACAACGAACTTATCTTCTCAAAGCTTGGACTTGGGACTTATAACCTTGAGCCTTACAAAGAAGAAAACTATATTTTTCACTATATAGAGAGTGTCAAAGAGGCTATCCGCTCAGGCATAAATCTCATAGATACAGCGAGTAATTATCGTTATGGCATGAGCGAAAAAGAGATAGGCATAGCACTTAAAGAGTTAGGTGATGAGGTAAAGCGAGAAGAGCTTATCATCTGTTCCAAAGGTGGTTTTATCCAGTTAGAGTACCCTTTCCCAGCAAATCCTTATGAGTGGATTGAAGAGAATATCATCAAAAAAAACTTAGCAAAAAAAGAGGAGATAGAGCTTGACCAGCACTGTATGGCTCCTGATTTTTTAGAGTGGTCATGTAAAAAAAGTTTAGAAAACATGGGCATACAAAGCTTTGATATCTACTTCTTACACAACCCAGAGATGCAGTTTTTAAGGCTTGGGGAGAGTGCATTTTATAAAGAGATAGAAAAAGTGTTCCAACGATTTGAGAAGCTAGTGGAAGAGGGTTTGTTCCATGCTTATGGAGTAGCAGTTTGGAATGGTTTTAACTCCCAAACAGGAGAGCTTATAAGTTTAGAAAAACTGCTCCAAATCGCTCAAAAAGTAGGTGGAGAAAATCACCATTTTAAGTACATCCAAACACCATTTAACATAGCAAAAACAAGTATCTATACACAAGAGACACAAAGCGTAGCAGGAGAGAATTGTACACTTTTACAAGCAGCTCATCGCTTAGGTATAGGAGTTATCAGCTCTTCTTCACTTTTGCAGATGAAACTTTTTCAAAAACCATTTTCACCTGAGGTTGGAGCGATTTTAGATGAGAGTATGACTCTTCAAACAGATATCCAATTGGCTTTACAGTTTGTTCGCTCCACCCCTAGCCTCATCAGTTCACTTTTTGGTTCAATTGTTCCTTTACATGTAAAGCAAAATGTACAAATCTCAAAAATCAAGGCAGTCTCAAGGGCAAAGTATGAACTGCTTTATAGGTTGTAAATATGATATATGACATCATCGTAGTAGGTGGGGGCATAGCTGGGCTTATGGCTGCCATAGAGGCAAAAAATGCGACAAATAAAGTAGCACTTTTGACCAAAGGAAATCTGTTTAAATCAAACTCTTCACTTGCAAGTGGGGGCATCAATGCAGTTTTAGAAAGAGGCGACAAATCAGGCATCTTAAAACATATAGAAGATACGTATAAAGCAACTTATGGCTTAGGAGATAAAAAATCAATCGAGTATATGTGCAAAAGAGCATCTTATGTCATAGAAAAGCTAGTTCAGTATGGTGTGGATTTTGATAAAGACGAAGAGGGAAACATCGCCCAAAGAAGTTTTGGTGGGGGAAGTGTTAAGCGCACTTGCTACGTGGCTGATAAAACAGGTTCGGCTATCACAGCAGCTTTGATAAAAAAAGCAAAGAGCGTGGGCGTGAACTTCGTGGTCAATACTTTTGTGATGAACATAACAAAACTCGAAAATCAAGTCAGCGGAGTTGTAGCGCTTAGAAGGTTTGACTCTTCTGTTGTGGTATATCCTGCAAAAGCTGTTGTTTTAGCTGGTGGTGGGTATGCTGGGATATACCGTGGATATAGTACAAATGCTCAGGATTTTACAGGAGATATGCACGCGATAGCCTTAAGAGCAGGGCTAAACCTAAAGGATATGGAGTTTGTTCAGTTTCATCCTACTGGACTAGTCAAAACAAGCTATCTCATCAGTGAAGCAGCACGTGGAGAGGGAGGATATCTAGTAAACTCAAAAGGGGAGCGTTTTGTAGATGAGCTTGGTACTCGTGATGTGGTCTCTCGTGCGATTGCTAAGCAGATAGAAGCTGGAGAGAAGGTTTTTATAGATTTAAGACATTTAAGTAAAAAAGATATAGAAACAAAACTTCCATCTTTGCAAAAAGCAGCTTTGATGCAAGCAGGAGTTGATGTAACAACAGAGCTTTTACCCATAAAACCAGTGGCGCATTATAGTATGGGAGGCATAGAAAACAAGCGTACATGTACAGCTATAAAAGGACTTTTTGTTTGTGGAGAGTGTGGGGCTAGTGGGATTCATGGAGCAAATCGTTTAGGAGGAAACTCCTTGCTTGAAGCAGCTGTTTTTGGGGAACTTGCAGGAAAAAATGCTCTTAGCTTTAGTGAGCATAAAGAGCTTTTACCCATAGATTATAACATCGTTGCAAAAGATGTACATGTAGTGGATTATATCTTTAGAGATGATACGAGTAAAAACTTCAACGCTATGAGGATAAACCTAGGAAATGTGATGTTTAAACATGCGGGTATATACAGAGATAAAGAGGGTTTAGAAAAGGCATTTGATTATCTATCTTACTTGCGAAAAGAGGCTAGTACACTTCATTGTACCATCAAAGATAGGGTCAACAATGTAGAGTTAATCTCTATACTTGAACTGAAAAATGCACTTGAAGTTGCTGAAGCTGTGGTGCTTAGTGCGAAAAAACGAAAAGAGAGTAGAGGAGCGCATAGCAGAGAGGATTATCCAAAGAGTAACAAAAAATACGAAAAATCTATCCTCATAAACGAGATAAAAAAGGGCTTTTTCAAGCTTTGGTTTGAAGATGGAACTTTGATGAGCAACTTTAAGAAGCGATTTACAAATTTAACCTAAAGGAAAAGAGATGGCAAAGGTAATGTTAAGAGAAAATGGTGGTGAAATCTACTTTTACATAGCAAAAAAAGATATGGAAGAGACCATCAAAACCATGGAGTTTGATAGCGATGAGAAGTGGGGTGGAGAGGTAGAGTTAAGTAATGGCGAGATTTGGTGGATACAACCAGGTGCTAAAAATCTCCCAAAAGAGGAAGTCTGTAAAAAAATATCTGATTGATTAAAAAAGACTCAAAAAACTGTATAAAAAATATCAAAAACTATGATATATTGATATTAAAAGTCCAAAACAAAGAGTCTGCCATGAAGTTAGAGTGTAGTACCTGTCTATCACAACAAGAGCTAAGTGTACTGTATGAGATAGCAAATCTCATCTCAGGTTCAAGAGGAGATATCGTATCTGCTCTTGAAAAATCCCTCATCGCACTCAAAAAAGCTTTAAGTCTAGAAAATTGTGTGATTTATAAGCTTGAAGAAGATGAGATGCTGCGGATATACTCATGTATCAACCTTACAAAACATCAAAAGATAGCAGCCTTATATAAACTAGGTGAGGGTGCTACTGGACTTGCGGCGCAAAGTAAAGAGCCTGTTGTTATAGAAAATATACACAATGACATCTTGTTTTTGAACAAATCTGGCAATAAAAACAACGAAACTATCTCTTATATCGCAGTTCCTATGGTTGCTGAGGATGAGATTGTTGGGGTTTTAGCGGTAAATCTTATGAAAAACACAAAGATTGATTTTGATGAAACGGTAAGAATCCTCTCTATCATCAGCACTCTTTTTGCCCAAGCAATGCACTCTCATAGTATCATTGAGAGTGAAAAAGAGAGATTGAGCGAGTTGAAACAGTACTATAAAATGGAGTGGGATTCTAAAGTGCATAACTTTGGGGATATAGTAGGGGAGAGCCCTAAGATGAAGATGGTTTACAACGTTATTGAGCGTATAGCAAGTAGTGACGTGACTATCTTAGTGCGAGGAGAAACAGGAACAGGGAAGGAACTCGTAGCTGCTGCGATTCATAAAAGAAGCAAGAGAAAAGATGGAGCATTTATAAAACTAAATTGCGCAGCGATTACCGATACACTCTTAGAGAGTGAACTGTTTGGGCATGAAAAAGGTGCTTTTACAGATGCAAAAGAGACACGAAAAGGGAGATTTGAGCTTGCCGATGGTGGTACACTTTTTTTAGATGAGATAGGAGATATCTCAGCATCAGCGCAAGTAAAACTGCTTCGTGTTTTACAAGAGCGAGAGTTTGAAAGAGTTGGTGGAAGCAAAACTATCAAAGTCAATGTCCGTTTAGTGGCTGCAACAAATCGTGATTTAGAGACGATGGTAAAAGAGGGAAAATTTAGAGAGGATTTGTACTACCGTCTCAACGTAATCCCCATAGATTTGCCACCACTTCGCCAAAGAGGCGATGATATCAAGTTGTTGGTCAATTTCTTTTTAGAAAAATCGATGAAAAATCATAAAAAAAGAGTAAAGATTCTTGATGAAGCGATGGCAAAACTCATGAGTTATCCTTGGCCTGGAAATGTACGAGAACTTGAAAATACGATTGAGCGTATCGTTTTGATGGGGAGTGAAGAGGGCATTAGTGCTAGTGATATGGCATTGATGTTGCCAGCTTTAGATAATGAAAAGTTAAGTCAAGAGTATCAAGAGATTAGCTTGAAAAACAAGAGTTTAGAAGAGTTAGAAAAAGACGCTATCAAAGCAGCATTAAAGATGTGTCATGACAACACCATAGAAGCTGCAAATATGCTTTGCATCACGCCTAGACAAATCAGATATAAGATACAAAAATATGGAATCTAATCTTACATGTAAAGGTCAAAGCTACACCCTAGTAGAGGAGTTTATAGATGTAGGCTATATGGCTGAGGATTTTGAGGCAAAAACCATAGAAAATGAAAAATGTCTTATCAAAAGAAGCAATCCTCAAAAAGCGATGAGTCTTTTTGTAAGTTTTCCTTTTGTGTGTGAAGAGTTGCTAAAACTCGATGAGCTTTTAAGCCATGTGGAAGTTCCACTAGTGTGTTATCTAATCTGTAAAAGATTTGATGCTTCTCTCTTGGAATTTTCTAAAAAACTCAAAAAGTTTCAACTCTTAGAGGATAGCTTTGAGGAGTTTGGTCTTGGCTATGGAACAAAAATTGAAAACCTAGAAGAAGTGCTAGCAAAAGCCTTGTTTCTCATCTCAAAAGATGGAGCAGTCTTTTATATAGATTTTTTACAAGATTTACAAGATAGTTTTAATCTGGAGAGATTAAGAGTTGAACTAAATCGAGCCTACATAACATATACGGGGGTTGGATGTCATGGATGATTTGAGAGAGCAATTAAACAAAGGGGATTTGGTTCTTTTTTTAGGGATGGGAGTTTTTGAAAACTTTACATGTAAAGATGGCTCAACGCTTCCATATGATAGCGACTCATTTGTTTTAGCTATCAATGGCGGAAGAGCCATGAGCCCTAGACTTATGTATGAGTATACACGCGCAGCTATGAGTTTAGAACAGCGAAAAGGTCGAGAGTATCTAGTAGCGATGGTAAATCATATCTACACTTCTAAAGAGTACAACTTACCTCTTATCTATGAGTTTATCGCTAAGGTAAAGCCTCGTTATATCGTAGATACGAATTTAGATGATAGTTTGTTAAAAGCTTATGAGAATACTCCTCATTTTTTGGTCTCTGGAGTGAGTCGTATCATGGGGGGATATGATAGATTTGTCGTGTATAAGTACGACACAAAAGTCTACACAAAGGTAGATAAAAGTACCCTTGATGCAAGTTTACCTATACTTTTTAAGCCTATGGGTGGAGTAAGCCCTGAGAAAAACTTCATAGTCAGTGATGCTGATTTTGTGGATTGGCTTACCGAAGCGATGGGAGGATATGCGATGCCTGCTTTTTTAAAAGAGTATCGGGAGAAGAAAAAGTATCTTTTTTGTGGAGTTGATTTTACAAGAGATACCTACAGAATGGTCGCAAATGAGATAACTATAGGGCTTTTAGGTGGTTTTATACTCACCCAAAAAGAGGAGTATTCCAAAAAAGAGTTACAGTTCGCAAAAAAACACAACTTAGAGTTTCTAAACAAGGATTGCCAACACTTGATAGAAGAGTTGGCATGAAAAAGATTTGTGATTTTTGTGGAAAAAAAGAGTCCGAAGTTAAGCGGATATTTGTTGCGGAAAACTCCTCAATTTGCAATGAATGTGTCTTTACATGTAACGATATCTTACACAAACAAGAGCTAAAACTCACAAAAGATGAGTTTCAAAAAGGACTCAAAGTTCCCCAAAAGATAAAAGAGCATTTAGACTCTCATGTTATAGGGCAAGATGAAGCCAAAAAAGTTCTCTCTGTGGCTCTTTATTCGCATTATAAGCGTATAGATAAACCGATTTTGGGGAGCGTTGAGATAGAAAAATCAAACATCTTACTCGTAGGACCAACAGGAAGTGGAAAGACTCTTTTAGCAAAGTCATTGGCTCGTATCATGGATGTGCCTTTTGCCCTAGCTGATGCAACAGCTCTGACTGAGGCTGGATATGTGGGAGAAGATGTAGAATCCATCCTCTCTCGTTTGCTTGCTGCTGCTGATTTTGATATCCAAAAGGCGCAAAAAGGGATTGTTTATATCGATGAGATAGACAAAATCGCCCATAAAAGTGAGAGCAGTACGAGTGGACGAGATGTGAGTGGAGAGGGCGTACAGCAAGGACTTTTAAAAATCCTAGAGGGCGCGGAGGTATACGTACCACTAAAAGGGAGTCGCAAAAGTTCATCTGCTGAAACGGTACTTTTTGACACAACACATGTGCTTTTTATCTGTGGAGGAGCTTTTGTAGGTTTGGCAAAAGAGCAAAAAGAGAAAGAAAAAGAGAACAGACTAGGGTTTTTAAAACCAGATGAAGACAACAAAGCGCAAGAGATAGAGTCAAAAGATTTGATTACTTATGGGCTTATCCCTGAGTTTATAGGTCGTATCCCTATCATCGCAACGCTTGATGAGTTAGAAGAAGCCGATCTTATACGCGTCTTAAAAGAGCCAAAAAATGCTATCATCAAGCAGTATGAAGCACTTTTTGCACTTGATGGGATAGAGCTTGAATTTAGTGAAGAAGCACTAGGACTTATAGCAAAAAAAGCAAAAGAAAAAGGAGTTGGTGCGAGAGGACTTCGTGGAATCATCGAAAAAATCATGCTACCGTTGCAGTATGAGTTACCTTCTCGTGATGATATCTCAAAATGCGTTATCACCAAAGAGTTTATCGAAGGCAAAGAAGAGGTCAGTTTAGAGAAGATAACACAAAAAGAGGTTAATTAAGTCATCATTGTATATTTGAATAATCTTAAAAGAGTCTCTCTAAAATTTCAAAAATAAGAGTATAATTCGCAAAATTGATAAGCCAAGGAGAAGAATATGGCTTATAAAAACTATGCTCTTATGTTCCATGAGATAAAAAGTAGCCACTTTTTACGCATACAAGCTTTTACTCTTTTTATCATTACTTATATAGACTGGACGCTCATCCCTTTTGTGACAAAATTGGAGGGAACGCATCTTCCTGTTTATATGATAAGTATCTATATGCTCATTGGTGCACTTGATGGTTTTTTACAACCTTTGTTTAAAAATATCAAAATCTACCATATTTATCTTTTTGCTATCTGTTTAGACATGCTCCAAATAGTGAGTTACCTTGTTTTTAGCGAATCTGTCGTGCTTTTTACATATATTATCTTAAGTATCTTCACTATACAAGGAATTACCTTTGAAATTTCAAGAATTCATACAGTAGATTTTATGCAAGACGAAAAAGTAGAGCTTAAAGATTATCTGATGATTCGCTCTTTGATGGTTTCGGCAGCTATTGTAGGAGGAAGTTTAAGTGCAATGGTATTTGATTATCTGACAAAAGACTTAAAACCCTTGCTTTGGTATCTAAGCTTTTTGGGTATAGTTGGTATCTATTTTCAGTTTGTTTTATACAAAAAATTTAGAAAAAGATTATGTAATGAACAGATAGAAATACAAAAAGATAAAAAAGAGTTATTTGAGAAATTTAGAGTTTAAAAAGTCTTACATGTAAAGGGGAAACCTTTACATGTAAAGCTTAAAAAGCTAAAGGAGCGTGGGATTTTCTCTCTTCAAGTGATATAGTCTCTCTATAAGGACGAGGTTGTGCTTCTGGGCTTAGAAGACCTTTTTTCTTATGCTCACGGATGAGGTAAGTGCCATTTTCATGTCCACTTACATAATATGCATTAAACTCTGGGGTATAAGGCATATCCCATACTATCGCACCCTCAGTAGGACAGGCATCAAAACATTTAGGAACGCTTCCATCTACACACTCGATACATTTTTCTGGTTTTACATAAGTAAACTCCGCATCCGCTAGTGGTGATTCATCAGCACTTACTATCGCAGTTGCTGGGCACTCATCGATACAAGTGTTACAGTTGATACAAAGATCAGTTATCATTACAGCCATTTTTTCTCCTTTTTATATGATGGGAGTCATTAGCAATGACCCCTATTTTTATATGTAAAGATACAAGTTTCATTCCGTGGGGGGATTTTGTGCTAAACTTTTCAAAAGGAAAATTTATGAAGATACGAAAAGCTACGCTTAAAGATATAGAAGCACTCACAAAACTACTAGGTGAACTTTTTGCTCAAGAAGTAGAATTTACACCAGATGAAAAAAGTCAACAAAAGGGCTTACGAAAAATTATCAAAGACAAAAATGTTGGGCATATTTTCGTAGCTAAAAAAGAAGGTAAACTCATCGCTATGACAAATCTACTTTATACTACTAGCACAGCACTAGGGGGTAAAGTTGGCATTATAGAAGATGTCATCGTAGCGTTTGAACATAGAGGAAAGGGCATTGGCAAGGCGATACTAGAGCATGTGATAGAGTATGCCAAAAGAAAAAAGCTTAAAAGAATCACACTTTTTACTGATGAGGATAACTTCCAAGCGCAAGACTTTTATCAAGCACTTGGATTTCAACGCTCCTCTATGGTTCAATTCAAAAAAACTTTAGTGGAATAGTTTATGAATAACTCATTTGTATCTAAAAAAATAAGGATACAAGATGAGTTGCTCATGTACCGCATCACCGACACAAACTATAAGCAAAGAGATAGAAGAGAAAATCCATAACCACCCTTGTTATAGCGAAGGCGCTCACCAGCACTATGCGAGGATTCATCTTCCAGTTGCCCCAGCTTGTAATATCCAGTGCAACTACTGTAACCGAAAGTACGACTGTTCAAATGAATCACGCCCAGGGGTGACAAGTGCTAAACTCAAACCACTTCAAGCTGTAAAAAAGGTTTTACATGTAGGCTCTAAGATAGCGCAACTCTCAGTAGTTGGTATCGCTGGACCAGGGGATGCTTTAGCAAATGCAAAAGCGACTTTTGAAACTTTTAGAATGCTTCAAGAAAAAACCCCTGATTTGAAATTTTGTCTCTCTACCAATGGACTAAAGCTTCCAGAGTATATAGAAGAGATTCTCAAATACAACATAGACCACGTTACTGTAACTATCAACACTGTTGATGAAAGCGGAGAGATAGGCAGTAAGATTTATCCTTGGATACACTGGGAGCATAAAAAAATAAGAGGAAAAGAGGCAGCAAAGATACTCTTAAAACAGCAATTAGAAGGTATCAAAATGCTTACACAAAGAGGTGTTTTAGTCAAAGCAAACTCTGTTTTAATCCCAGGAATTAACGATAAAGATTTGCCAAATGTTGCCAAAAAACTCAAATCTTTAGGAGTATTTTTACACAACATTATGCCACTACTTTCTGCCCCAGAGTTTGGTACAAAGTTTGGGCTTGATGGCGTACCAAGTGCTAGTGATCAAGAGGTTATGGCAGCGCAAGAGGCATGTGGCATGGATATGAAGCTTATGAGCCATTGTCGCCAGTGTAGAGCGGACGCTGTTGGGCTTATTAGCCAAGATAGAGGCGAAGAGTTTACGGAAGTAGATTTAGATGCTATGAGTTTTGAAGAGTTAGAGAGTGCGTATGATTTGCCCTCTCGAATCAAAAAACATGAGATGATAGAGATGTGGAGAAAACATCTAGCCCTTGCGAACCAAAAAGTGAAGATAGAACAAGCTAGTAAAGAGGAGTTAAGCTCAATAGGAGTGACAAAACTCATCGCAGTAACGAGTTTGGGAGAGGGTGTTATCAACATGCATTTTGGTTCTGCTAAAGAGTTTCTTATCTATGAAGTAGGAGATAGGGCTATTAAATTTTTGATGCATAGAAAGATAAAAAGTGCTTATTGTAGTGGGGCTGAAAACTGTAACAACAACCCGATAGAAGAGATAAAAGAGACGCTCAAAGACTGTTTTGTACTTCTTACGCAAAAGATAGGGGATTGTCCTATGGAGGAGTTAAACTCAATAGGACTTATTTGTGATGAAAGTTTTGCAAATGAACCGATAGAAAAATCTGTTTTTGAAGCATATAAAAAGCATAACCAAAGCAAAGAGCTTGAAGTGGGGTGAGAGATGGCACTGATAAATGATACAACCTTGCGTGATGGAGAACAAGCTCCTTATGTAGCTTTTAACACAAAAGAGAAGCTACTTATCGCAAAGCTTTTGTATGAGTGTGGGGCTGATGAGCTTGAAGTAGGCATTCCTATCATGGGAGAAAAGGAGAGAGAAGATTTAAAAGAGATTTTAGCTTTAGACTTACCAATCCCCATCATGAGTTGGAACAGAGCGGTTATGAGTGATTTGGAAGCTAGTTTAGAGTGTGGAGTCAAAGCAGTTGACCTTTCTATCCCAGTCTCACAAATCTTACTTGATGTAAAGTTTGGTGGAAACAAAGAGAAACTTTTTAAAAACCTTGAAAGCGTAGTACAAGTAGCTAAAAAAGAGGGGCTTTTTGTGTGTGTTGGAGGGGAAGATGCGAGTAGGGCAGAGCTTCCATTTTTGCGAGAGGTTTTAAAGTTTGCTAGGAGTATAGGAGCCGATAGATTTAGGTACTGTGATACAGTTGGAACACTTAGCCCACATAAAACTTATGAGAATATCTCTTATCTTACCTCTTTGCAACTTTTAGATATAGAGATGCATACACACAATGACTTTGGTATGGCAACAGCCAATGCGATAGTCGGGGTAGAAGCAGGAGCAAAAAGTGTCAACACTACGGTCATCGGTTTGGGTGAGAGGGCTGGTAATGCTTCGTTTGAACAAGTGCTTATGAGTTTAGTATATCAGTTTCAAAAAGAAAAAAACTTAGATTCTAAAAAGCTTAGAGAGTTAGTAAGTACGGTTTCTCTTGCTGCGAAAAAAACTATCGATACAAACCAACCTATCATAGGTGAGCATATATTTGCTCATGAATCAGGTATACATGTAAATGGTATGATGAAGAGTAAAAATGCTTATGAAGCTTTTACTCCTGAGAGTGTAGGTGCTTTACGGGATTTTCCCATCGGTAAGCACTCTGGAAGTTCAACTCTCTTTTTCCACTTGCAACAAATAGGCATCACTCCAAGTAAAGAAAAAATCGAAAAGATTTTGCCGATTGTGCGAGAAATTGTTACATGTAGAAAACAGGTTTTAAATGCAAATGAGTTAAAAGAGTTATACCTATGTTCGTAGGGTGGATTAGAAAGAGTAGTTTAAAAACTGATTTAGACCTCTTAGAAAAATCACTTATCTTAGATAAAAACCTTATCTTAAACACAGCTTTTTATAACGAACAACTCTGTTTTGGTGCGTATGAAGATGAGAGTTTAGAAGCGCTTATAAGTGCTTATGTCTTCAAAGAGAGCGTTTTCATAAATAACTTTTATTATAAAACAGAGGTATCAAAAGAGGTTAAAAAACGTTTATTGAAACTGCTAATAGAAAATATAAATGAAGAGAAAAAAAGTATCTATATGCTTGTAAATCAAAAAGAAAAAAAGCTTTTAGAGAGTTTTGGTTTTAGCACTTTTGCGAGTTTCAGACAAGTCTTATATAAAGGAGGAGCGGTTTTTAACTTTACTAATGCTATGTCTAAAAGTATCCATACACAAAATTATCTTCCGATTATCTCACAAAATGATTTTACATGTACACAAGAAAATAGGCTTGATTATATAACAAAAAGTGTTTTTAAAACCTCTTCTTTGCTCTTAAGCTCTTCTAATGGCTATCAGCACTCTTACGCTTTAAATCAAAACATCATTAAGCTCTCTCCTTGGATTATGCAAGAGTTTAGTTTTGATGAAGCCGAAAAGCTTATGCGAGGAGTTATCTACCACCGAGGGCTAAAGAAGATTTTAGCATATATCCCAGCTTTTAATGATGAGATTACAAATTTGTATCGCTCTTACAAATTTGAGTTTTTGGAAGAGTTTGAGCTCATGTATAAAAATGAGAAACCTAAGATAAATTTAGAGATGGTCTATGGATTTTAAAGCCCAAGAGATAGAGTTAAAAATCATCTGCGAATGTGGCAACACCACCATCAAAGAAGCAATCGAGATTTTTCAAGAGACAACTCTGCCTTATAAGAAAGCAAAAAAACTAGTCACTAAATGCAATAAAACCTGTTGCAGACGTCCTTTGATGGCACTTTTTAACATGGTTGAGTTTGGAGAGATTGATTATGAACAAATAGGTTTTTTGATAGAACAAAAGAATGAAAGGTAGAAGATGTTTGGAGAATTTATAAGATGGATAAAAGCAAATGGCTACAACTCAAAAGTAAGCACTGACCCCAAAGTTTTGGCGCAAACTACGATTTTAGATTTGAGTGGATTGCATATCAGAGAACTTCCAGATAGTATCGGTGCTTTTTGCAATCTTAGTATCCTAAAACTCTCTAACAACCGTTTAGACACACTACCTAGTTCCATAAAAGAGCTAAAAGCCCTTCGTAACTTGCAGTGTGAAAACAATCTTTTAACCTCTATCCCTCCACAGATAAAAGAGCTTCAAAATCTCATTATCCTTAATCTCAATGGAAATAGATTAACAACTTTACCAACAGAGCTTTTTGAACTCACTAAACTAACAAGACTCACAGTAGGAACAAATTTTTTGACTGCTTTACCAAAAGAGATGAAAAATTTAAAAAAACTTCTTTATTTTTCTTGTGAAACAAATTATATAGAAGAGATTCCAGATGTTTTTGAGTTGATGCACTCTTTGTATTTTTTAGATTTATCATATAACAAGATTTCTGTTTTACCAAAATCCCTGAGTAAAATAGCAGAGTTAGAAACACTTCTTTTAGAAGGCAACAGGCTAGAATCTCTACCCTCTTTATCAAATCATGACATGCTTATCAAACTCAATCTTAGCAACAATCAGATAATCAAACTTGATATAGAAGGTTTAGAGGATTTACAGATACTTAACTTAGATAACAACAACCTTACTGCTCTTCCTGAGGAGATTTGTTCTTTATCAAAGCTCAATTATCTAAGTCTAAGTGGAAATAGAGTGGAAAGATTGCCTGAATGTATAGGAAATTTAGAAAATCTTATAGAACTTGATGTGGAAGAAAATAGACTCAAAGAGTTACCACCCTCTTTTGAAAAGTTGAAAAAATTGAAAAATCTGTATGTACAAAACAATTTTTTATCAAAAGAGCAAATTCCCCAACTTCCTAGTTTGGAGTTTTGTGATTTACTTGTTTAAGTGCAGGTAAATCTTCAAAGCTTCACTAAAAGAGAAGTATTTTAAAGTGATATCTTCATCGTTGATGTAATTACTCATGCCAAAGTTTTCATGACAGGCACTACAATTTGATTTGGTTTTGATTTTTGGGTGTTTGTAGGCATTTCTTGGGATTTGAGCATGAGTCTCTTTCCAGTAGCCTGTACGAGTTATACGGTAGATGTTTTGCCCATTAGTACTTTGTAAAATTTTTCTTGATATCTCATTTGTTGCAGATTCTGCCGAGTGTGCAAAGATATACTCTTTGATACTTTCAAAATCAGGAACTTTTTCACTAAGATTTTCTCGAAAATGCTCTGTTGGGTCAGATAAAACAACTTCCCAACTTGCTTTTGGAAGTAAAATAGGTGGATAAAGATTGTGACATTCGGAACACTGTTTTGCAAAAGCTGGGTTATCTTCGTGGTAGAAAACTTCGTGTGTATTTTTACTCATGAGTGAGTAGTTAGGAAAAACAAGTGTAAAAACTCCCATAAAAATCGAAACTATGATGGCAAAAGTACCAAATGCTTTTTGAAAAAAAGTTGTTTTTATATCTGGAATATCAAGGTTTTTGTAACCATCTATCATGGTATTTATGATTTTTGTTTTATGCCAAAAATGCTCTAAAAATGCTCCTACAATGTGGATTAGAGCAACAACACCTACGATGTTTTTACTTATAACATGAATTTGAAAAAAGATTTCGTGGTAAGAAACAGGGATAAAGCTAAAAAGTCCTCTATCCTCTTCACTTCCCATAAGCAAAACTCCACTTATGGTACAAAAGAAGCCAAAAATGATGAGTAAAACAGTCGCCCAGCTTGCTGCTGGATTGTGACCTGCGTATATCTTTCTGTCTTTAAAAAGATTTGTAAGATAGTAAAAAAGATCAGAGAGTGAGAAGTTAAAGTTTACAAACTTTGCATGTGTAGGACCTATAAATCCCCAAAAAAGACGAAAAGTAAGCAAACCTCCAGCGATAGAACCGAAGACTATATGAAGTAAAAGTCCATTTTCAAAGAGAGCTGAAGCAAAAGTGAAAGCTATGCAAAGCACCAAAATCCAATGAAAATACCTCGTAACCTTTGACCATATGTAAGCTCGTTTTTGCATCATACTTCTTTTTACACACATTTTTAAGATGTATTATAACAAAAACTATTTGAAAGGGAGTTATAAAAGAACTCCCTAAATTTCTTATCTACCTGATTCTTCTTTTACTGTTTCATTTGTTTTGATTGCACTACCATCTCCATGAATGATAACAGGTATACAACTTGTACAAACATGGATATCCTCTCCGTTTGCAACTGCTTTGATATAAACAGCACCTGCTACTTCATCACTTGGTTTTAAACATACATTACAGATTTGAACTCCATTGATTTCCATTTGATTCTCCTAAAAAATTTTCAAAATTATACAAAAGTAAAAAAACAAAAGTGATGAGATACATCAAGGCAAACTGAAAACAATTATCATAAAAATAGTACAAAGCTAGTCATCGCATCTAAGCTTAGTTCAAGAGGCTCTTCACCTATGATTTTAGCACTATTCTTGACGTGAAAAAACATTTGATGCATCATGATTTCAAAACTAAAATTTGAAGGGTCTAAGAGAGATTCTTTACTCTTTTTGAGTGAAGAGAGTTCAAAAATGTTTTGAGTTTTACTTTTTTGTAGCTCTACTTGCCAGTTTCTTTGCCATGTTAAAAAGAGATAATTGTCATTTTCGTCTTTGTTCGTTTTGATTTTCCAGTTGATAACTTTTAGATAGTAATAGAGTTTTTTGAATTTTTCTTCATCATAGCTAAGACTTGTAAACTGATGTCCTTCTCTTTTTTTATAGGTTTCATAAATGAGTTTATATAGTCCTAGAATCAAAAAATCATTCCTATATTTGGTGTTTTTTTTAGAAAAGGCAACATGCAAATAATCATCATAGCTTTTAAGATACTTTCCCTCATGTGGATAAAAAAGCGTCTCTTTTGAATTTTTTATCTCTTCTTTTATGTAGTAAGTTTGATCTTTGTTATAGGCATTAGGATTTCTCACATCAAGTTTTCTTTTAAATTCAATTAAAAGGTTACAAATTTCTTGATAATCTCTTTGTAAAAGCTTTGCTCCATCGGTTTGTAAAAATTCACTAACTTTTTGGCTACTTGATGCACAACCTGTAAAGATAAGGAGAAAAAGTGTAAAAAGAATCTGTTTCATGAATGAAATTATATGTTATAATGCGCAAAATTACAAGGAGAAAGATATGCCACTTTTAGATAGTTTTATGGTTGACCATACCAAGATGCCAGCTCCTGCTGTAAGGGTTGCAAAAACTATGAAAACTCCATCAGGAGATACTATAACAGTTTTTGATTTGAGATTTTGTAAGCCAAATGAAAAAACACTTTCAAGCGAAGGCATCCATACTTTAGAGCATTTATATGCAGGATTTATGAGAGAACATTTAAATGGTGATGGAGTTGAGATAATAGATATTTCACCGATGGGATGTAGAACAGGATTTTATATGAGTCTTATAGGTACTCCTGATGAACAAAGAGTTGCTCGTGCATGGGAAGAGTCTATGAAAGACATCTTAAACGTTCAATCTCAAAGCGATATTCCTGAACTAAACATTTACCAATGTGGTACATGTAAAATGCATTCATTAGAAGATGCAAAAGCGATCGCAAATGATGTTTTAGGTAGTAAAATAGGTGTGATGAGCAATGAAGAATTAAAGTTAGATTTATCAAAAATTCAATAAACTAACGAAATTCATTCACTATTTATTCACTATTTTTAGTAATAATACGAATTGAAAAAATTAAAAAGGAGAAACAATGAAAAAGTTAATGATGATGGTATTATCAGCTTTTTTAATGCTAGGTGTGGTAAGTACTTCTGCTTTTGCAGATGCTGCGAAAGGACAAAAGTATTACCTTAAATTCATGAAGAAAAAGACAGGTATGACAGGTGGAGCTTTTGCTACAAAGCATACAACAGCAGAGTGGGATGCACTTTTTGCTGATGGTGGTGCAAAGTTTATCGAAAAATACTCTAAAGAGTATCCAGAATTAGAAAAATTCTTTACAGGTGATAAATTCAAAGAAAAATACATGCAAGATATTGCAGATTTTCTTAAAAACTACTCAAAAGATAGCGGAAACGTTCCTTCTTGCTAATCAATCATAAGAGGCTTTTCAAAAGCCTCTTCTCTTTAAATTTCTTTTAGTCTTACTCATAAAAATGATAAGTATTTCTACCTTTTGCTTTTGCTTCATAAAGTGCGACATCGGCTTTTTTTAGTGCATTTTCAACATTTGGTTCAGGTGTATTAAATAGAAAAATACCTATGCTTAAAGAAGTTTGATAAGACACTTCTTTAAGAGAAAATGGCTTATTGGCAGCTTCTAAAAGTTTGGAGCAAATAAGAGTAGAAACTTCTTGAGCTTTCTTTATGTCTACTGGTAGATTATCAAGTATGATAACAAACTCATCTCCTCCAAGACGTGCCACGATATCTTTGGCTCTTATAGAACTCTCTAGTCTAATGGCAACTTCTCTAAGAAGAACATCTCCTAAGTCGTGTCCATGTGTATCATTGAGCTTTTTAAATCCATCCAAATCTAAAAGTAAAAGTGCTACGTATTTTTTCTCTCTAGGAAGAGATTTGAAAACTTGTAAGCAGTGTTCGTTAAAGAGTCTTCTGTTTGGAAGATTTGTTAGATAATCATAATAAGCATAATGTTCAATGCTCTTTTTTCTCTCTTTTCTCTCGCTGATATCTTGTTTGATAGCGATAAAATGCTGGATTTCTCTTTTGCTATTTAAAACAGGAGTTATATGTAACTCTTCATAGTATAAAGTTCCATCTTTTCGTTTGTTGATTACTTCTCCACTCCATGGTTTTTTTGCTAAGATAGTACTCCACATCTCCTCATAAAAAGAAGAAGATTGTTTTCCAGAACTTACAAGCTCATTTGGCTTTCTACCTATGATTTCTGTTATTTTATAACCAGTAAGATGTTCGAATGCAGGATTTGCCCAACTAACGATAGCATTTGCATCAGTGATAACAACAGCATTGGAACTTGATTCTAGTGCTTTTGTTAAAAGTTTCATTCTATTTTCTAACTCTTTTCTTATACTTACATCTTTAAACGTTGTCACGATTTGATAAAGAGAATTGTCTTTATAGAGCGCTCTTGAGTTTATCTCAACCCAAACTTTACGTCCATCTTTTGTTAAAAAAGCTTCATCAATACTTTGTACAAAACCATTTTCTTTGACCCCTAGAAGGATAGGACACTCTTCTAGGGGAAGATATTCGTCTATGTTATGTGAGTGAAAAGTATCGTGTGCAGATTTGCCTAAAAGTTCATCTTTTGTATAACCTAAAATCTTACAAGCCATAGGATTGATGTAGATGATATTTGCATTTGTATCGATAACGTATAAACCCTCACCTAGTGAATCAGTTACATCTAAAAACCAGTTTTTTTGCTCACTAATCTCTTTTGATTTTGCTCTTAAAATAACTAAAAGAAAGATGATAAAGATATATCCAGCCCCGATAATGCTTAAAAACCAAGGAGTCAAATCCACAATAGGAGGGATATTTGACGCTTTTGCATAAGAGATGAGGTAGCCTTCTAGTCTATTTTCCAAGCCTAATATAGGGAATAAGATAACATTATAGTAAGTACCTTCTATCTTAAAAAATCTTGCAATTTTCTCTTTTTTATTCATAAGTATTTCAAGTTCTTTGTTTGATTTTAGTAAGGTATCTATCTGCTTTGCTATTTGTGAGAGAGGTTTTGGTGAATCTGGTAGGATGGCATTACTATCTTCATGTACAAAATCTGGATGAATTATAGACTTGGAGTAGAGATGTTTTTGCGATTCAAAAAGTTTAAAATCAGTAAGTTTAGCATTTAAAAGAAATTGAAATTCATGATCTGGTAAAAGAGTATTTAAAGAGTCGATAACAGACTTACTAGAGACACTAATCTCAACACTTCCTAGATAAGCTCCTTTATACTCTAGTGGATAAATATTTCTAAAACCTGACATAACCCTGCCAGTTTCAAAAAGTGAAATAGGTTTTTTGTTTTTATTTACATAGACAATGCTAGGGCGATAAAGTGTCAAATCATCTTTGTATACACTAGGGTAGTGAAATCTCAAAAAACTTGTGTTGTCTTTGAGATGAAAATGAAGCTGTCTAATGCCATCTTTTTTTAAATCACTAAAAAGAGGATAAAAATCTCTGTAAAAAACACCTTTATAGTATCTTCTGGTTGTCTCATCGTTTGAACTGATAGCATAATAGAGGTTTTCGATGTTATCCGAAGTTTGAATATCCTTGGTAAATATCTTTTCAGTATAAAAACTGTATTTATCGACAGCAGCTTCATAAGCGACAGATATCTTTTCTATTTCGCTCTCATAATATCCTTGTAATCTGTTGAATTTTTGTTCATTGATATAAAAAATTGCCCCGATAGCTATCATCGTAAAAGCTAAAAAAAGTCCATAGAAAAAATTGTCATAACTTTTTTGTATCTTTAGCATTAAAAATTCCCTTCAAGAGGAATTTGTATGTTTTTCAACATCTCCCTAAGAGGGTTAAAGTCTTCATCCATAGCTTTAACTGCACCGTATCTTATGGGTTTTCCCCATTTGTTTAATTCTTCTTGGTCTATATATAAAAGGGCATTAGTTATATTTTGTATCTCTTGTGAAGAGAAACTCTGGGAGTTGATTATCAATGAAAACATAGGGAAAGGTTTTGTGACCGCAATCTCATCTAACCCCAGATGAAAATAACCTTTTGCAATGTCACTTTTCAAGCCTCCCATATCAAACTCACCATTTAAAACTTCAAGAGCTACTAAATCATGTCTTCCTAGATACTGATATTTGTAATTTTTAAGTTTTTTGTCTAAAAGAGCATTAACACTCAGATAGCCACAAGTAGAAAGAGGTTGGGTAAGAGCGATTTTTTGGCGTTTTTTGTTCCACAGTGTTCTTACAAGAGAGCAAGTATAGGTACTTTCACCTTTTTCATTTTTAAAATGTACAAGAGCTAAAGCTTTATTAAACTCTTTTTTGAGTTGTACATAAGGTAGTGGACCAAGATAAGCAAAATCGATTTTCCCTGCTTTAAAATTAGAAACGATATCTTCATAATTATCATAATATACAAATTTGATCTCTTTATCTAGTTCTTTTTCGAGGTAACTAACCATCGGGTAAAAATAGTTATAGATAGTTTTTCTATCTTCTGTTGGAAGAGGTACAAATGTAAGAGTCTCTTCAGCTTCTAAGTTTAAGCAAAAGAAAAAAGCTAAGAGAAATTTGAAAATGCGTTTATCCACTAAAACCTACTACTTTTATATAAATGTAAACTTCATTATAGCTAAAATTAGCAAAAATTAAAATTACATTTTTGTGTCATTTATCTCAAATCTATACTCTTTTTTGCCCCCAAAGCCTAGATGTTTATCTGTAAATTTAAGATAGCTTACATGTAAACTCCAAAGTTTTGGTCTCATCGCAAGTGCGAAAGGATAGGCTTTAAAGTAGAGTTTTTTTTCAAGCTCAGAGGGATTTTTTAAAAGTCCTACAAACTGTAATCCTTGGATTTTGCCTATCTCTTTTGTTTCTAGATAGATACTTCCTGCTATGTTTGGATTTTGTAAAGCTTCTCTTATATGGTTACTTTTTGTATCGCTTGCGATGACAAAAACCAAAGGTTCTTCTTGAAATGCATAAAAGCAATTTGCACAGTAAGGCTTGTTATCCCTTGAAGTTGCTAGGTTTAAAACATGATGTTCTTTTAAAAAAGTGATAATTTTCTCATCTATCATTTAAAGAGTTCCTTTAAGGCTATTTGTATCGCTTCTAAATTGTTGGCAATGAAGTATATACTAAAGTGCCACTATTTGTCAAGACAATTTTTTGAGAGTTTATCTTCCGACCTCTAGCTGTAATCCTAAGCAACTTTTTTTACTCCTTCTAAATAAACATTCATAGGCTTTTTATAATTAAGTGCAGAGTGAAATCTGTTATGATTATAAAAATGGATATATTTTTTAACCTTTGATTTTAAGTCTATGATAGAACTATATTCATTGAGATAATTTTCATCATATTTTAAA
>DLUF01000005.1:8447-9253 GCA_002742765.1 Sulfurospirillum sp. UBA12182 | reverse complement strand
GGTAAGAGAGCTTGTAAGTTTTTTTCATCTGCTATATTTTTATGAAGTAGCTCGTCTACTTTGCTTTGGGATAACTCATCTTTGAGCGAAAAGTTTTTTTTATGTTCAGAAAATTTTTTTAAAGAAGTTTCAAATCTATGAAACATGATAGGTTTAATCAAATAATCAAATACTCCAAATCGTAAAGATTTTTCTAAAGAGTTCATCTCCTTTGCAGCAGTTATCAAGATAACATCCGTTGCAAGGTTGTTTTGTCTCATCCACGACAAAAAATCTATCCCATTCCCATCTGGAAAATAGACATCAAGAAGCAGTAAATCAGGTTTCATAAAAGAGATATACTCTTGGAGTTGGGTGATAGTGTTTGCGATAGAGACAACTTCAAAACCCTCAAGTTTTTCGACCATGTTTTGATGTAAAAGTGCTATTCTGTGGTCATCTTCTGCGATAAGAACGCTAATCATGTGAAAATCCTTTTGGTATGTGAACGCTTATAATAGTACCAAAATTTCCTTTATCTATAGATATAAAGCCACCTAATAATTCTAAAGTAGTTTTGACAAAGTACAAACCATAGCCACTATGTAGTTCCCCTTTGGTACTAAAGCCTTTTTCAAACACTTTTAGTGCTAAATCCTCTTCTATCCCCTCTCCTGAATCTTCAATATCAAAGATAATGTCATTTCCAATGTCTGTTACAAAAATTTGAAGCTGTTTTTGCTCAGAGTTTAAGGAGGCATCTATGGCATTGTTGATAAGGTTTCCTAAAATAGTCAATAAATGTTTAGAAATCTCTGGCTTGATAG
>DLUF01000005.1:0-8335 GCA_002742765.1 Sulfurospirillum sp. UBA12182 | reverse complement strand
TTTAGAAATCTCTGGCTTGATAGGTTCTTGTATGCTACTGTTTTCGTCTAAAATGAGTTTAACTCCTTTTTCAAAAGCATAGTAGTATTTCCCAATAAGTATAGAAGTAACAACAGGGTCATTGACAAGAGATGTAAAAGAATCGATGATATTTTCATCTGGTAGATGCTCAGCCGTGATAAGAGAGAGTGCTTGGTCGTATTGACCTATTTGGATGTAACCTGAGATAAGGTGTAAAAGATTAGAAAACTCATGTTTTTTTTCTCGAAGTTTTTGTGAATACTGTTTTACTCTTGTTAACTCCCATATAAGTGCGTCTATCTCCTCTTTTTTTCGACAGCTTAAAACCATACCTATAATCTCATTTTGATTTTTCATAGGAGAAAGATTGCAGATGTATTCGGTACTTTTGTACTCAATATTGATATCTTTTAACTCTTTACATGTAAGCAGGAATTTTTCAAATTGTGGAGGTGTTTTTGCCCCTTTTTGTATAAAATCAAAATATGACTTTGCAACGTTGTTAAAAAGTGTGATTTGCGCTTTTGTATTTGTCGCAACAATCGCTTCTTGAACAGAGTTTAAGATGGTCTCTTTTTCTAAAAAAAGACGACTAATCTCTAGTGGCTCATAGCCTAGCAAAGAGTGTTTAATCCGCTTGGCAAATAAGAGGGCAAAGAGAAGAATCAAAACTAATGCAATGTAGATGTAAAGAAGGATAGTTTTGTGATGTTTTGCAACGATTTGTTTCACTTTCTTTTCTAAATACCCAACAGATACGATACCAATAACTTCTCCGTTGTTATTAAAAATAGGAGATTTCCCTCTTATAGATGGTCCTAGAGTTCCTGTTGCTTTTGAGACATAGTACTCTTTGTATTTTAAAGCTCTATCGTTATCCCCTCCAACCATCTTTTCGCCGATTCTATCTATATTTGGATGAGTGAGTCTGAGTGAATTTTTATCCCCAATAACTATAAACTCGGCATCAATCTCTTGTTTGATTTTTCCGATAATATTTTGAAGTTCTCCTTGTGGGTCATCAATCTCTACTAGATTAATGATTTGAGGCATTAAGGAAATTGTTTTTGAAAGTGTTAATGCTTTTTTCCCGATTTGTTCTTCAAGAATGTCTTCTAATATGGAGTTTAAAAAAAAGGTTGTTGTAAAAAGAGTGACAAAAACTATAAGAAAAGAAAATAAAAAAATTTTTTGAAAAAGATTACTTTTAAAGATGGAAAGTTTCTCTAAAATGTTCAATATAAACTCCATAATATTTTTCTATATGATAACCATTTTTTCTTCTTGATGCAAGATATACTTCTTATGCATTTTATGCACAAAATAACCATAAATAGGCTTTTTTAAAGAAGTCTTATCTAAAAAAGAGTAAAATCTTCAATAAATATATGCTACTTGGAAATTAGATGACAAAACTTCAATTTTTCTTTTCACTTTGCTGTACTTTTTGTATTTCACTCCTTGGTGTTGGAGTTTTTTACCTTTTAAATGCACCTATGCCTTGGTTGTTAGGTTCTATAATGGCTTTAGCGATTGCTAGCAGATTTCCAAAGTTGCCACTTGGATCTGTAAAGTTTCTGTCATCTCCTGCTAGAGCTATTTTAGGTATAACCATAGGAAGTGCCTTTAGCCCAGAGATTATCCACTACTTGAGTGACTTTTTTTCAAGTTTAATTTTGATTTTCCCTTTTACTCTTCTTGCCACAGCTGCTGGGGTTTGGTACTATGTAAAAGTGCTTCACTATGACATTCATACAGCATATTTTAGTGCTATTCCAGGTGGACTGTTAGAGATGGTCGCTTTAGCAGAACAATACAAAACCAATCTACATAAAGTAGTATTAAACCAATCCGCTAGACTTTTATTTATCGTTTTTTTTATGCCTTTTATCATAGAGCATTGGATTCATATCTCTTTATCTGGAGGGCAAAAGATTACACAACATCTAAATCAAACTCCTCTTATAGATTTGTTTTTGATTTTTTTATGTGCGATTTTTGGTTGGAAGTTAGCGATTAAACTAAAAATTCCAGGTGGTACTTTAGTTGGACCGATGATTGTTGGGATTTTAGCGTATAGCCTAGATTTTATCCATGCAAGACCTCCTACTGAGATAATTAACATAATTCAACTTATCTTAGGGAGTATGGTTGGCTTTGTTTTTGTTGGGGTTTCTTTAAAAGAGATAATCAAAATATCACTCCAAACTTTGGGATACTTTTTGATACTCTGTGTTGTAAGTGGAGTTTTTATCCTATTTGTCTGGTGGTTTACAGATTTTCCTCTTTTGTCCGTTTTACTGGCATTTTCTCCAGGAGGGCAGGCTGAAATGAATGTTATAGCGATTGTTGTTGGTGCAAACCTCCCCTATGTAGCCTTACACCATATCGTAAGACTTTTTTTAGTGATGAGCATAGCTCCTTTACTCATTCAATGGTTCACAAAAAAAAGAACATAATTTGTATTTTGGTCTAAATTAAACCTCTTTTGGTAAAATACGATTTCAATTTATAATACTTTTCATTAGGAATTTTATGTTTTTATTTGTAATAGCAATTATCTTTGGATTTGCACTTTTAGTTTGGAGTGCTGATAAGTTTGTAGAAGGAGCTGCAGCAACGGCAAAACATTTAGGTATGCCAACTCTGCTTATAGGTGTTCTTATCGTTGGATTTGGAACAAGTGCTCCTGAAATGGTTGTTTCTGCGATTGCTGCTATGGATGGTAATCCTGGATTAGCACTTGGAAATGCTTTAGGTTCTAATATAGTAAATATCTCTTTAATTTTGGGTTTAACTGCTATGATTGTTCCAATATCTGTCAATTCCAAAATTATAAAAAAAGAGATGCCTTTACTTATCCTTATAGTTTTATTGAGTGGGTATTTTTTTATAGATTCGGAACTAACTTTCACAGAAGGTCTCATTCTTCTCTTCTGTTTTATAGCACTTATCATGTGGTCAATTTTTAGTGCTATGAAAAACAGAGGAGATGCTTTAGAAAATGAGTTTGAAGAAGAGTTAAAAACTCATGCAATGAGTTTAAAAGCGGGTCTTTTATGGCTTCTTGTTGGACTTGTTTTGCTTATCTTAAGTTCAAGAATCCTTGTGTGGGGAGCAGTTGGTGTTGCCCATGAATTTGGAGTGAGTGACCTTATCATAGGTCTTACTATCGTAGCGCTAGGAACATCACTTCCTGAATTAGCTGCCTCTATCGTAGCAACTAAAAAAGGGGAACATGACATAGCCTTAGGAAATGTTATGGGTTCAAACATGTTTAACATCTTAGCTGTTATCGGTATTGCAATTACAATTAACCCTATGGAGAGTATAGACCCAGCTGTTCTTTTAAGAGATTGGATGGTTATGCTAGGGCTTACTTTGCTTTTACTTGTGATGATCTATGGATTTAATGGTAAAAAAGGAAGAATTAACAGAGTAGAAGGAACTATTTTATTTCTTTGTTATATCGCATATAACACTTATTTAGGGATGAATATTTTAGGATAATTTACTTTTTTGCTTTTAAAAGTTTTTTAAAGGTATAATTGAGTGGCAAAAAGGAAAAAGACATTATGATTTTAATGATTGATAATTATGACAGTTTTACATACAACATCGTCCAATACTGTTTAGAACTTGGAGCTGATTTAAAAATTATAAGAAATGATGAGATGACTATCGAGCAGATAGAAAAACTTCATCCACAAAAGATTATCATTTCACCAGGCCCTGCTACTCCAAATGAAGCGGGTGTAAGTTTGGAAGTGATTAAGCATTTTGCTGGAAAAATTCCTATTTTAGGTATCTGTTTAGGACATCAAGCGATTGGTCAAGCCTTTGGTGGTAAAGTTATAAGAGCTAAAAATATGATGCATGGTAAAACTTCTAAGATAAAACAGAACAATCAAACCTGCATCTTTGCTGGATTACCAGAAGAGTTTACTATGACAAGGTACCATTCATTGGTCGTTGAAAACAAAGACTTACCAGATGAGATAGTTGTAACTTCTAAAAGTGCTGATGATGGTGAAATCATGTCGTTAGAGATTAAAGATAAGCAAATTTATGGAGTTCAATTTCATCCAGAATCAATTCTGAGTGAATATGGACATGAGATACTTGATAACTTTTTAAAGTTATAAGAGAGATTTGGAGATGCTAAAATGAAAGAACAAAATCTTGTAACACTCATTCTTGTTACAAATATTTTGTTCCTTTTATATGGGATTAGTGAACTTTCTATTAGGTATGAAGAAGCAGATATCTTTTTTAATGGTACTGGGTTCTTACACACTTTAACAAACTATTTTACATCACTTTTTGGGCAAAATGATTTTGCTTTACGTTTACCTTTTGTTCTTTTACATGTAAGCTCTATGATTTTGATTTATAAGATAGGAAAATTTTTCTTAAAAAATAAAATTGACAGAGTGATTAGCGTAGGTATTTATGCACTTTTACCTGGAGTAAATAGTGCTGCTATTCTTGTAAATCCTGCTTCTATCGTTATATTTTTAACTCTTTTATTTATCTATTTTTACATTACTGGATTAAAAAAACAAGCTTATCTTATCCTTGCTATAACGATTTTCTTTGATAACTCTTTTGCTGTTCTTTACTTTGCACTTATCTTTTATGCTATTAGTAAAAAGGAAAATTTCTTACTCATTCTCTCTTTGATACTTTTTGCGATAGCCATGTATGTTTATGGTTTCGATACTGGTGGAAAACCAAGGGGGTATTTTCTTGATACTTTTGGTGTTTATGCAGCTATCTTTTCTCCTTTGCTATTTTTATATTTTGTGTATGCTATGTATCGAGTGCTTATAAAAGAGGAGAGAAAACTTCTTTGGTATATCAGTTTTACAACCTTGATATTCTCTTTAGTCCTCTCTTTAAGACAGAGACTTTTGATAGAAGATTTTGCACCTTTTGTTGTTATTGCTGTTCCTTTAATGGTTAGAATTTTTTTTAATTCATACAGAGTAAGATTGCCAATACACAGAAAATATCATAACATAGCATTTAGCATTGTTCTTGTTTTTTTGGTTTTAAATTTTTTAACTACCGTGATCAACAAGCCTCTTTACTATTTTATGGAAGATAAAAAAGACCATTTTGCTTATAAATATCATATCGCCAAAGAATTAGCTAATGCACTTAAAAAAGAGGGGATATACAATATAAAAGCAAATGACTTAAATCTTCAGTTAAGACTTAAATTCTATGGCATACACGATGGTGGTATCTATGAGTTAGCTTTGAGTAATAGAGGAAAAAAAGATTTGAAAACGGTAGAGATTAAATATTTTGGACATGAGATAGGTCGATATTATCTTTATAGATAATGTGTTATAATGAGTTTTTTTAAATTTAAAGGTTTGATATGAAACATGCTTTTACGATGTTAGAGCTTGTCTTTGTAATTGTTTTAATAGGGATTATCTCTGTTTTGGCAATTCCTAGATTTGATGACAACAACCTTCGTCAAGCAGCAGATCAACTTGTAGGGCACATAAGATATACACAACATCTTGCTATGATGGATGACAAATTTAGAGAATCTGATGATGCTACATGGTATCGAAAGAGATGGCAAGTTGTTTTTAATTCAGACAATAATACAAATAACCAATGGGCGTACACTATCTTTTCCGATGGTAATGAAAATGCTAATCCAAATTTGACACTTGATGAAGTGGCACTAAATCCTTCTGATCCAAATAAATTTTTAACAGGCGGCTATACAGGTATTATAGCATCGGATGGTGTAGGAGCAACACAAGAAATGAATCTAGGAATGACTTATGGTGTACAAAATATAGGATTTGCAGCTGCTTGTCAATTCGCTGGAAGCCAGAGGATCTCTTTTGATTATTTAGGAAGACCTTTAAGGGGAGTACCTAGTGGGTTTAATGCTATTTATCAAGCAAACAGATTGATAACAAATCAATGTGTTATTACTCTTACAGATGCAATTGGTACAAATGTCCAGATTGCTATCGAACCAGAAACTGGGTATACTCACATTTTAAATTAAACTTAATTTTAGAATACTTTCAGTATAATTTGCACCTTATTTTTCACAAAGGACGAAAATGTTAGAAGGCATTATTAGAGAGAGTATCGATAAAAAAGCTACTAAAGCTTTAAGAAGAGATGGGTATCTAATTGCTAACATTTACGGAAAAGGTATTGAAAACATCAATGCTGCGTTTAAAACAAACGATTTCGTAAGAGCAGTTAAGAACAAAACATCTTTGGCATTCCCTGTAAAAGTGGGTAACTCTGAGTATAAAGTTGTTGTACAAGAGTATCAAAAAGAACCAATCAACTCTACACTTTTACATGTAGACTTGAGAATTGCTCTTGATGGTGTTGTTTCTAAGTACCTAGTACCAGTAAAAACTATTGGAACACCAAAAGGTCTTAAAAACAAAGGAGTTTTGATTAACTCTAAAAAACGTTTACTTGTAAAATGTGCTGGTGAAAATTTACCAAATAGTTTTGTAGTAGATGTAAGTGATTTGGATGTTGGTGATACTATCTTGGTTCGTGATATCGAAGTACCTGCTGGTGTAACGATAATGGAAGAAGATAGAATCGCTGTAACTGGAGTTATCAAAGCTAAGTAACGTTTAACATGACGTTAATAGTTGGACTAGGAAATCCAGGAACCAAATATAAAAACAACCGACATAATGTTGGTTTTATGGTCATTGACAAACTTGTCGATGACCATTGTGCTTCAGACATCTCAAAAAATAGCTTCCAAGGGGAGCTTTTTAAATCTTCTAATCTACTTTTTTTGAAACCAACTACTTTTATGAATCTCTCTGGTGAAAGTGTTCGAGTTGTGAGTGATTATTTTAAACCTAATGATATCATTGTTGTTCATGATGATTTAGATTTGCCTTTTGGTACAGTTCGTTTCAAAAGAGGTGGTGGACATGGTGGGCATAATGGTTTAAAATCCATTGATGCACATATAGGAGATGATTATCTACGAGTGAGAATTGGTATAGGAAAGCCAAAACATAAAACAGATGTTGCTAACTATGTTTTAGATGATTTTCCAAAAGCTCAATTAGAGAATTTAAAAGATATAATTCTACATTGCTCTAAAGCAGCTCTTGCTCTAAGCCAAAAAGAACTCAAAGAAGTTTCTAGTACTTTTAGCATGAAAAATAATTTTGAACAAGATGAGTTATGAAAATATTTCAACGTTATATAATTACTAATTACATTAAAAACTTTTTTATTATTTTTTTAGGATTAGAACTTTTTTATGTAGGAATTGATTTATTAACAAATTATAAAGAACTTCCTGATTCTGCAAATTTACAAATCCTTTATCTCTCTTTTAAAATGATGGATGCAATTAATTATACTTTACCTCTTTCCTTAGTGTTTTCTATGATAGTAACAAAATTTGCAATGATTAAATCTAATGAACTCATAACGCTTTATGCAGTTGGGATTAGTAAAAATTCTGTTTTAAAACCTATATTTTTATCCTCTTTTATCATCTCGATTTTATATATAGGATTGAATTTTACTCCTTTTGCATACTCTTATGAGTATAGTAGAAATCTTTTAAAATATAGTGTGATATCAAACAACTCAACGAACTTATTTTTAAAAGATGAAAATAACTACATATTTTTTGAAGAATTAGACCCATTAAAAAAGAGTGCAAGAGGGATTGAGATATTTGAAATTTTGAACAATGATTTAGCAAAAATAATTAGTGCAAAAGAGGGATATTTTAATGAAGATAGATGGGTTTTGAAAAATGTTACAATTACCTCAAAACAAAAAATTGAAACTCTCACAGATCAAGGCTTAGAAGTATCATATGTTGATAAGTATGAAACGTTGAAAGATTTCAAACCAAAAATCATTGAAAATGTACACCAAGGAAAATATACTCTCTCAACCATAGATGCGATAGATGCACTAATCTTTTTTAATTCTCAAGGTATAAATACTGATAGAATCAAAACAATTATTTATTCTCAAACTTTTTTTCCACTATTTGCACCTTTGTTAGTTGTGGTTTTATTTTATTATTTACCTATTAGTAGTAGATTTTTTGATTATGCTTTTTTAACTTTTGTTTTTATTTTAGTAACTCTTTTAACTTGGGGTTTTTTATTTTTACTTTCAAGACTTTCTTACTCTTCAGTAATTGTTCCAGAGATAGCACTTTTGTTGCCTATTCTTATTTTAGGAACTATGTCACTTCGCTATTATTATAGTAATTCCTAAAAAAATTTAGATTCCTTATTTTTTCTAAGGATAAATAAAG
>DLUF01000028.1 GCA_002742765.1 Sulfurospirillum sp. UBA12182 | reverse complement strand
CTTGATTATGGCATCAATCAAATCTGTTGTAGCATCTATAAAAGAGCAACACTAGCTATCCATAGTATGCTTTTAGCAAGTGACTTTTTTAACCATATCCTAAATCACAAGGTAACTATCCTTCCTCTTATGCCTATACATATCACACAAATGTTTGATGACCCAACTACTAGGATACCAAATCCAAAGCTTTTATGTGGGGTAAGAAAGATAACAAGTTCTGGTGGTAAGATTACAAATAAGATGATTCAAGATATACAAACTTACTATCCACAAGCTCAGTTTTATTCGATGCATGGTTTAACAGAAGCTTTCCGATCAACCTACCTAGAACCAAGTCAACTCAAAATTCGTCCAGAATCGATAGGAAAGCCTATCCCTGATGTTGAAATCTACATCATCAATGAAGAAGGCTTTGAATGCCAACCAAGACAAATCGGTGAACTTATCCATAGGGGAGGGTACATCTATAAAGGTTATTGGAATGCAAAAGAAGAGACAAATAAGCTTTATAAAAGTATAAAAGTTTTAGAGAAAGTTATTGATTTAGAAGGTGATTTAACAGATGAGATAGTTGTTTGTAGTGGAGATTATGTTTATAAAGACGAAGAGGGGTATATCTACTTTGTTTCAAGAAAAGATGATATGATTAAATCTCGTGGATTTAGAATCAGCCCTTATGAGATAGAAGCGGTTGTGAATAACAATATCGCTCAAATTAAAGATTGTGCTGTATTCTCGATAGAAAATGAAAAAATCGAAGAAGAAATCATCTTAGCTTATAGTGCAAATAAAGAGATTCCAAAAAATGAGATTTTATTTGAATTGAAGAAACATTTACCAAATCATATGATACCTTCGGTAATTATCTATAAAGAGCATCTTCCTATGACAAGTCCAAGTCAAGGAAAAATAGATAAAGAGATACTCAAAAAAGAGGTTTTAGAAATACTCTGATAATGATATTATGGAGTTTTTAAGTATAAAAAAGGTAAAATCTACGACTTAAAATAAATTTTATAAAGGATTTTTTGTGAAAAGAACTTATCAACCACATAATACTCCTAGAAAGCGTACACACGGTTTTAGAGTAAGAATGAAGACTAAGAATGGTCGTAGAGTTATCGCTGCACGTCGTGCAAAAGGTAGAAAAAGATTGTCAGTTTAAAAGGTTTTGAAACACTTACCACAAATTGGGAGTTTTCAAAAACATATAAAGAAGCAATAAGATGGCATAGTAAAGGTATTGTTGTCTTCTATAAAGAAGGTTTAATCAAAAAAGTGGGCTTTACAGCCAGTAAAAAAGTTGGTAATGCCGTCAAAAGAAATTTCGCTAAACGTAGAATGCGGGCACTGTTTTTTGAGTTTGCTGAAAACTTAAACGACGGTATCTATGTTTTTGTAGCAAAAGATCAAGTGTGTCAAATGCCTTATGAAGAGTTGAAAAAAGACTTGAATTGGTCTTTTAAAAGATTAAATTGTTTTCAATCATGAAGCATTTGGCACTTTGGGTTCTTAAAATTTATCAAAAGTTTTTCACTCTCTTTAGTTATGGGAGTTGTAGATACTATCCAACTTGCTCAGAGTACGCAAAGTGGCAGATTCTACATAATGGCTTTTTTAAAGCCTGTTTTTTATCAATTTTAAGAATTCTACGATGTAACCAACTATTTTCTGGAGGGATTGACTATCCAGTCATATCTAAAAATAGATTAAAATTCTCTCCTTTCACTGCTAAAAGACTACTTTTGAATAATATTATTTTTTGGTTTATTCCAAAAGATGAAAAAAGTTTTTATGTTATAAAGGCTTTTAAAAATAATCTCAAAAGGGAACACCGTGATTGACAAACTGAGTAATCAAAGTAGAATTATTATTGCAACGGTTTTATCATTTCTATTCTTCGCAAGCTATGACTACTTTTTCATTCCAAAACCAGAAAAACAAACTACAAATATCGAACAAACACAAAAAGAAGTTTCTAAGACTGCCCCAACAACTCCAACAGCAAATACCAATGTACCTACACCAACTACAACTCAAAGTGATGAGCCGATTGTAAAAGTTGTTGCAGATAAATATGAATTACATATTGATAAGTTGGGTAGAATCAATAAGTTTTTCCTAAAAGAAGATAAATTTATTCTTGAAAATGGTGAAAGAATGCAGTTGATTGACTCATCTTTCTCTCCATACCCTCTTGAAGTGAGATTCTCTGATACAAACCTCAATAACGAAGCATTTAAAACTCCTTACGAAGCAGACAACACAAGCGTTAATGTAACAAAAGATGGAGTAAAAGTTGTTTTAACTCAAAAACTCTCTTCTTTGAATGTAACAAAAACACTTACTTTTTTCCCCTCAGGAAACTACTCTTTAGACCTTACTTTGGATAAGCCACAGACTTATTTTATAACTCCAGGACTTAGACCAAATCAGCTCGCTGATGGTTACACTTTTCATGGTGCACTTGTAAAAGAAGCTGATGATACACATACTCCTATCGAAGATGGAGATGCAAAAGGTACAGAGAGATTTTTAAATGCTAAGATAGCAGCTGGTGCAGATAGATATTACACAACAGCTTTATATAACTTTGATAAAGGTTTTGACATCATTGTTCAAGCTGTAAATGATGGTATGCCACTTCTTTTTATCAAAGGAACAGAAGATTTAAAAATTGATGGCTATATTGGACCAAAAGAGTATAAAACTCTCTTCCAAATTGACCATAGATTAACCGATATCATAGAATATGGATTTTTTACTTTTATCTCAAAACCTCTTTTCTTGTTACTTTCATATCTACATACAGTGTTAGGAAACTGGGGTTGGGCGATTGTTGCTTTGACGATTATCATCAGACTAGTTCTTTTCCCTTTAACATACAAGGGAATGGTATCTATGAACAAACTCAAAGAGCTTGCACCAAAGATTAAAGAGCTTCAAGCAAAATATAAAGGTGATAATCAAAAGTTAAATGCTCATATGATGGAACTTTATAAGAAACATGGTGCAAATCCTATGGGAGGATGTTTACCAATCTTACTACAAATCCCTGTGTTTTTTGCGATTTACCGTGTTTTACAAAATGCAATTGAATTAAAAGCTGCTCCATGGATACTTTGGATTGAAGATTTAGCTGTTATGGATCCTTATTTTATCCTTCCTGTTGCAATGGGTGTTACTATGTTCTTGCACCAAAGAATTACTCCAACAAACTTTACTGACCCAATGCAAGAAAAAATCATGAAGTATCTTCCTTTGATTTTTACATTTTTCTTCGTAACTTTCCCAGCTGGTCTAACTCTTTATTGGTTTGTAAATAATCTTTTTTCAATTGTACAACAATACTATGTTAATTCACTTTTTGCTAAGAAAAAAGAAGAAAAGGTTGAAAAATGATAAAAGTAGAAGCAAATACTTTACAAGAAGCATTTTCAAGAGCCGCGTCAGAACTCTCTTGTTCCGTTACAGAGATAGATATAGAGGTGATTCAACACCCAAGTTCAGGTTTTTTAGGGATGTTCAAAAAGACTGCTATCATTCAAGCGAAACGTTCAAATGAGAAGAATGAAGTAAAACAAAATCAAAAATATCATCGTGAAAATCGTGATAACAAAGAGCAAACTGAAAGACCACAGAGAGAAGACAAAAGAAGAAGTAGAAACAACAGAAAAAATAGAAACAAACATACAGACGACAAAAAAGAGCAAAAAACACATCAAGAACCAAAAGAACAAAAAGCAGTAGCACCAGTTGCTCCTGCACCAGTTAAAAAAGAAGAGCCTAAGAAAGAGATCGTAAGAGATGTTGCAAAAACAATTTTTGATGATGCTTTTCATAAGCCAAAAATAGATATCAAAGAGGCTATCCTTGAGATTAGAGAAAATATAAATAAGCTATTTATCCATAGTTGTTTCGAACTAGAAGTGATAAAAGTAGATGTTTTTGATGAAAATACAGTTTTACTTGAGTTTAGTGGTGAAGATTCAGCACTTTTAATTGGTAAAGAGGGATATAGATATAAAGCACTCTCTTATCTCTTATATAATTGGATAAACTTAAAATACAACCTCAATATACGTCTTGAAATCGCTGAATTTCTAAAAAATCAAGAAGAGATGATAGATAAATATCTTGTTTCTGTAATTGAAAGAGTAAACAACAACGGTAGAGCACAAACAAAGATACTAGATGGTGTCTTAGTTAAAATCGCTCTTGAAGCTTTACGTAAAGAGTTCCCAAGCAAATATGTAGGAATCAAATCTGGACGTGATGGTGGAAAATTTATCGTTATTAATGATTTTAATAGGAAAAACTCATAGAGACTATTGCTGCGATTGCTACAAGTCATGGGATTGGCTCCATAGCGGTTATCCGCTTAAGTGGGCCAAACTCTCTTAATATAGCGAAAAAAATCTCTTCTAAAGATAACTTCCCCCCTAGATATGCTACTTTAACTACTCTGAAAAACTCTTTGAATGAGATTATAGATGAATCTATCGTAATCTATTTTAAAGCTCCCAATTCATTTACAGGTGAAGATATCGTAGAATTTCAATGTCACGGTGGTATCGTCGTTGCTCAAATGATTTTAGATGAAATCCTAAAACATGAGGCAAGACTGGCACAACCAGGAGAGTTTTCTAAAAGAGCTTTTTTAAATGGAAAAATCGACTTAAGTGAAGCAGAAGCGATTGCTAAATTGATTGAAACGAAGAGTATAGATGCAGCTAAGGTGTTAACTCGTCAAATGAAAGGTGAAGTAAAAGAGTTTGTAGCAAATGTCAGAGAAAATCTGATAGAAGCTTTAGCATTTGTTGAAGTAAATATAGATTATGCAGAGGAAGATTTACCACTAAATTTACTCGAACAAATACAAAAAAAGCTAGAAAATTTAACGCAAGAGTTGCAAAATGTATATGAAAGCTCGCTAAGAAGAGAAGGGCTTATCAACGGATTTAAAGTTGCAATTGTTGGTAAACCAAATGTTGGGAAAAGCTCTTTGCTAAATGGTTTGTTAAATTTTGATAGAGCTATTATAAGTGATATTGCTGGAACAACAAGAGATACGATAGAAGAAGAGATTCGTATAGGAACACATCTTATCAAGATTGTCGATACTGCTGGTATCAGAGAAGCTAGTGATAGTATCGAACAGATAGGAATTGAGCGTTCAAAACAAGCTATCGAGGATTCTGATATCGTTATTGCTATGTTTGACAATTCCAGAGTTTTTGATATAGAAGATCAAAAGATTTTAGAACTTCTTGAAAGCTTTAAAGATGACAAAGAGATTTTATATACTTTAAATAAGTGTGATTTAGAAAGAAAGTTTGATGTTTCATACTTTAAAGAGAGTTTTATTGAGTTAGATTGTAAGCGTGAAAATACAAGCTTAGTTCGTCAATTAGAAAATATACTAGATAAATCAAATCATGAAGATACTCTTCTTCTCACTTCCAAAAGACAGATGGAAGCTGTAAAAGTGGCTTATGAAGCTATTTTAGAGTCTATTGGACTTTTGAGTGATGGGGAGTTGGAGCTTTTTGCTTTTAACTTAAATGCTGCTATACAAAGTATCTCATCTATCTCTAAAAATTTTGAGAGAGATGAAATACTAGATAAAATGTTCGGAAATTTTTGTTTAGGAAAGTAGTTTACATGTAAGAATGACTCTTACATGTAAAGCTGTTATAATCCCATAATCACTTTTAAAACTACAAAGATAATCGCAGAAGAGATAGCCGCAATTGGAAGTGTTATGACCCAAGCCATAGCGATTGGTTTCATAAGTTTCCAGTTTGCATCTTTATTTAAAATCCCAATCCCCAAAACTGCTCCTATAAGAATGTGTGTTGACGAGACTGGTATACCCATCTTTGTTGCAAGTAAGATAACAGCACTAGCACCAAGTTCAGCTGCAAAGCCAGTTACTGGCAAGATTTCAGCGAGTCTTGTTCCAACGGTTTGGATAACTTCTCTCCCTAAAAACCAAAGACCTACAACTAAAGAGATTCCAAAAGTTACCATCGCTATCATCGGTACAGGTGCTTTTGCATTGATTGCACCAGTTTTAAGAACATCTAAGATAGCAGCAAATGGTCCTATCGCATTAGCGATATCATTTGCCCCATGGCTAAAAGCGAAGGCAGAAGCTGTAAAGATTTGAAACCAAGAGAAGATTCTCATCGTTGCTTTATTAACATCATTTTTTGCCATAATCCCGATGATAGCAGCACTTGCTAGATAAGCACAAGTCGCGATAACAAAAACAACCCAGATAGTTTCGATACTTCCTATGTTTATCTTAAGATGTTTTAACCCTTTAAAAAGAAGCATTCCTGCGATGATAGACGCTGCAAAAGCACCTACGATAGGAACGTATTTTTTTAGAGGAGCAAAAGTATCGAGGCTTTTTTCTTTATGTTTAAATTCTTTGAGTTTTTTCTGATAATCACTTGGTTTTTCGAGATGTTCTTCGTCATCATCGATGAAGGCTAATTTGGTTAATTCTTTGATTTGTTCAGTGTGGGATTTGTCTTTTAAGGAGAGTCTATATGCGTCTTTAAGAGCTTTTCTATGCCTCTTTAGTCTCTCATGCTTTGCTGTGAGTATCTTACTAGGCATAAGTATATTTTTTTTGATAAAAGAGTAAATCAAATAAGAGAGTAAACCTCCTAAGAGTGGAGAGATTATCCAAGAAGCAACGATTTGTCCAATTTTATCCCATCTAACCATACCTAAGACATTATCACCATTTGTAATCATATAACCTAGGGCTAAAGAACTTCCAACAATACCTCCAACGATAGAGTGTGTTGTAGAGACAGGAAGACCTTTTTTTGACGCAAAAAGTAACCAAAGTCCAGCACTTAAGAGTGAAGCCATCATAACCAAAACAAAAAGCATAGGGTTAAAGTCATTTACAGGGATTTGAACAATCCCCTTACGGATAGTATCTGTAACTTGACCACCTGCAAAGATAGCTCCACTTAGCTCAAAGATAGCTGCTATGATGAGAGCTTGCTTGATAGTAATTGTTTTTGCCCCAACACTTGTTCCAAAGGAATTTGCAACATCATTTCCACCGATGTTAAATGCCATAAAGATACCAAAAACAGTAGCGATAGCAAAAAGTAAAAAGTGATGTGAAGGAATATATTTGAAGCCCCAGACGAAAAAACCGATAGTTGAGATAGCAAAGATGGTAAATGCTATCAGATTATCTCTTGTCATAGATATCCTTGTATGTAATCAAAATAGAATGTTTTTATGATAAAGCGAAATTATCTCATAAAAAAGCTTATGTTACTCTATAAATACAAATGTGAAGATTTTTTTCTAAATTCAAATTTTCATTTCAATACTTATTTAGCACTTTTTTTGTAAAATAAGCCAATTTTATCTTAGGTAAGGTCTATTAATTATGGAAAATCTGCAAGAAGTTTTAAAAAAACACAAACTTACAATGGATGAGTATGAAAATATTTTAAATATACTTGGACGTGAACCAAATATGTTAGAACTTGGAATTTTCTCTTCAATGTGGAGTGAACACTGCTCATATAAGTCAAGTAAAAAATATCTAAGTGGCTTCCCAACCAAAGCTCCATGGGTAATCCAAGGACCAGGTGAAAATGCTGGTGTTATAGATATCGGCGATGGCATGGCTGCTGTTTTTAAGATGGAAAGCCATAACCATCCAAGTTTTATAGAGCCTTATCAAGGTGCTGCGACGGGAGTTGGCGGGATTTTAAGAGATGTTTTTACCATGGGAGCACGCCCTGTTGCAAACATGAACTCACTTCGTTTTGGTAATGTAACAAACAATGACAAAACTTCTAAACATCAAAGATACCTAGTAAGAGGTGTAGTGGCTGGTATCGGTGATTATGGTAATTGTATGGGAGTTCCAACAATCGGAGGTGAAACCTCTTTTGATGAGAGCTACAACGGCAATATCTTGGTAAATGCTTTTACTCTAGGGCTTGCAAAGACTGATGAAATTTTCTATGGACGTGCTGAGGGTATCGGTAATCCTGTTGTATATGTTGGTTCTAAAACAGGTCGTGATGGTCTTGGTGGGGCTGTTATGGCAAGTGATAGTTTTACAGAAGAGAACAAAAGTTTACGTCCAACAGTTCAAGTCGGTGATCCATTTGCTGAAAAACTCCTTTTAGAGGCTTGTTTAGAACTCTTTAAAAAAGACTATATCGTTGGTATCCAAGATATGGGTGCTGCTGGTCTTACTTCAAGTTCATTTGAGATGGCTGGTCGTTCAGGTTCTGGTATGATTATGCACCTTGATCGTGTTCCTGCTCGTGAAGAGGGTATGCAACCTCATGAGTTTATGCTAAGTGAGTCTCAAGAGCGTATGCTTATATGTGCGAAAAAAGGTTATGAAGATAAAGTTGTAGAGATTTTTAGAAAGTGGGATTTGGACGCTGAAGTCATCGGAGAAGTAACAAATACTGGGAATATGGAACTTTTCTGGCATGGAGAAAAAGTAGCAGATATCCCAGTCCAACCTATAAGTGAAGAAGCGCCAGTTTATGATAGACCAGTAAAAGAGCCAGAGTATTTGGCGGCTATAGCAAATACTACGATTGATGATTTTGCAAAAGTATCAAATCAAGAAGCTTTTGATAAACTCTTTAGTACAGTTGAAGTAAGCGATAAATCTTGGGTTTTTGAACAATACGACTCAATGGTTCAAACCAACACTATAAAAGCACCAGGAAGTTTAGATGCGAGTGTTATCCGTGTAAAAGAAAATGGCAAAGCACTTGCTATGAGCAGCGACTGTAACCCTAGATACAACTATATCGACCCAAAAGGTGGTGCGGCAGCTGCTGTTATGGAGAGTGGTAGAAATGTTGCTATGAGCGGTGCTAGACCAAAGGCTATTACTGATTGTCTCAACTACGGAAATCCAGAAAATCCAGAAATCATGTGGCAGTTTGCGCAAGGGTGCTATGGGATAAAAGAGGCATGTGCTGCTTTGAATACGCCAGTTATCAGTGGAAATGTTTCACTCTATAACGAAACAAATGGCGTAGGTGTTTTCCCAACTCCTTCTATCGCTATGGTTGGAGTAAATGATGATGCTAATAAAGTTTTACCAAGCTATTTTCAAGAAGAGGGAAGTTCACTATACTTTGTGGGAGAAACAAAAAGCGAGTTTGGTGGTAGTTTATACATGAAAACTCTTTTTGGAAAAGTTGAGGGTAAATTACCACAGATTGATTATACAAAAGAGTTAGCACTTTGGGAATTAGTTATAGAAGCAAATAAAGCTGGGATTATCTCTTGTGCTAAGGATATCAATGTTGGTGGCTTGGCAGTAGCTTTAGCAAAAATGTCTGCTATGAGTGGAAAAGGTGTTACATGTAAAGTTGCTTTTGAAGATGCAAGAGACATCTTTAGTGAGAGCTTTTCAAGAGCTATCGTGGAAGTTAAAGATGAAGCCGCGTTTGAAGCAATGGCAGATAAAGTAGGCATAAAAGTAACAAAAATCGGCAATGTAGGTGGAGAGAAGTTTACATGTAATGATGTACAAACGACAGTTGCTTCACTCAAAGAGATATATTTTACAACTTTCCAAAAAACAATCGAACAAGATATTTAAATCTTCTGGGGGTACGCTCGTACCCCTTTATTTTATAATTTCTCATCTTAGAGGATAGTATGCAAAACACAATCATTTTAAAGTTAAAAAAAATAAGAGATGCAAGGTGGTTTTCTAACCTTACAACAGCAATTATTATATTTTATGCTTCTGTTTTAGGATTTAAAACCCTAGAAGAGGCAGCGCAACCATATGGAAATATCTTACACATCCTCGATTGGATAGTGACTGTATATTTTATCATTGAGCTTAGTATAAAAATGTTAGCAGAAGAGAAGTTCTTAAACTTCTTTAAAAGTGGATGGAATGTTTTTGACTTTGTTATCGTCGCAGTTACGCTCATACCACTTGAAAATAGTTCTTTTGCGGCAATTGCGCGTTTGATGAGGGTCTTTAGGATTCTGAGGCTTTTTACAGCAAGGCCAGAGCTTAAAGCTATCATCGATATGCTTATAAAAGCAATCCCCTCAATCGTAGATATCGTGATACTTATGTTCATCATCTTTTACATTTATGCGATTATCGGCAGTTTTGTTTTTATGGACTTACCATCTGGTCTTTGGGAAAATTTTCTTACAGCGATGCTCACACTCTTTCGGATTCTTACTTTTGAGGACTGGACAGATGTTATGTATGAAGCGATGGAAGTTTATCCTTGGGCATGGATCTATTTTGTGAGTTTTATAATCATTGCAGCATTTGTCTTTTTCAATCTTTTTGTTGCAGTTATCATCGGAGAGATGCAAAAAATGCAAAATCAAGAGGTCAATGATGAAGTCCACGAAGATAGCAAAAAGATAGATATGCTACTAGAGGAAGTGCGAGAACTTAGAGAGATAATAAATCAGAAAAAAGAGTAAAACTTATGATTGTCAATCTATATCATCTCAAACGGTTTCAAATCTTGAGCCTTTCTTTGCAAATGTTTTCGTTGATATAATTGACAATCTCTAAGTTAAAGCAAACTATCCATCGCCTTTTGCATTCTCTTTAAAGCCTCTTTGAGTTGTGATTTTGGGCAACCAAAGTTTAATCTTACAAAGTTTTTATCTCCAAAAGGCTCTCCATCACTGAGTCCCACTCCATGCTCTAAAAAGAACTCATATGGACTCTTTACATGTAAGCTTCTTGCGTCTATCCACGCGAGAAATGTAGCATCTTGGTCTAAGAGTTTCAAAGAAGGATTTTTTGCTACAAACTCTTGAACTAAATCTAGGTTTTCTCTAAGATAAATTTTAAGTTTTTCAAGCCAACCATCACAAGAAGTGTAAGCAACTCTCGTAGCAGTTATCGCTAAAAGATTGATACCATGAACGATGCCAGCACTTGCTCTTATAAACTCTTTGCGTAGATTTACATTTGGGATGATGGCATAAGAGCTTTGAAGTCCAGCTATGTTAAAAGTTTTACTAGGAGCCATAAGAGTAATCGAGTTTTGTTTTGAGTACTCACTAAGGGTAGCTATGGGTATATGTTTTGCATTCTCATTTAAAATTAAATCGCAATGTATCTCATCAGAACAGATGATTAAGTTATGTCTTTCACATATATTTATGAGTTTTTCTAGCTCTGTTTTTGTAAAAACCGTTCCTCCTGGGTTATAAGGATTGCAAAGCATAAAGAGTTTACATGTAGGCTTTATTGCTTGTTCAAAAGCCTCAAAGTCTATGGAGTATCTGTTGTTTTTTTCTATCAGAGGAACTTGGATAACTTCTCTTTTTTGGTTGAGTGGGGCTTTGTAAAAATGCGGATAGATAGGTGTGTTTGTGATAACATTTCCCTCAACCATCTTACATGTAATGTTCATACCACTTACAACACCTGGTAACCACACTATCCACTCTTTTTTTATCTCCCAGTTATGATGACGCTTTATAAAATCAACAACAGCTTCATTTGTTCCCTCATCAACACCAGTGTAACCAAAAACACCATGTTCAACTCTTGTTTGAAGCGCATCAATGATGCATTTTGGGGAGCGAAAATCCATATCGGCAACCCACATAGGGATAACGTCTTGGTTTTTATATTTGTCCCATTTTTCACAATGGCTCTGTTTTCTGTCTATAATTTGGTCAAAAAGTTCCATTACTTTAATCCTGTGTTAGTTTTAAAACAGCACGGCTAGATTCATCATTTTCGATAACGATATGATTTATATTTAGCTCTTCTATGCTTTTTGCTTCTCTGTGCGAGTGGATTTTGACGATAATCTTTTCACTTGAGATGTATCTTTGGATAATTTCACATATCTGGTAGAGTTTTTTAGGATTATCTATCGCGATGATAACTCTTTTAGCATTTTGCAAATAGGTGTTTTTCAAAATCTGTTTTTTCAAAGCATTTCCAAAGATGATAGGTTCATTGTTCGCTACACCTTTATGGTATGAGTTTATGTTGTTTTCTACTATGATGTAAAGTTCTCCTTGTTCTCTTAGCACTTTTGCGACACTTTGCCCAAACTCTCCATATCCTAAGATAACAACATGGTCTTTAATGTCACTTGAAACATAATTTGACTCCATATAATCTTCCTCTTTTTTTATCACTCTATCTGTGATAGTTGTGAGGTGTTTTAGGAGGATTGGAGTGTATATCATCGAGATTACGATGGTTACTATCATCACTTGTCCATAAGGAGGAACGATAAGTGAATTTGAACGAGCCAACTCTAAAACAGCGAGTGAAAACTCTCCTATCTGGATGAGTGCCAAGGCTGTCTTAAAAGTTGTTTTTTTATTTTCACTGATTCTTACAAGAGCATAGATAATCACAAATTTCAAAAGAGCTATTACAAAAATCAAAAGAACTATAATGTGTATATAACTAAAGATAATCGCAAAATCTATCTGCATACCGACAGTTATGAAGAAGATTCCAAGCAATATATCTCGAAAAGGAACGAGGTTTGCCTCTGCTTGGTGTTTAAACTTGGTTTCACTGATGAGCATACCAGCGATAAAAGCTCCAAGTGAGTAAGAAAAGCCAAGCTCGTAAGCTATCCAAGAAGAGCCAATGGCTAGAAAAAGAATCGAACCTATAAACAGCTCTTCAGAGTTTGTTTTTGTGATTTGGATAAAAAACTTTTCTAAAAAATATTTTGATAAAAAGAACAAAAGAGCAAGCAAGATAATAGCATTGATAATCGTTTGAACGATAATACCAAGAACATCACTCTCATTTGAACTTAAAAAACCTAGCAAAAGAAGTATAGGGATAACAGCTATATCTTGCATGATAAGTATCCCTAAGGCTCTTTGCCCATGTCGCTTATTTATCTCTCCATTATCGTTAAAAGTTTTTAAAACGATAGCAGTCGAAGATAAAGCGATAGCTAAAGCTAAGATGATAGAGATTTTTTGTTCAATTCCCAGTGCGTAGTAACTAAAAAGATAGACGATTGCTGCTGTTACAAGGATTTGTAAAGTTCCAGTGATAAAAACTTCATAACGCATTCTCTTTAGTTGGCTGAGAGAAAATTCAAGGCCAATGGTAAACATCAAAAACACAACACCAAACTCCGCTAACTCTTTGAGTTCATGGTTGTGAACTGCGTCATGCAAACCAAATCCATAAGCGATGATGGTTCCTGTTAAGATATATCCGATGATAGTCGGTAAGTCATATTTTTTTAGCACTATATTGGCAACTAAAGATATAAATAGTGTAGCGACTATAATTGTAAGTAGCATTAATCCTCTTTTTAAAAGTTTTTTGCAATTATACATAATAAGAAAAATTTAGTAAAATAACGAAAAAATAACTTCTAAAGGAGCTCTTTTGCAATCACTCTTACTTCTTATTGTTGTTATAGGGATTTTTTATCTTTTAACAAAAAACTACAAAGCAAGTGATTATCAACATATCAAACTCAATACAAAGCAAAAATTAAAAGGAAATCTTCGTGAACATGAAGCAGGGCTTTTGGTCGCACTCATGGCAAAAGTTGCAAAAGCAGATGGCAAAGTAAGTGAACTTGAAGCAGAGCTTTTAAGTCATACTTTTACAGATATATCGTTGGTCTTTGAGAACAATGAAGCGGTTCGAGAAGAGTTAAAGGCTATCTATGCAAAAGAAAAAGAGAGTTTTGAAAATACTCTTGAGATAGCAAAAAAGTATTTTGATTTGACAAAGGGTGATTATCATAAGCGATTAAAAGTTTTAGAGTACCTTTTAAATCTAGCTTTTATAGACAATGATTTTTCAAAAACAGAGTTTATGATAACAGAAGATATAGCAAATACCTTGCAGATAAAAAGAGCTGATTTTGAAGCTTTGATAGCGCAGTTTGAGCAGTTTTATGCAAGAAAAGCAAATGAAAAAAAACTCACACTAACCCGCGCATATGAAGTGCTAGGAGTTCAAGAGGGAAGCTCCTTTGATGTGGTTAAAAAAGAGTATAGACGCTTAGTGCGAGAAAATCACCCTGATATCTTGATGGGGCAGGGCAAAGACCAATCCATCATCGACCAAGCTACTGCAAAATTACAAGAGATAAATGAAGCTTATGAGCTTATAAAGAAAGAGAGTAATTAATCTTGTTTTTGTTTGTAAAAAAAGTGTTTACTTTAGAAATAATTTATAATTTTAAGTATAATAAATATCAGTTTTTAATTTTCTCAAAAAATTATACTGGTGCTTTTTGATTAAAACTTGTTGTGGGAAATATAAATGATACAAGTAATTCATGGAAAATTGATATAAAATAGAGAATAGGTAATGGCTACAATAAAAAAAAATATCTGGCTTCTTTTTTATATCATCCTTTTTTTGGGAACTGTTATTTTCACTACTTTGTCATATTTCAAATATAATGAAATCTATAATGCTTACCGAATTGAAAATGAAAATATAACTAAACTCGTTGCAAATAGCTCAAAAACATACTTTTCTCAGCTTGAGATGTTACTCAAAATACTTGGAGAACAGCTTAGTAAAGAAAAAGAGCTTTATGATGCTGTTGTATCGAAAAAAATATTTTCCGAACTTATTAAGATGGATGATTCCATAGCTGGGTTTGGGCTTGTTAAACCTGATGGAAACTACGTCATGTTTAGTGGTGATATGAAGCAGATACAAATGCTTCCAAATCTTTTAAAACAAGAAGAGTCCAAAGAATCATTCAAAAGAGCTCTTGCTAGCGAGCATATGGTTCTTGGAAGAACTTACTACTTTAAACCCTTAAATGCTTTAATCATTCCTGCTAGAAAAGCCATAAAAGATGTAACAGGAAAGCCCATAGCGATTATGACCGTTGCTGTTAATGTTGATAAAATAGAGTTTTTAAATAAAAATATCCTGTTTTCAGAGAAAAATATCATACAACTTTTTAGAGATGATGACCTATACCCACAACTTATATTAGCTAAACATTACGATATAAATAATTTACAATTTTACAAAAAGCCTATTTTGGCTAATGAATATAACGATTTGATAAAATATATTGCCAAAAACTATAATACAACTAAAGATGAGTTAAAAAGTTCAGGAGCTATCTTTTCATATGAACTTGTACCACAGTACGAAAAACTCAATGGAGGAAAAAGAAAATATCTCACTTCAAATACTTTTGTAAAAAAATATAATTTATGGGCTATATCTCAAATCCCTTATGACAAGATAGAAAAAAGTTTCATAAATGTATTTAGCATCTACCTTCTAATCTTTATAGGCACTTATGCTTCACTGTTTGTAGTATTTCGTTATATTGACGGCTTTGAAGAGGCAAAAAAAGAATCACTGAGATTTCAAGCTACACATGATGTTTTAACACAATTGCCAAATAGACAGTACCTCCTTAACATGACAGCATCTTGGTTTGATGAAAAAGAGTGTACATGCAGTGTTGTATTTATAGATTTGGATAATTTTAAAGACACGAATGACATTTTCGGGCATGACATAGGCGACCTTGTTTTAAAACAAGTAGCAAATAGACTCAAAGAGATAATAAACCAAAAAGATCTCATCATTCGCCATGGAGGAGATGAGTTTTTAATTCTCTCAAAAATAGATGATAAAGAGAGATTAGGCACGTACGCACAAAATATAATAGAAAAGTTGAGTGAACCCTATAAGGTTAAAGATTTAAACATCCTGCTTGGAGCAAGTATAGGCATAGCTTTGTCCAAAGATTCTGGAAAGAGCCCGACAGAAGTTATCAGTTGTGCAGATGTTGCTTTACATGAAGCAAAAAAATCAAAAAATACCTACTGCATCTATGAAGAAAAGCTAAAAAATCTTTTGCTCAATAAAATAGAGATAGAAAACCAAATGAAATTTGCACTTAAACACAGTGAATTCTATATGTGCTATCAGCCTCAGATAAATGCTGATGGTTCTTTATATGGTGTTGAAGCACTCGCTAGATGGAGCAATAAAAAGTTAGGATTTGTTCCGCCAGACAAGTTTATCCCTTTGGCTGAAACTAGTGGCTTTATCACTCTATTGGGCAGTTACATTTTAGATATTGTTCTTACAGAAATGTATGAATTACAAAAAAAACTAAACTTAGAATTTCAAATCTCCATAAATATCTCATTGAAACAGTTTATGGAAAGTGATTTTTATGAAAATGTAGTTGATAAGATAGAGCAAACAGGTATTGATCCTAAAAAAGTCACCTTGGAGATTACAGAGAGTTTGTATATGCATGATTTGGACTACATCATGAAAATTTTAAATAAATTTAGAGACATAGGAATTAAAATATCTATGGATGACTTTGGTACTGGTTACTCATCTTTGTCTATACTCAATAAACTTCCGATAGATGAGCTTAAAATAGACAAACAGTTTATAGATAACATCTTAGAACTTAACTCCTCTTATAAAATGATTCAAAGTATCGTTAACATAGCAAAAGCTTTTGATTTTCACCTACTTGCAGAGGGAACAGAAACAAAAGAGCAGATAGAAGCACTCAAAAAGCTAGAGTGCAAAACATATCAAGGATATTTCTTTTCGAAACCTTTAAAGAAAAAAGAATTAGAAGAGTACATTAGGAAGCATTATTTTAAAACTTAATCTATTAAATAAATTTTGCTAGTTTCTTTATTCATTTTGATTTATCACTTTTAAAACAAACTTATAGTAAAATCGCGTATTATATATTTATTTGACAAGGGTGAAAATTGAGAGCATTGATAAGTGTTAGCGACAAAACTGGTGTCGTAGAGTTTGCGAAGGACTTAGAGTCTTTAGGATATGAGATAGTTTCAACTGGTGGTACTTTTAAGCTTTTAAAAGAGCAAGGTGTCAAAGCTATCGAGATAGATGAAGTTACAAAATTTCCAGAGTGTTTTGAAGGAAGAGTAAAAACGCTCAATCCTTTTGTGCACGGTGGGATTTTATATAGACGTGATAAAGAATCTCACATCAATCAAGCAAAAGAACTAGGTGTTACAGGTATAGACTTAGTATGTGTAAACCTCTATCCTTTTAAAGAGACTATTGCTAAAACAGATGATTTTGAAGAGATTATAGAAAATATAGACATCGGTGGACCTGCTATGGTAAGAAGTGCTGCTAAAAACTTCAATTCTGTTATCATCGTTACTGATGTTACTGATTTAGATGGTGTTATAGATGCTCTTAAAAATGACAAAAATACCCTAGAATTTAGAAGAAATCTCATGATAAAAGCGTATGAGCATACAGCAGCATATGATAGTATGATAGCAAATTATATGAACAAGAGGTTTAACTCTGGTTTTGGTGAGAAACAGTTTATCGTAGGAAGCAAAGCTTTTGATACAAGATATGGAGAAAATCCACACCAAAATGGTGCTTTATATGAGTTTGACTACTTCTATACAAATAACTTTAAAACGCTCAAAGGGGAAGCGAGTTTTAACAACATGGGTGACATCAGCGGGGCTGTAAAGATAGCGGCTTCTTTTGGTGATAAACCATGTGTTTCTATCATCAAACATGCAAATCCTTGTGGTTTTGCCATAGGCGAAGATTTGCTTGATGCCTATACAAAAGCTCTTCGCTGTGACCCAGTTTCAGCATTTGGTGGTGTTGTAGCCATCAATGGAACACTCGATAAAAAATTAGCTGAGAAAATCAATGAAATATTTATAGAAGTTATCATCGCAGCAAATGTTGATGAAGAAGCTTTGAGTGTTTTTGAAAACAAAAAACGTATCAAAATCTTCACACAAGAGAGCAAATACCTTGTTTTAAACGAAGATGAATATGACTTTAAACATGTTGATGGTGGATTTATCTATCAAAACAGTGACAAAGTAGAAGATAGTGAAATCACAAACGCTATTTTAAAGAGTGAACGAGAAGCTAGTAAAGAAGAGATGAATGACCTAGAGATAGCTTATAAAGTAGCAGCTTTGACAAAATCCAACTGTGTTGTATATGTAAAAGATGCAGCGATGGTAGCTATCGGTATGGGTATGACAAGTCGTGTGGATGCTGCAAAGGCAGCTTTACGCAAGGCAGAAGAGTCTGGACTTGATATCACTGGATGTTCTATGGCTAGTGAGGCATTTTTCCCTTTCCGTGACTCTATTGACGCAGCAGCTGAGGCTGGTGTAAAATCTATCATCGAACCAGGCGGAAGTATAAGAGATGAGGATATTATAGCAGCAGCTAATGAACACGGTATAGCCCTTTACTTTACAGGTGTTCGTCACTTCTTGCATTAAAATTTGACATAAGTCATTTAAAACTACAAAGCACTTGCACTACAATACTGTATATGTAAGTGCTTTTCTTTATTAAAAAAACTGACATTTATGTTTCTTTTAAAAGAGTATTTAATATAATTTATCAGAAGCTACTACAAAGGGTATACATTGGATTTAACTCTCAAAGATAATGGTACAAGTACAGATATAATCATTTCTGGAAACATAAAAAGTATAAGCGATACGGATAATATAAAATTTGCTATCACAAATACTTGGAATAAGGATGAAAAAAACCCTATAAATTTGAAGATAGATGATTCTTTTATCATTACTTCTTCGGTTATCGGTTTTTTGATAAAGTTTATAAAAAAAGACAAAATACCTTTGACTTTATATGTAAAAAATGAAGAATTATATGAAATGCTAGAAGATATGAATCTAGTTGAAGTTCTAAATGTTAGGAGGTAGTGGTAGATGATTAGAAAAAAGATAGGCTTAAAGATAGCATTTACACTTATTCCAACTTTACTCATCAGTTTTACAGTTTTACAGTTTTTTATCATTTCAGCGGTTCAAACTTCTTCAGTAGAACAAAGTAAAAAAAGTTTAGAGTTACTCAGTAATTCTGTTTTCCAAACCGTTAGAGCTGCTATGAATCTAGGGGATAGAGAGATGATAGCAAAGTCTTTGAAAGATGCTGCTTCTATGGATGGAATTAACAATTTAGTAATCCACAAAGCTCAATCAGTTATAGATACATTTGGTATGGATGCAAAACCTAGTGAAGAGGAGTTGATTAAAAATCTTCTCCAAAACCCAAGAGAAGTTCAAGAAGAGATTCACAATGATAAAGGACATGGATTAAGACTACTTACCCCACTTGTAGCTACTAACGAGTGCCTTGTCTGTCATGCTATGAACAAAGAGGGTGATGTTTTAGGTGTTATGGATTTGGAGTACTCTTTTGCTCAGATTGATGAGAGTATTAAGGCTATAAGTTGGAAACTCATCATTATCTTTGTTGTTTCACTTATCTTAACTGCAATTATCGTGATGTTTGTTATGAAAAGAGTTGTAGGAAATCCTCTTATCGCACTTTTACATCGTACAGAAGATTTAGCAAATGGTGATGGTGATTTAACAAAAAGGGTCGTTGTTTCAAGTGAAGATGAGATAGGTAAAGTTGGAAACAATGTAAATATCTTTATAGAAAAAATCCAAAAAACGATAGCTACTTCTCAAAATATCTCTAAAAGTGTCGATGAAACAGGAGATGTACTCAAAGATAATTCAGAAAAAATAGCAAATAGTGCTATGTTACAAACGAAAAAAATTAGCGAAACTTTTGAAGTGATGAAAAATGTTGAAAGAGATTTATCTATCTCTGAAGAGCTTTCTATCAATACAGCTGAAGATAACATCGCTTCTTTTAAAATTTTAGAGCAGATGAGTATATCTTTAAATCAAGTAGTAGAAAATATCTTAGAATCAAGCCAAAACGAACAAGAGATGTCAGCTCAGATACAAACTGTTGTAGCACAAACAGACCAGATAAAAGGTGTCTTAGAGATGATTAAAGACATAGCAGACCAGACAAATCTTTTAGCACTCAATGCAGCCATAGAAGCAGCGCGTGCGGGAGAACATGGACGTGGATTTGCTGTTGTTGCTGATGAAGTTCGCAAACTTGCAGAACGTACACAAAAGTCTTTAGCGGAGATTGATGCTACTATCAGTGTTATTGTTCAAGGTGTTACACAGTTAAGTGAAAATATGGAACAAAATGCTACACATATGAGAACAGTAAGTCAAAGCGCTCAAGATGTAAGAGATGAAACAGAAAAAACAAAAGAAAAAACTATCGAATCGATAGAGATTTCAAAAGAAGCTTCTAAGAAAGTTGTTGAGATTTCCCACTTAACAAAAGTGATGATGGAACAGATGACAGAGACTTTTGAAGCCTCAAATACAAATGAAAAAATCGCTGAAGATTTAGCAAAAATTTCTCAAAATATGGCTGTTGTTTCAACTGACCTTGAGAAAACTCTCTCTACTTTTAAAGTCTAATTTGGAATACTCCTTGCTTTACATGTAAAGCAAGGAGTTTCAGATGAATACCTATCTTTTTCAAATCGACCCGATGGCTGCTAGTAGTTATGGTCTTTATAAATCATTAAAAAAAGAGGAGGGTAGTTTCGTAGATTTTTTACTCTCGTATGATTCTCATAGCGTAAATGAAGGTGATAACAGTTGGTTAAACAAAGTTCTTTTTGAAAACCTCTCAGAGAAACTGACATCTCCAACATTGATGGAAGCTCTTAATTTTTCTAATATAAATACGATAGATTTGTTTTCATCACAAAACTTTTTTGACTCACAAGTACAGATGTATAAACTTCAAGTTAAACAAGAGATGGCAAAAAAGAGTTTTAACAAGATGAGTTAATCATCTCTACTTTTTCCTCAAGTTCTAAAAAACGCTCTATAAGAGGCTCTAACTCGTTTTCTTTAAGTTCTAATTTTTCACTTAACTCTACAAGTCCTATCTCTTGGTAGCATTTTGGGTCTTCAAGGCATGATTTTATCTTGCTGATTTCGTCTTCTAAAGTTTCAATTTTAAATGGAAGTTCTTCGTATTCGATTTTTTCTTTGTAGCTGAGTTTTAAACTTCTATTTTGAACGGTATTTTTACTCTCTTTCTCCTCATTTAAAAGAGAAAAATCATTCAAATCTTTAAGCTCTTTTTCTATCTCAAGGTATTCGCTGTATTCTTGATAGCTTTCTACTATCTTGCCGTTTCCTTCAAATATAAAAAGCTTTTTAGCAATCTTATCAACAAAGTATCTATCGTGGCTTACAAATATAACAGCACCTTGAAAACTCTCGATATACTCTTCTAAGATATTAATCGTTGGGATATCAAGGTCATTCGTAGGTTCATCAAGTACCAAACAATCATACTCTTTAGTGAACAACAAAGCAAGAGCTACGCGGTTTTTCTCTCCGCCACTAAGTATCCCAATCTTTTTATCTAAGAACTCTTTAGGAAAGAGAAAATTTTTAAGATAGCCATATACATGCATATTTCTTCCACGCACATCAACCCTGTCTCCACCATTTGGACAAAAAGTCTCTATAAGATTTTTTTCATCATTGAGCAATACTCTTTGTTGGTCAAAATACCCTATCTTAAAATCACCTCGCTTAAAAGTACCGCTATCTACCTCAAGTTCTCCAAGTAATACCTTCAAAAGAGTTGATTTTCCTGCACCATTTTTCCCAACTATGGCGATACGGTCTTGTTGCAAAATTCTACATGTAAAGTTTTTGATAAGCTCTTTAGAACCTAGTCTTTTTGAGATATCATACATTTCAAAGAGCATTTTTTGACGATTTATAGATTTGTCTTGGTTGAAATTTTTCTGTTCTCTTTCCAGTTCTAACTTCATCTTTCGAATTAAAGAAGGATTTTTCTTAGCTTCTTCACGCAGTTGTAAAACTCTTTGTTTTCTGCCTTCGTTTCGTTTGAGTCTTGCTTTGACCCCACGTCTTAGCCACTCCTCTTCACTCTTTAAATGTTTGAGTAAAACCTCATGGCTTTTTTGCATACTTTTTAAAAGCTCCTCTTTTGCACTTAGGTAGTGAGCATATCCACCTTTAAAACTTCTTAGTTTACAATCTTCTATCTCGACTGTTTTTGTTGCAATGTTATCTATGAAGTACCTATCATGAGAGATAAAAATGAGAGTAAATTTTTCTTTTAAAAGCATCTCTTCTAAAAAAGCAACCATATAAACATCAAGGTGGTTAGTAGGCTCATCTAAAAGTAAAATATCTGGTTTTTTAAGAATGAGACCAGCTAGTGTAACCCTTCTTTGCTCTCCACCACTAAGGAGATTGACTGCTTTGTGTTCATACTCTTTGAGGCTAAATTCTTGTAAGACTCTTTCTATCTTATCATCCAAATTCCAAGCATTGTGGATATCTAAAAACTTTGAAAGTTCTTCTTGTTTTTTAAGAAGCTCTTTGTTCTCAAAATCATATGAGAGTTTTCCAAGAGTTTCATCAAATGCTAATTTTGCATTTTTTAACTCTTTAAGCTCATTTTCGATGGCTTCTCTCACAGTTACACTCTCTTCAAAATGAGGATTTTGAGAAAGCATCTCTATCTTCACACCATTTTGTAGGATTCTTCGACCTTCATCTGGAGCTAGTGAGCCATTGATGATTTTCATCAAAGTTGATTTTCCACCACCATTTTTTCCTATGATAGCGATACGTTCACCTTCTTGAATGAAAAAATCAACTTCTACAAGTATCTTTTGTGTTTCATAAGCTTTTGAAATTTCCAACAAGTCTAAGAGTGCCAAATGATATCCTTTTATTTTTGAGAGTGTAATTTTATCAGCTTTTTGCTAGAGGTAAGCTAAAGATTTGGGTATCTAATTTTTTATTAACTTCATTTAGATACAATTTCCTAAAAATTTAAGGGTTGTTTTTATGTTAGAAATAGTAATGGTCATCTATACTTTATACACACTTTTTAAAATCTATATCAGTTTTATGGAGCTTGAGTTTTTAAAAAAAGCAAAAGAGTTCAAACCAGTAGTTTTGCCTGCAAAAACCTACAAAGAAGCAGCAAGTTATAAGATGGATTCTCAAAAGATGAGTATCGTAAGTTCTTTGTATGAACTCTTGCTCTTTTTTGGATGGATGAGCTTTGGGCTTGGGTATTTGGAGACGGTGATAGTTTTTGAAAATGAGATGTTAAAAGCTGTTGTATTTGTCAATGCTTTTATAGCTATCAATTATATTTTGGGATTACCTTTTGAGATTTATCAAACTTTTGGGCTAGATAAAACCTATGGATTTAGCACTATTGATGCAAAAACTTTTATGCTTGATCTTCTCAAATCATCGCTCATGTTTTTAGTGTTTGGTTCGCTTTTGATTTGGCTTATCTCTTGGATAATCGTATCTTTATCAAACTGGTGGATTTGGGGATTTGTGGCTATTTTTGCAGTTGTATTGTTTATCAATATGATATACCCAACACTCATAGCTCCGATTTTCAATAAATTTTTACCCTTAGAAAATGAAGAGCTGAAAAACTCGATAGAAAACCTTTTGCAAAAAGCAGGGCTAAAAAGCAGTGGAGTTTTTACCATAGATGCTAGTAAAAGAGACAAAAGACTCAATGCATATTTTGGAGGACTTGGCAAATCTAAAAGAGTAGTGCTGTTTGATACTTTGGTGCAAAAATTAGAAAAAAATGAACTTTTAGCTGTTTTAGGACATGAACTAGGGCATTTTAAACATAAAGATATCTTAAAAAACATAGTTATCAGTGGAGTTATGCTTTTAGTGATGTTTGGTTTTTTTGGAAATTTACCAGAATCTCTTTTTACTGGTTTACATGTAGAAAAAACTCCTCAGATAATCATCACTCTGTTTTTCTTACTCTCCCCAGTTCTCTCTTTTTTTATGATGCCTTTGATAGGAGTTTTGAGCCGTTATAACGAATACAAAGCTGATGAATACGGAAGTGAGTGTGAAAGTAAAGAGGCACTTGCAAGTGCTTTGATGAAATTAGCAAGTGAAAACAAATCTTTTCCACTTTCTCATAAATTAACGATTATTTTTTATCATTCGCATCCAGAGCTTGTACAAAGGTTACAAAAGTTAGGTGTAGATGTGAGTTGTGATGCATAGCATAAAAGAGTTACTTGAATTTGGCAGGTTAGAGCTAAAAGATACGAGTGAAATCCCAAATAAAGAATCAAGGATACTTCTAGCACATCTTTTAGACAAAGACCTTATGTGGCTTATCACACATGATGAAGAAAAAGTTACATGTAAGAAGGCGTATCAAGAACTCTTAGAGCGTTTAAAAAGTCATGAACCAATCGAGTACATCACAAACAAGGCTTCTTTTTATAATGAAGAGTTTTATGTCGATGCAAGAGTTCTCATACCTCGCCCTGAAACAGAGATTTTAGTAGATAAAGTTTTGTTTACATGTAAAGAGTTGGGAACTCCTAGTATCGTTGAGATTGGGTGTGGAAGTGGTATCATCAGTATCATGTTAGCTCTTTTACTTCCAAAAGCTAAAATCAAAGCAGTTGATATCTCTTTGAGTGCTCTTGAAGTCGCTTTGATAAATGCGAAAAAATTTGGACTTGAAGATAGAATTGAGTTTATCCAAAGTGATTTACTGGAAAATATAGAAGAAAAAAGCTTTGATATTTTAGTTTCAAATCCTCCTTATATAGCAGATAATGAATCTTTACATGTAAAGCTCTCTTATGAACCATCAAATGCACTTTTTGGAGGTGTTGTTGGGGATGAGCTTTTGAAAAAAATCATTGATTTATTTTTACAAAGAGATATCAAAATCCTAGCTTGCGAGATGGGATATGACCAAAAAGAGAAGATAAGTGAGTATCTAAAAGAGTATAATTTACAAGCAGAGTTTTATCAGGATTTAGCGGGGCTTGATAGGGGATTTGTACTTAAAAAGGAGCAGTAATGTTTGGAACACATGATTTAGGGATTTTTATACTTTCTTGCATAACACTCAATCTTATCCCTGGAAATGATACGATATACATCATCACTAAAAGTCTAAGTGATGGGAAGAAAGCAGGGATTATCTCAGCTCTTGGGATTAGTACAGGAGTGGTGTTCCATATCCTCTTTGCTGCGATTGGACTTTCAGCTTTGATCCTCTCTTTTTCTTATGCTTTTGAAATCATTAAAATACTAGGTGCTTTGTATCTTATCTATCTTGGTATTAGTTCACTTTTAAAAGCTAAAAAATCTTTACATGTAAAGATGGTAAGTGAAGAAAATTCTCTTTTAAAAACTTATAAACAAGCAGTTTTAACAAATGTTCTCAACCCAAAAGTTGCACTTTTCTTTTTGGCTTTTTTACCGCAGTTTGTTAGTCCTGATGCTCCTCATAAAACACTTTCATTTTTATTTTTAGGACTTATATTTTTAACGACAGGAACTCTTTGGTGTCTTATTCTTGCAGCTTTTGCTTCTGCCACAGCTAAGAAAATCCAATCAAATGGTAATCTGTTGACAAATATCGCTGGCTTTATCTATATAGCTTTAGGGTTGAAATTGTTGTTTGAAAAAAATTAAAACATATCACTTTCAAATTCAAAAGGATAAACAAATGCTAAAAAAAATATCGAAAGAAAATATGGGCAGTTCAAATTTAGGTTGGCTAGAGAGTAGATTTCATTTTTCATTTGCAGAATATTATAATCCAACTAATATAAACTTTGGAGTCTTAAGAGTTCTCAATGATGATATCATCCATCCGCAAAGTGGTTTTGGTACGCATCCTCATAAAGATATGGAGATTATCTCTTATGTAGTTCATGGTGAAATCACACATAAAGACTCGATGGGCAATAGCGAAACTCTAAAAAGAGGAGAAGTGCAATATATGAGTGCAGGAGATGGCATCACCCATAGTGAGTATAATCTCCATGAAAGTGAAGATTTAAGACTTTTACAAATTTGGATAGTCCCTCCTAAAAAGGGTTTAGATAGACTTTATGGTTCACATAGATTCACAGAAGATGAGAGAAAAAATAGATTGTTAAATATAGTTTCTTCGCAAAATACAGATGCAAAAATAAAAATATATCAAGATGTAAAATTATATGTAAGTGAACTTGAGAGTAGTAAGATGCTTGATTATACATGTAAAAGTGATAGACAAATTTATTTTGTACAGATAGAGGGAACTTCGCTTGTAAATGGAGTAGAGCTTAACTATGGAGATGGCATGGAAATAACTGAAGAGTTGAAACTTCAGATAAAAGCTTTAAGCAATGCGCACTTTTTGTTTATTGATATGCCTTATTCATTAAAATAGAAAAGAAAAAAAGAGGGTTAAAAAACCCTCCTTGAGAGAAGAATAAAGAGGGCTTTTAATCCATTTGATGTCTGATATAGGTTGGAATATCAAGGAAATCTTCTTGACCTTCATATCCACCAACAGCTTTTTTAAGATGCATGATACGCTCACGCTTGATAGCTTGTTGTGTATCATTAAGAGCTTTTAACTCTTTTGATTTTTCCATTTTATTTTCAAATCCAGTTGCAACGATAGTAACTTTAACACTACCTTCTTCCATGTTTTCATCCGTAGTTGTACCAAAAATTACATCAGCATCTTCATCAGCAGCATCATAAACTATATTCATAGCTTCACTGATTTCTGTGATAGGACAACTTGGTGGGATATGGAAATGGATAAGTACCCCAAGCGCACCATTTATAGACATATTGTCTAAGAGTGGAGACTCTATAGCACATTTTACAGCTTCACTAGCAGCACCTTCTCCTTGGCTTTGACCAACACCCATAAGTGCCATACCACGATGGCTCATAACGGTTTGAACATCGGCAAAATCTAAGTTGATGTCACTTTGACCAGAAGAGAGAACAACTAAACTCATCCCACTAACAGCACGAGTTAAAACATCATCAACTATCTTAAAACTATCTTTGATACCAAGTTTTTTATCGACGATTGAGAGAAGTTTATCGTTTGGAATAACAACGATAGAGTCACACTCTTTTTTAAGTTCGTTAAGACCTAGTTCAGCTAGTTTAAGTCTCTTTCTACCTTCAAAAGTAAAAGGTTTTGTTACAACAGAAACAGTCAAGGCTCCAACTTCTTTAGCAGCTTGAGCGATAACAGGTGCAGCACCTGTTCCAGTACCACCTCCAAAACCAGAAGCAACAAAGACTATGTCAGCATGTTCTAATGCACTTTTAATCTCTTCATAACTCTCAAGTGCGGATTCTCTTCCAACTTCTGGAATCATCCCAGCACCTAAACCTTTTGTTTTCTTTTCGCCAAGTTGTAGTTTTGTATGGGCTAAAGAGCTATCCAAAGCTTGCGCATCGGTATTTGCTACGATAAGGTCAATCCCTTTGATGCCTTCTCGTATCATATGGTTAACCATGTTACCACCACCGCCACCGACGCCGATAACCTTTATCTTTGCTCCATAGCTTTTTTTAGATTCTTCTATACTAAAGCCGCTCATCTTCTCTCCTGTGTGTTTAAAATAGTTGCTTCAGGCTGTTCCACATTTTGGATGCGAAACCACTTTTATCTCTTTTTTCATTGATAACTGCTATGTTAGACAGTTTCTCTTTTGTTGATTCAATTCCTTCTTCATGAAAGATAGGAGCATCTTCTGTTCCATTTAAGATGTTTTGAACTTTTTGGCTCTGCTCAATCTCTTCATTTTTGTATCTTAACTTCTTATTTGAATCGATTTCATAAGGGGTAAAGTGTCCCCCACCATATAAAACTAAACCGATTGCAGTAGAGTAACCAGGGTCTCGAAGGGTTTCAAAAAGTCCTTCCATCTCTCTTGGTTTTGCTACACGCACAGGTAAATTATCAAAAATAGCAGTTGCTAAGTCTCTGATACCTTCTAATTTTGTCATACCACCAGTTAGAACGATACCAGCACCTAATTGGTCTTTAAAGCGGCTATCTTCTAAAGCTTTAGCAAGTATCATTAAAGTCTCTTCTACTCGAACATAAATTACATTTGAAACTATATCTAAAGAGACTTCATGTGTTGAGCCATCATCCCCTATAACAGGAAGCTCTATGAGGTCACTTGAACTTCCATGAAGTGAGCCATAATTTATCTTGATATTTTCAGCTGCACCTAATGGCGTATGAAGCGCCGTT
>DLUF01000090.1 GCA_002742765.1 Sulfurospirillum sp. UBA12182 | reverse complement strand
AGCATCATCATACCCATACTCATCAAAACTGAACTTACAACCATATCAATTACGAGAAATGGTAAATAGATGAGAAAGCCTATCTGAAATGCGGTTTTTAACTCACTTATCATAAAAGCAGGAATCGCAACGGTAAGTGGAACATCTTGAACATTTGCTGGATTTTCTAAATTTCGTATCCTAAAAAAAAGTGCTAAATCTTTTTCACGAGTATTGCGTATCATAAAAGCCTTAAATGGCTCAACAGCTTTTTCAAATGCCTCTTCATAGCCCATTTGTTCTGCTATGTAAGGCTTTATCCCTACATTATAAGATTCTTTTGCGATTGGCTCCATGATGAAAAAAGTTAAGATAAGCGCTAAAGAGACTAACACTTGATTTGGAGGCATTTGTTGTGTACCAAGCGCTTGCCTCAAAAAAGAAAATACGATGATGAGTCTTAAAAAACTTGTCATAACAAAAACAATAGACGGAGCTAAAACAAGAATTGTTAAAACAACTAAAAGGTTTAAACTTGTGACAAGTTGCTGTGGAGTATCTGGAGCACTTAAGCTGAGATTGACCGTAGGGATAGGATCAGCACCAAAAAGCGTAGTAAAAAAAACACCTAGGAGAAAAAGTTTCTTCACATAGTCCTCTTATTTGCTAGTTGTAGTGTCTAAAACACTCTGTTGGGCTTGTTCTTTTTTATCTCCATCTAGTGAGAAGAAATGAAGCTCAACTCTTCTATTTTTTGCTCTTCCTTCTTCCGTAGCATTTGAAGTTATCGGGTCAAATTCTGCTTTCCCAGAAGCTGTGATTTTCTTAGGGTCAATTGCATTTTTTATAAGTTCTTTAGCAACACTTACTGCCCTTGCTGTTGAGAGTTCCCAGTTATCTTTATAAGGACTTGTTTGATCAGGTGGTACATTATCTGTATGACCTCTAGCATTTACATGTAACTCTTCAGGGAGTCTTTGAACCACCAATGCAATGCGTTTTAAAAACAAAAGCGCATCTTGATTTTCGATTACAGCAGAGCCCGGTTTAAAAAGCAATCCATCAGGCAATCTGATGATAAATCCATCTTCAGCCTCTTCTAACGTTATCTCTGGACTTCCAGATGTCTTTAACATTTCATTAATCTCAACAAGTGTTTTTGACATTGTCTTTACACGATTTGAAGTCTCTTCTTGAGTTTCGATAGGTGTTGCTTGTTGCTGTCTTTCACGGCTTATTTCAGTTTTCGTTCCCCCCTCTAAAACGCTCAAAGCTCCTGCAAGCGAACCGATAGCTTCTTGAACTTTTTTTGCATCCATAGTGGACATAGAGAGTAAAAGTACGAAAAAACAAAGCAATAAAGACATTAAATCACCAAATGCAGCCAACCATTGAGGCAAACATTTAGGACAATCAGGACATTTTTTCTTTCCCATTACAACCCTTAATTAAACTGAGAAACACGATCTTTTGGTGACAAGAATGAGAGAAGTTTACCCTCTAAAGTACGTGGATTATCGCCTGCTTGTATCGCCATAATCCCTTCTAAAATCAAAGTTTTTGCCAAAGTTTCATCAGCATCACGAATCTCTAAGATATTTGCTACTGGCGCACCTACGATATTTCCTATCATCGCACCATACATTGTTGTTAACAAAGCAACAGCCATCGCTGGACCGATAGCAGAAGGATCAGTCATATTCAAAAGCATAGCAACAAGACCGATAAGAGTACCTATCATCCCCATCGCACCTGAGAAACCACCCATTTGAGCAAATATCTGAGCATTCGCTCTGTGTCTTGTACTTGTTTGCTCCATCTCGATTTCTAGCATTTCACGGATAGTATCTGGCTCATTACCATCAACTGCCATAGAAAGTCCTGTTTTTAAAAAAGCATTTGTTTCATTGTTTGCATCTGTTTCAAGTGCTAAAATCCCATCACGTCTTGCTTTTGTAGAGTATTCAACCATCTTTTTTATCAACTCTTGTAAGTCAACTTGAGGTGGCTTAATCGCTATCATAAAAATCTTTGCAAGGCTTTTCATCTGTTCCATTTTGAAGCCGATTAAAAGAACCCCTGTAGTACCTCCAAAAACAATTAAAATAGATGGTATATCTATATATGGACCTATACCAACACCCATCGCCATAGCACCAAAAAGAAGTGCTAAAGTCAGTACTAAACCAACGACCGTTCCTAAATCCATGCTTTTTTGCCTTTTCATGAGAGGATTAATTAGGTATTCTATTTTGTTTTTTGTTAAAAAGCGGTTAAAACTCTTCGCTTTATAACCTTTAAAACAAATTTTTGTTAAGATATCGTCTATTTATCTAATATGTTTAATTTAAGGAATATCACTTTATGAATGTATCTATTGTTATCATGGCTGCGGGACTTGGAACAAGGATGAAATCAAATATCTCAAAAGTACTCCACGAAATTTCAGGTTATCCTATGCTTTATCACATACTCAAAGAAGCAAGTAGTTTAAGTGATGATATCTCTCTTGTTTTATACCACCAAGCAGATACTATAAAAAGTGAAATGGAAAAGTATTTTCAAGATATTCACTACGTCATCCAAGACCATATCAACTTTCCTGGAACTGGGGGAGCTATCATGGGTGTTTGCCCAAAACACGAGAGAGTCTTGGTCTTAAGTGGAGATATGCCTTTGGTTTTAAAAGAGGATATGGAACTCTTTTTATCTGAAAGTGCCCCCGTAGTTTTAAGCACATTTTTCGCAAAAGACCCAACAGGGTATGGAAGAGTTATCATGGATGAGAACAAACTTGTCCAAAAGATAGTAGAACAAAAAGATGCAAATCCTAAAGAGTTAGAAGTTAAAAGTGTAAATGCTGGAGTTTACCTCTTTGCAAAAGATTTTTTAGAAAACAATCTTGCGAAACTAACAAATAACAACAACCAAAATGAGTATTATATAACTGATCTCATAGGTATCGCAAAATCTCAAAACCTTGATGTAAAAGCTGTTTTCGTTGACGAAAATACTTTTATGGGTGTAAATTCAAAGTACCAGCTTGCAAAAGCCGAAGAGCTCATGCAACAAAAAATCAAAAAGGCGTTTATGGAAGCTGGTGTTATCATGAAACTTCCTGAAACAATCTACATAGAAAGTGACGTGATTATCGAGGGAGAGAGTATCATTGAAAATGGTGTTTCACTCCTAAAAGGCTCACGCATCATCAATTCTCATATAAAAACAAATAGCGTCATCGAAGATAGCATCGTCGAAAATTCACAAGTTGGACCGATGGCTAGAATCAGACCAAAATCTATCCTAAAAGAGAGTAAGATAGGCAATTTTGTAGAGATAAAAAAATCTACACTCCAAGGTGTAAAAGCTGGACATTTAAGCTATCTTGGAGATAGTTTGATTGATGAGGGGACAAATATCGGTTGCGGTACGATTACGTGTAATTATGATGGAAAAGCAAAGTATCAAACTATCATTGGTAAAAATGTTTTTGTAGGAAGTGATACTCAGCTCGTAGCTCCTGTAATCATCGAAGATGATGTTATCATCGCTTCAGGAACGACCGTAACAAAAAACATCAAAAAAGGCTCACTCGCTATCAACAGAGCACCTTTAAAAGTAGTAGAAAGTTTCTTTTATAAATTTTTTGGAAAAGAGGAAAAGTAGTGCTAGAAGGTAAAAATATCCTTGTTGGAGTTACTGGAAGTATAGCGATATACAAAACTTTAGAGCTTATAAGAGCCTACATCAAAGCAGGTGCAAACGTAAAAGTTTTGATGAGTGAAGAAGCAAAAAAATTTATAACACCACTTTGCTTTGAGGCAATCAGTCAAAATGAGGTCTTAAGTGTTGAGAGTGAGAGTTGGTCAAATTCTAACAATCACATCTATATAGGCAAATGGGCTGATATCTTTGTTATCGCTCCCATAAGTGCAAATTCTTTGAACAAAATAGCAAACGGACTAGCTGACAATCTTCTTACAAGCACTGTACTTGCTTACAATAAAAAAATCATCCTAGCCCCAGCAGCAAATACAAACATGATACTCAATCCTATCACTTTAGAGAGTATAAAAAAACTTCAAGCGCTAGGTTTTATATTTGCTCATCCACAAGAGAAACTTTTGGCATGTAATGACAAAGGAATTGGTGCAATGAGCGAGCCAAATGACATCTATGAATTGACCGTAAGAGAGCTTACATGTAAAGAGTTTTGGCTAGATAAAGAGGTTATCATCACAGGTGGTGGAACAATTGAAAAAATCGATGATGTAAGATGCTTAAGCAATTTTTCAAGCGGTAAAATGGCAAATGCTTTAGCCAAGGCTTTTTATTATGCTGGAGCAAAAGTAACTTTGATCACATCAGCACAAACTTTTTTTCCAAAAGAGAATTTACAAATCAAACATTTTCAAAGTACAAACCAATTAGCACAACTCATACAAGAGGAATTAAGCCAAAATAAAAAATACCTCTTTATGGCAGCTGCAATCAGTGATTATATCCCGACAAAGCAAGAAACAGGTAAATTGAAAAAATCACAACTCGGTGAAACTTGGACATTAGAGCTTAAACAAAATACCGATATCTTAGCCTCTTTAAAAGATACAAATCTCATAAAAATAGGCTTCAAAGCAGAAATAGATAGCCAAAATGCACTCCAAAATGCTCAAAACATGCTCAAAGATAAAGAGCTTGATGCGGTATGTTTAAACATCTTAGAAGCTGAAAACAACTTTGGTAGCGATAAAAACAAAGTTACTTTTTTAACAAAACAAAGCACTAAAGAGCTACCACTAAGTTATAAAGAAGATATCGCAGCTCAAATACTAAAGCTTAGTGAGAGTTTATGATAAATACCCTCTCCAAGCTCTCTTCTATCTCACAAAAACATAGTGCTTCTTATATAAGATTTAATAGCTCTTTACCAATCACTATAACTGTACTTGAAGAGTTGCCACTCAACCGATATAATCTACTTTTAGGTAACCGTGAATTTACTACAAAAAGCCATAAACCCCTTAAAAAAGGGATGAAATACTGGGGAAATTTTG
>DLUF01000071.1 GCA_002742765.1 Sulfurospirillum sp. UBA12182 | reverse complement strand
GTTTCTTTATAGTTGACTCCTTATAGGTTTTATATAGGAATCATAAAATAAAAAAGTGAAATGATTGTGGAGGTAGATTAGCTTTTTTTCTCTTTATACATAGAATTATCAGCAGCAGTGTATAGAGCATCTTTACTCTCTCCATCATCTGGAAAAAGAGCGATTCCTACACTACATGTAAGAAAGATATCTTGCTCATTTATAGAAAATGGAATTTGCGATAAATTGATTATCTTTTCTCTAACATTTTGGGCATCTTTGTATGTTTGAGTGTTTGGAAGCATGATGACATATTCATCTCCTCCTACTCTTGAAACAGTATCGCTTTGCCTTAGGATTTGAGAGAGCCTTAGCGCAAAAGTTTTCAGCACAAAATCTCCTGTTTCATGCCCGAAAGTGTCATTTATAGGTTTAAATTTATTGAGATCGACAAACAAAAGTGCAAATTTTCTTTTTTCTCGTCTAGCAGAAGCTATTTGTTGCTCTAATCTATCATCCATAAGCCATCTGTTAGGAAGATCAGTGAGTGCATCATGATGCGCCATAAACTTTATCTTTTCTTCGGATTGGATTCTTTGTGTGATATCAACGATAAAGTTTAAAGTTGCTGGTTCATTGCCCCAATGTATAAGCGTTCCGCTTACTTCTACCCAGATGGTTTTTCCATCTTTTGTCAAAAATCTTACAGGGTAGCGACTTTCAGCGTCTAAGCCAGCGACTCTTTTTTCATGATTTTGCATGGCTCTTTGTTTGTCTTCTTCGTATAAGTACTTATCTATGGGGATGTCTTTTAATTCTTCAAAACTATATCCAGTAATTTCGCTAAATGAGGGATTTGAAAAGATGATTTTATGATGTTGCGTAACAACTATGCCTTCTCTTGAACCTTCTATGAGTGATTTATAGCGTTCATTGATGTTTTCTAAACGCTTATTCATCTTTCTTTGGTAGAGTAAAAATCCAAAAAACAAGATAAGTGCTCCCAAAAAAGCAAGAGAATACAAAATTATCTCTTTTGTAGAGAGATTTTTTTGAATTTTGATTGCAACATATCGGTTAGCTATCTCTCTTGCAAGCTGAGGTTTTAAGTCTAAGATGCCTTGGTTGAGTATCTCTTGAAAAAAACTTTTCTCTTTGACGATACCTATTCGTAGTCGATTTACATATCTTGGTACTTCCCCTGCTACTTTAAGGTTAAACCAACCTTTACTTTTTATCGTATAAATAGCCATTGTCAAAGAGCGAAGAGTGATATCTGCTTTGCCTTTTGAAACAAAAGAGAAAGCTTCCTCTTCGGATTCAACCTCTATGATGTACAGATTTGGAAAATCTTTTTTTACTTTCTCTAAGATACTAGAGCCTTTAGGTAGGGCGATTTTAAGGTTTGAAACGGTACTAAGATCGCTTATATAATCACTTTGTTCACGAGAGATGATAACATTTGGGTCTGTAAAATAAGGCTCACTAAAAACTAGCCATTCTTCTCTTTGTGGAGTTTGATTTAAAAAAGCTAAAGCATCACAGAAACCTTTCTTTGAAAACTCTATACTCTCTTCCCAGTTTTGTGTGCGAACGATGCTATAAGTTATATTTGCTTTTTGTACTATCTTGCTTATAAGTTCAGCAGCGATGCCGATGTATTCTCCTTGTGGAGTAATCTTTTCATAAGGGTACCAATCAGGATCAACGCAAAATTTAAGATGCGGTTCATTTGCTAAGGAAACTTGAGAGTAAGTCAGAGATGCAAGAAACAAAAGTCTAAAGAAAAGCTTCTTCACGAGTAACCTTTTTTTGTTTGAATTGTAACATAAAGGTTGTTTTGTTTTTGAGAATTTAAAAAAAATAGACTCTCCAAATAATTCAATCAAGTTTTAAAAAATATCTGGTGTAGCTCTTGTATCTCTTTAGGTCCAGTTTCGCAGCATCCTCCGATGATGCTAGCTCCTGCATTTTTCCATAAAAGTGCCATTTTTGCAAAGTCGCTATTGTCAACACTTTTTTCCCAAATTTTTGTTATGGGATTGTATTTTGAGCCACCATTTGGGTATATAACGATAGGTTTTGAAGAGAGCTTTTTTATCTTTTGGACAAGAGAAGAGATAAACTTTGGTGCAGTACAGTTAATCCCTAAAGCGCAGATGTGTTTTTGCGTCTCTAAATACTCTATGCACTCTTCGATACTCTCTCCTGAGTTGATGTGTTTTTCATCTTTGGCACTAAAACTAATCCAAGAAGGTATGTCATACGCTTCCAAAAGTTTGGATAAAATTTTTGCTTCATTGAAAGAGGGAATTGTCTCACAAGCGATGATGTCAGGCTTTACATGTAAGATTGTTTCTAGTCTTTGTTGATGAAATGCCAAAAGCTCTTCATCGCTAATTTGATAATTGCCACTATATTCGCTGCCATCAGCTAAGAATGCTCCATAAGGACCGATTGAAGCAGCAACTAAAGGTTTGATTTTATCCGTTTTATCTGTTAAATTTTCCCAAAATTCATCTCTTGCATCTTTGGCAAGAGAGATAGAGAGTTCTATAAGTTTTTTTGACTCCTCTTTGGAAAAACCTTTCTTCATAAATCCTTCAAAACTTGCTTGATAACTTGCTGATATGATGATATCTGCGCCAGCATTTAAATACTCAGTGTGAATCTCTTTGATAATTGCTGGGTTCTTTGATAAAAATTTTGCTGACCATAAAGAGTCATTTACATCAAAGCCACGTTTTTGTATTTCAGTTCCTAATGCTCCATCTAGGATGATGACATTTTGTTTTTGCAAGATTTGTTTAAAGAGGTTTATATGTGTACCTTTGTTTCCATAATGAAAGCATTACGATACTACATTAACGCTTTTATGTCAATTTGTATTATATGTATGTAAGTTTTTTTCGTCATCTTTTTATAAAAAGAATTTTGTTAACTTAAAAAATCGATATCTCACATTAAATCTCACAGTTAGTTATTATAATTAAGCAAAGATAAATTTTAAAACCCTTAAAGGAGGTTTCGATGAAACAAGAAACAGTAAGTAGACGTGATGCTCTTAAATTAGGTGCTTTAGGTTTGGCTGGTGCTATGATGGCAGCTACAAATGCTATGGCGGCAGCCCCAAAAGAGACAGAAGTAAAGTTTGATGAAGAGTATGATGTCATCGTAATCGGCTCAGGTTTTGCTGGACTTGCAGCAGCTTCTAAAGCAGCTGAACGTGGATTGAAAGTACTTATCTTAGAAAAAATGGGACGTGTAGGTGGTAACTCTGTTATCAACGGGGGAGCATTTGCTGTACCAAATAACAGAGATCAACAACAATTTGGTATCAAAGACTCAGCAGATCTTTTTATCAAAGATGCCCTAAAAGCAGGTTTAGGTATCAACCATGTTGAGATGTTAGAAGTTATCGGTAAACGTGCTCAAGAAACATTTGATTTTGCTGTTAAGTGTGGGGCAAAATTCCAAACAGGTAAAAAACCTACTTGGTTTGGTGGTCACTCTGTGGCTAGAACTATCGTTACTGAAAACATGAGTGGTTCTGCTATCATCCAACCTATGGCTGCGTTTGTTGAGAAACTCCCAGGTTGTAAGCTTATGACAAGAACAAAGTTTGATGATTTTGTTATGAGTGCTGATGGAGAGAGTGTTGTAGGAGTTGCTGCTAGAGAAAATTATAGATTTAACAAAAAACTTCTAAGCGATGATATGGAAAATACTGGCGGAACAAAGAAGTTTTTTAAAGCAAGAAAAGGCGTCATTCTAGCTAGTGGAGGTTTTTCTATGGATAAGGTTTATAGAAAACTTCAAGATCCTCGTATTGCAGAAGATCAAGATGCAACAAACCATGATGGTGCGACTGCTGGTGCGATGCTTAAAGCATTTCAAATCGGCGCACTCCCAGTACATATCGATTGGATTCAACAAGGACCATGGGCAAGCCCAGATGAGAGAGGTTTTGGTGTTGCACCATTGCTAACCCAACAAGGTCTATTTGTTCTAGGTGTTGCAGTTGATGTAAGAAATGGAAAACGTTTCATGAATGAGATGGCAGATAGAAAAACAAGAGCGGATGCTGAGTATGTTATCTTAAGAGAAGATCCAAAAGCAAATCCAGTAGCTATTGGTACAGAAAAAACTTTTGCTCCTCAAATTGCACATGCTGTTGAAAAAGGTCTACAAACAGGTGTTATGAAAAAATTTGATACTCTTGATGCCTTAGCTGCTAACTATAAAATCCCAGCAGCTGCACTCAAAGAGACTATTAAAGTATATAACGAAACAGCAATGGCTGGTAAAGAAGATGAGTTTAAAAAACAAACTCTTAAAAACCTTAAAGAAGCGCCAATTGATATGAAAGGACCTTTCTACGCAATTCGTTTACAACCAAAACCACACCATACTATGGGTGGAGTTAAAATCAACACAAAAGCGCAAGTCATCTCTGGCAATACAGGTAAACCAATTCCTGGTTTATTTGCAGCTGGTGAAGTTACTGGTGGTACTCATGGAGCGAGTCGTTTAGGAAGTTGTGCAATCGCAGATTGTCTTGTATTTGGAATGGTTGCAGGAGAAAATGTTTAGCCATGTGTAACAAAAAAACTCTTTATTTGGTGGGGGTTTTTCTCTTTTTTAATGCTATGTACCTAATAGGCAGTGAGGTTTCAAAAACACCTCCTGCCCAAGAGGTTGCTGTAAGTGCGGAATTGCAAGAAAAATTTCCTCTAAAAAATCATCATGCGAAGCTCTCACTTAAATGTGCAGATTGTCATGAAGGGCAAGGGGATGAACCTGAGAATTTTCAAATGATTGGGGATGAGGGGTGTTTATCGTGTCATAAAAGTAAACAGTATTTGGCAGATAGACTAAAGTTTATGGATGTATTACATGTCAATCCACACAATTCAATCCATGATGGGCAAAGACTCTATTGTGATGAGTGTCATTTTGAACATCAAAAATCAGAGAATATGTGTTTGAACTGTCATAGTAATGATGTGAAGATTTGGATGAAGGATACACCATGATAAAAAAAGTATTTCTTTTTATTAAAAGTAAGCTTTTTATCTTTGTAATGGCAGGCGTTTTTATAGGTCTTTTGTTCTCTTTAGGGATGTATGAGGGACTTCACAGAACAAGTAACGATAAATTTTGTATCGTTTGTCATGAAATGGCACCAATGGTAGCTTCATATCACAGTAATGTACACGGTGGAGCTGGTAAAAGTGGTATCAAAGTGGCGTGTGTAACATGTCATTTGCCTCATGATAACGTTTTAAATTACATATATACAAAAGCTAAAAATGGTGTAGTTGAAGGAGCGATTCATTTCTTTGGGAATCCAGATGCGATTGATTGGCATAAAAATCGTCAAAGAAGAGATGAATTTGTTGTGGATGAAGGGTGTATCAGTTGTCATACGAATTATACTACTAATCCAAATATCAGTGAAAAAGGTATCAAAATGCATAAACATTATGTAAGTTTGCAAGATACTGATAAACAAATCGGATGTGCTTCTTGTCACGTAGAGATTGGGCATAAAGGCTTAAGAAGTATGCTGAATTATTATAAACCAGAATATGAGTTTTATGATGGTAAGTTTGATAGTAAAAAAGAGGCGGTTGAAAAACAACTCTTAGAAACATTAAAGTAAAAACTCAAAGGATAAAAAATGAAACTTGTCAAACTATCTCTCGTGGGGATTTTGGCTCTTGGAAGTTGTGCATATGCTTCAGACAATCTAGCCGAAGCGTTTAAAAATGGTAAAACGATGGGATCATTGAGATTTGTGTATACCACAGGTAGTGATACAGATGCAGCAGCACAAACCAGACCAGTTGATAATGCTAATGTAGGTTCAGTTGCAGTAGAATTAAGATATACAACTGATAATTTTTATGGCTTTAAACTAGGTTTAGGAACTCAAAGTGCTCATGATTTAGGTTTTCACGATAAAGATGCTGGTAATGGAGGAGTTGAAGATGATGAGCGTAACTCTGTTAGTACGACTTTGCTTTCAGAAGCTTATATCCAGTACAGCTTTCTTAAATCAGATATAAAAGTTGGTCGTCAAAAAATCAAAACTCCTTTGATAATGAGTAGTTCAGCTTTTGCTTTAGAAGACTCTTTTGATGCTGTAGTTTTAAGCATGAATGAACTCCCTAATACTTTTGTAAAGTTGATTTATGTACAAGAGTGGCAAATGCGTTATGGAAGTGATGCTAGAAATACTCCTACGCAAAAAGATATGCACTTTAAAAAAGGTCTTTACTCACTATTTTTTAAAAACCAAAGTATAAAAGATTTGACTTTAGATGGGCAGTATCTTACAACAAATGAAAAAGAGAAGATTTGGGATGCTCCAGTTTTTGTTCCTGCTGGTGGATATGATGAGTACTACCTTCAAGCAAAATATAAGCTACCTTTAGATTTTCCTCTTTTTATAGCAATGACTTATGCGAAAGCCAACTATGAAAATCCAACTGTTGCATCAAATGATGATGCTACTCTTTATGGTTTCAAGATTAGCTCAGAAGTCTCTGGTGTCAAGCTAGATGCTGCTTATACTACTATGGATGAAGAGGCAAATTTCCCAGGAACGTTTGGACATGTTCCAGATGCTGTAGTTTATACAGATATGCTTACAAACAATGCGATTTTTGCAGGTATCGATGCTTATTCACTAGGAGCTAGTTATGGTTTTGGTGTTGCAGGATTAAATACGAGTTTAAAATACGCTCACTATGACCAAAGTGCAGAAGGCATAACAAATGCAGGCATGGACTTAGATGATGCTGATGAGGTAAACATAGATATCAAATATGCTTTCAGCGGAGCCTTAAAAGGGTTGAGTACACGTTTTTGGGCAGGATATGGTACTTATGATGTAAGTGGAGAAGATGACTTTACTTATGCTCGTTTTTACCTAGCATATAACTTTTAAAAATCTGAGGAAAAGTTGGTTTTAAAATCCAATTTTTCCTCATTATAAATGAGATATTTAGATATTTCATCGTAAAATGATAATAGCTTTTCATAAAGGAATAGATTGAAAATTTTTATTCTTGAACCAGACCTTGAATTAGCCCATAGAGTGGATACATATCTCAATCAACTTCGTTTAAAAATAGATGTAACAAAAGTGCAAAAAGAAGAAGAAATATTTGATGAAAAGGTTTCTTTGTTGGATTACTCTTTGTTTATTCTCAACCTCAAAGAACCAACAGATGCAAAAATATTGAAGTTTTTAAGAAGAAAAGGTTGTGTAGCTCCTGTTTTGCTTATCTTAGAAAAAGGTTTTAATCCTGCTTTGTTTAAAACACTTTATTATATGAGTTATAATGACTTTATCATTAAAGATTTTGCTCCGCAAGAGATTGCATTTCGGATATATAAATTATGCCGTATTTGGAATGATGATATCTTTTTTTTGTGTAAAGATGTATATTTTGATTTTAAACACTCCTTGTTTTTTAACCATGAAGAGGAGATTTCTTTAGGCAAAAAAGAGGCTTTGTTCTTAAAGTATCTTTTAGCAAAAGCGCCTTCAGCAATCTCTTTTGATGATATTTCATCTTATGTTTATTTAGATGAGGTCGTAAGTCAAGAGAGAATCCGCTCTTTAGTAAGACAGTTAAGAGCTAAAATCCCATGTGAACTGATAGAAACTATAAAAGGTGTGGGGTATAAGATGTCTGAAGTATCTTCAAAAAATGGTATTGAAAGCAAAAATAACATTGTTACAAAATTTCTTTTACCTTGGTTACCATTAGTAGAGATGGGGGCTTATTGTATCTGAATTGTTTTGTTGACAGATAAAAACTGATAATATATAATGCAAAAATTATGAAAAATAAAATTATAGATAAAGATACAAGATGCATTATTCCCCGATTTTTATAACAGCAACCAATACAGATGTTGGTAAAACCTATACAAGCCTTAAACTTATAGAGGAGTTAGGTCGTAGAGGACTGAAAGTAGGAGTTTTAAAACCCATAGAAACTGGTGTTGTAGATGAGCCACTTGATGGAGCCAAACTTCTAAGAGCTGCTCAAAAAACAAATCCAGCACTCATGAGCTTTACATGTAAAGATATCGTCCCTATCCAGTTTGAACTCCCAGCCTCACCTTTTGTGGCAAAAGGCAAAGAAAACATAGATATAAAAGCTTTACATGTAAGCTTTGAAAAAATAGCAAAAATAAGTGATATCGTTTTGATAGAGGGTGCTGGTGGGTTGATGGTTCCAGTAGATGAAGAGCTTTACATGTACAACTTCATCAAAGAGTTTGGAGCTACCGCACTTCTTGTGACACATGGCAATCTGGGATGTATAAACGATACTCTTTTAAATCTTAGGCTTTTAGACTCTTTACATGTAAAGTATGAATGGTGTGTGAATTTAAAAGAGAATGAAGAGCATTTTAAAGAGGTAACTCTTTCATTTTATGAAAAAAAGTTTGGTGAGGTTTTGATTGTTCAAAAAGAGATGGAAAAAATTGTTAATAAACTCTTAGTATAATTTCAAAAAAATTTAGGAGAAGAGAGATGGAACAGATAAAGACAGTTGGTCTTTTGACGTTTTTGACAGTTATTTTTGTTTTTATAGGTAATTATGTTGGCGGACAAAGTGGAATGCTTATAGCCCTTATACTTGCTGGTGCTATGAATTTTTATGCTTACTATTTTTCAGATAAGATGGTTTTAGCCCATTACAAAGGGGTGCAAGTAGATAGAAATAGTGCAAGAGGTTTGTATGAGATGGTAGAAAGACTTAGCCAAAGAGCAGGACTTCCAATGCCTAAAGTCTATATCATCCCAGAAGCTACACCCAATGCCTTTGCAACAGGACGCAATCCACAAAACGCAGCGGTTGCTGTAACTGAGGGACTTTTGAACTTGCTGAGTGATGAAGAAGTGGAAGGCGTTATCGCACATGAACTTTCTCATGTAAAGCACTATGATATCCTTATAGGAACGATTGCGGCGACATTTGCTGGGGCAATCTCTTTTATCGCAAATATGCTTCAATTTGGTGCGATGTTTGGAAATCGTGAGAGAAATGGCAATCCTATACTTATGCTTATCATGGCGATAGTTTTACCACTGGCTGCTATGTTTATCCAGATGAGTGTGAGTAGAAGCAGGGAGTATATGGCAGATGAGGGAGCGGCAAGACTTACTAAAAATCCTCAATGGCTTCAAAGTGCGCTTTTAAAACTAGAAGAGTACTCTCAAAGGATGCAGTTTCAAGAAGCAACACCAGCAACAGCCCACATGATGATAGTAAATCCCTTTTCTAAATCTAATTTTTCTATGAGTGATTTGTTTCGTACTCATCCAAGTACGCAAGATCGTATAGCAAGATTAGAGAGCTTAAAAAAAGAGTTTGGAGTAAGTGAAGATTATAGAAGAGATGAACAAGCAAATTATGATACTTCAAATGGATATGATAGAAAGTATGTAAGAAGAGTCTAAAAACTCTTCTTACACGAGATTTTAATAATTAACACTTATTTCTACTTGTATAGTACTTAAAGGTCTATCAGAATATTTTGTGATAGTTTTACCTTTGTATTCTCCTATATTTTTATAACCAACGAGCTTTTCAGCACTTTTTTCTTCGTATTTTGTTACACATCTTCTTTGGATAGATGAACCTGACCCTTTTTCTGAAAGGTTTTTACCAACCAATGTTCCAACTATCGCACCACCAACAGTTGCAGCAGTTTTTCCACTACCACCACCTACTTGATTTCCTAAAATACCACCAGCAACACCACCTATGAGCGCTCCAATAGGACTTTCATTTGAGCCATTTTGACTCACTTCTTCATCCCAACACTCTTGATAAGGAGTTCTTGTAGTGATGGTTTTATAAATAGGTTCACTACTAATTACATTTACAGTTTCGCTGTAATGAAGAGACTCAGCATTGAGTAGGGTAGCTGAAAATAATAGAGGAATAATAAAAAGTTTTTTCATGAACTCTCCTTTGTATGTCTGTTTTTATAATTATACTCATAAAGGATTAATGAAGTGTTAATTGACCTTAAGTGAAATATTGATAAAATAATTCAAATTATCATAGAGGGTAAAAGCTTGCAACATTTAATCAATACCAAAGATTTTTCTACTGAAGAGGTAGATGCTATTTTTCTAAGGGCAGAAGAGTTTTTAGATGAAAAGCCAAGAGATGTTTTAAGTGGGAAGATGATTATAACTATCTTTTTTGAAAATTCAACACGAACAAGAAGTAGTTTTGAAGTAGCTGCAAAAAGATTAGGTGCTGATGTTGTGAGTTTAGATGTCTCAAAAAGCTCTTCGAGCAAGGGAGAAACTCTCTTTGATACTGCGC
>DLUF01000037.1 GCA_002742765.1 Sulfurospirillum sp. UBA12182 | reverse complement strand
ATACTTGACCCTTCAAAAGTAAAGAATAACAAAATTGAAATTGATGAAATTCTAAATTCTCCTATTGCAGAAATCGAAAATGCCATAGAAGTATATGGTCCAAAAGCAGCTAAAAAAAATATTCATCTCTCTTACTTTATGGATCCAAGTCTTAACAACTGCCTAAAAGGTGATGCTACGAAAATCAAAGAAGTTCTCATTAACTTAATGAGTAATGCCGTGAAATTCACACCTCAAAATGGTAATATAAATGTAGAAATCAGACGTATTGAAAATGCTCCACAAGGAAGAGCTAGGGTTCATTTTGCAGTTGAAGATTCAGGTATAGGAATTAACCCCGAAAAGAAACAAGGTATTTTTGATGCCTTTTCACAGGCTGACTCTACAATTACTAGAAAATTTGGGGGTACAGGTCTAGGACTTACTATCTCATCCAAATATATCTCTTTAATGGGTGGAGAACTTGCTGTTGATAGTGAAGAGGGAAAAGGTAGTAAATTTTTCTTCACATTGGATTTTGAAGAATCACCATCTAGTCAAGCAGATCCAGCAGGAAACTTTAGTGAGTTTAATTGTGGTATACTCTCTAAAGATGCAAAACCTAAAACGCATACACAATTTCTATATAATTATATGAAATACTTTGGTTCTAATGTAAAATACTATGAAGATTTTTCAAGTCTTAAAAACCTTATTTTAAAATCAAATACAAATATACTTATCATTGATTATGATATGGTTACAGAAGAAGAAATCCAAGAGTATAAAAAAACTCGTTTACCTATCATCTTAATTATGAAATCATCCCAACATTCAAAATTTGAAAAATATAGATCAGAGTTTATCACCCCAATTTACGAACCAATCAATGTATCTAAACTAGTTAAAGTTCTTGAGCAAGATCGCTCTATCCTTCCTAAAATAGTTGAAGTACCAAAACCAGAAACTCCTGTAAAAAAATCTACAAAGAAAGTTTATGGCAAAAAATTTAGCGCTAATGTCTTAGTAGCAGAGGATAATGAAATCAATCAAAAACTTATTAGAAGAACCCTAGAAGGCTTAGGATTACAGCTTACTATCGTTCCTAATGGAAAACTAGCATTAGAGCAAAGAATGGCAAATACATATGATATGATTTTCATGGACATTGCGATGCCTGTTATGGATGGGGTTGAAGCCACACATAAGATCTTAGAATACGAACAAGAAAACAATTTAGAACATACACCTATCATCGCTGTTACTGCAAATGCTTTAAAAGGAGATAGGGAAAGATTTATGAAAGAAGGGCTAGATGAATATGTTACAAAGCCTATTAAACAAGAAAATATCTTAAATGTTCTTAATATGTTTATACCTCATAAAATTTCTGAAGAAGATACTTCAATTCAAGAAAAAGCTACTCAAAAAGTCCAACCATCAGCAGACGTACAAAATGAAGTAGTAGAGACTCCTTTAAGCCAAAATTTTACTCCGATTCAAGAAGAAAATACAATTGAAGAAAAGGCTTATGATGAACCTCTTAAAGAAGAACCAAGCAAAGAATTAGAAGGTCTTTTGATACTCAAAAAGAGTCCAATTGAGACAAAGATTTTTACTAGTATTCTTTCAAAAAGTGTTAATTCTATTCACAAGGCTAGTTCAGTAGAAGATTTTATGAATATGATTCAACACAATGCTTATAAACTTGTAATTTTTGATAAAGAAGTTCCAAACATTAACTTAGAATCAATTGCTAAAATTTTACAAGAAAAGGGAAGTCATTCGATTATGTTTTATGATAATTTGACTGAAATATCTAATGAAGAAAAACAACTCTTTGATAAAATTTCAATCAATGCTATCAATAAACAAGATTTAGAAAAATTAGTTTCACAATACATGTAAAGAGGTTTAACTTATGAGCAAACAGATAAAAATTTTAGCAGTAGATGATGATTTTATTAATCTTAAACTTCTTCACTCTATGCTGAAAAAAAACACTTCTATCAAAGAAGTAGTAGAAGCACAAAATGGATTAGATGCTCTAAATATTTTAAAAGAGCAACAAGATATAGATTTAGTTCTTTTAGACATCAAAATGCCTATCATGGATGGAATAGAATTTTTAAATAATTTACAGTCTATGGAAGAGCTTAAAACTACTCCTGTAATCGTTTTAACAACAGATGAAACAAGAAAAAGTGAGGCTTTTGATAGGGGAGCTTTTGATTTCTTAGTTAAGCCAATAAGAGAGCAAGAATTAAGCTCAAAAATTTCTAAGATAGTAGAGCTTTTATAGTTCTACTATCTTAGATTTGTTTTTGTATCTTTCGATATAGTGTTATAATCTCTTTCTTCTTTTCGATAAAGCTATTTTTATTTGCTATGAGATATGCAGAACTTTCCATAATCGTCTCTACGATTTTTAGTCCATTTTGTTTCATGGTTGTACCTGTTTCAACGATATCAACTACAGCGTCAGCAAGACCCACTAAAGGTGCTAATTCGATAGAGCCATAAAGTTTTATCACTTCAACTGCCATCGCTTTTTTTGCAAAATATTTTTGTGTTATATTCGTCATTTTTGTTGCTATTGTGATTTCAGGAGAACTATAATCTAGTTCATCTTCTTCTTTCATTCCGATGCAAACTTTACATTTTCCTATACCCAAGTCTAACAACCTGACTAAATCTTCATTTTTTTCCTCTAAAACATCTAATCCTACAACACCTATATCTGCTGCTTGATGAAGAACATAAGCTGGAACATCTTGGTTCCTAACAAGTAAAAATCTAAACTCATCTACTTCTAAAATCAATTTTCTATCATCAAAGATAAAAGGCTTTTCAAAAATTTTTTCAAAAATTTCAAGTGTTTCCTCTGCTATTCTTCCTTTTGGCAAAGCTACGGTTAACATTATAAATATTCCTCTACTAATTTTTCTTTTTCTATCACTTCTAGCATACTTCTAAAGATGAGAGATCTATCATGGATTGAGTTTTTGAAGAACTTAGAAAAAAACTTTCCATCACCTCCTGTAAAGTATATAGTTTTATCTTTACATGTATCTTCTAACATCAACTTAATGGATTTCACAATACCATAAGATATAGCGTCTTCTGTTTTTTGAGGTAGCGCATCTAAGATAACATTTGGATTTACTCTTTTGTCAAGTCTTGGAGAAATATTTGCATAGCATTTTTCATAAGCTGCGATTCCAGGAAGAATATACCCACCTAAATGCATTCCATTTGACATGATATCAACAGTAATAGCACTACCAGCATCAACAACAATTCCATCTTTTAAAGAATAACAAGCAGCTATTCTATCAATTCCCATACCTTGATATATAGTATCAAAATTAAAGTATTTTTCAATATTTATATAAGTTGTACTATTCTCTAAAAGTTTTGAGAGATTGTTATTTACACTAATAAAAAAAACCTTCTCTTTGGGGTTGTAAGTTTTAAATTCATCAAAGCTTAAAGCCCATATCTTACCATCATGGTATATATCGATATTTGAATTTCCTATATCACACAAGATCATTATACACCCTCCAACCTCTTTGTTTTAAAATATCTTTTGCTTTTGAACATAAAGCAGCCTGAGAGATTAACAAATATTTGAATTTGTTATTATGTTTTTGATGAGCAATGATTTTATTTTCCAACTCAAAAATAGAATCGATACTCGCTAGTGTAATCCTACTTTTTTGATTTGTGTGGAAGATAATATTATAAAACCCTTTCAAATCAACACATATAAAAACATCTAGTTTCTTTCTACTTTGAAGAAGATTTAAGTCAATTTTTTGAGATGACTTAAAAATCTTCCCTTTTGAAGACATAAACTCAACGATATACTTTAAATCAGCCATATATAATTATTTGTTTGAAAGTTTAAAATATTTATCCTCATAAAAAAGCTCATTTTTTGTTGTAAACAAAAATGTTTCTATTTCATCTGGCAATTCATATATATTTGTCGAAATCAAATCTAAATCAGTAGCGATAAGATATCCTCCTCGTTCAACAATATAAACATATTCACCATATATTGTTCCAGCAAACGCTGCAAATTTAAACTTTTTCTCTTTTAAAACTTTCAATTCAGAATTTGTTAAAATGATACGACCATCTTTTGTAAAGACTAAAACCCTGTTTTTTAGAATGATTACGTCACGAATATCTTCATCTAAAAATGCCATCGTCTTTGGGTCAATAGAGATGACTCTTTTATTAGTGGCAGCGACAAGCCTATCATCTAAAACATCCAGATAAATTATATTTGAAAAAAACTTCTCACTTTTAACAACAATATCTTTAATAACTTTATAACTTTTACTATCGACGATTAAAATTTTTCCATCAAGCGTAGGGTATACTATCAATCCTTTCAAAAAGTATGGTGAAGCAATCTTTGCATCATGTGCATACACAGTATCACCTACTTGAGAAAAAACCTCTTTATCATTTTTTAAATCAACTAGTTTTAGTGTATTATTAGCTAAAACAACAGCTAAAAAATCTTCTTTTAAAGAAGCAGAAGCAACAGAAATCTCAAACTGCTTCGTATAAATAACCTTAGAATTTTTGTCCACGATAATTAAAGTATTGCATTTATTAGTAGCTAAATAATTTTCATTATCGCTTTGCAAAAAGGTATAACCAGTAGGTAGCATAACATTTTGTAAGCCATCTTTTGTAATTATTTGCCCATTTTCTAAAGTTGCTCCATCTCTTACAACATCTACTATACTAGAAGGCAAGTCTCCATCATACTTTATCTCATAAGCAGGCTCTACTGGTTCAAAGTATTGTCTTTTTGTACCGCAACCACTTAAGATAAGAGTAATTAAGATTGTACTAAATATTAAAATATATTTTTTCATTTTATTTGCCTTGATAATGTTCTAAGCTATTTGCTATATTTTTCAAAGGTGAATTAAGAGCTATTTGAGCAAATTTCAACTTTGCCTCTTCTATTTTATTTTCAAGGAGAAGTTTATAACCAGCTTGCAATAATGCCATTCCTTTTAACAACTCACTCTCCTCAGCTATACGAGCATTCATGCTATTAAATTGATACAACGCTAAATCAGCTATGATGGGATCATCTTTCAAGGCTGCCAACTTTTCTAGTTTTTCACTATTTTTTTCTTTCAATGCTTCAGCAAAAAGGAAAAAATTATAAAGTCTCTTATTGTTATCTGAAAGCTTTTGTAAAGCCTCTTTGTCTTGTGGGTTTTGCAATAAAGTTACATATGCTTCATTTGCAGCTTCTAATTTACTTTTTTTAATATAATCAAAAACGCTATACGCTAAGACACTAAGTAGAGCAACTATTAAAATTGCTATAATTGTTTTTTTATGCTTCTTAAAAAAACGCTCTCCTTTTATTATACTCTCTAAAAACTGCTCTTCAGTACTTATCTCTTTTTTTACAGCTTCAATATTCTCTTTTAAACCCAATATATATCCTTTTTATGCAAGAAATAAAATAAAATTACCGCGCATTTTATCACAATTAATATAAAAATAAACTATTAACCTCTTTGAAGTCATTGATAAGAATATTTTGCTATAATAGCTACAATTATAACTTTTAGTAAGGTGTTTTTATATGAAAATTGACAATGATTTATTAAAAAAGCTAGAGACACTCTCTTCTTTGGAAATTGCGGAAAAAAAAAGAGATGGTGTTATAGAACAACTTAGTGAAATTGTTGCTTTTGTTGAAAATCTCAATGAACTAAATTTAGAAAATGAGGAAGCAACTTTTACAACTGTTGCTGGTGGCACACCAATGAGAGAAGATGAACCTTGTGTAAACTCTCACATAAGACAGATTATTTTAGATAATGCACCACAAAGAGAAGATGGCTTTTTTGTGGTACCTAAGATTATCGAGTAAAACTTACTTAAAACCATACAAAAACTAAAAAAGGGATTTAAAAATGGCAGCTCCAAATATCAAAGCTCTTCTTAAAAATATTGTTGCATACAAAGCTTCTGATTTGCATTTAGTAAGCAGAAGTGAACCTCAAATTAGAATTGATGGAAAACTGGTTGCATTAGATATGGAAAGGCTAGATGGTAAAGATATAGAAGAGATGTGCTATACCCTCATTACAGATAGGCAAAAAAAAGATTTAGAAGAAAATAAAGAATTAGATTTTGCAGTTATGTTTCCAGATATTGGTCGTTTTCGTGCTAATTATTATTATACAATGAATGGTGATCTTGCAGCTGCTTTTAGAATTATACCTATTGCAATTCCTACATTAGATGATTTAAAAGCTCCTGAAATATTTAAAGACATTACAAAAAGAGAAAAAGGACTCATTTTAGTAACAGGTCCTACAGGAAGTGGTAAATCAACAACTTTAGCTGCGATGCTAAACGAAATCAATCAAACAGAACACAAACATATCATCACGATTGAAGATCCAGTAGAGTTTGTTCACGAAAATAAAAGATCTCTTTTCTCACATAGAAATGTTGGAGCAGATACAAAAAGTTTTGCAAACGGTCTTAAGTTTTCCTTGCGTGAAGACCCTGATGTTATACTCGTTGGGGAGATGAGAGATCGAGAAACAATCAGCACAGCTATAACAGCTGCTGAAACAGGTCACCTTGTCTTTGCAACTTTACATACAAACTCAGCAGTACAAACTATCAATAGAATTGTAGACAGTTTTGAAGGCCCCGAACAAGTTCAAGTTCGTAACATGCTAGCAACTTCTTTGTATGCTGTTATTTCTCAAAGCCTTTTACCAAAAAATGGAGGAGGAAGAGTTGCTATCCATGAAGTTTTGATTAATAATTCTGCTATTTCAAACTTAATTAGAGAAAATAAAATTCATCAAATCTATTCTCAAATGCAACTAAACCAATCCAAAACAGGAATGGCTACACAAACGCAATCAATGATGAAGTTTTTAAAAGCTAATGCTATATCAAAAGAAGATGCCATTAGATACTCAACGCAACCTCAGGAGTTGATAAACAATATAGGTGTATAGAGATTTTTTTACTTAAAATACAGCTTCTTTTGGATATAATTGTCGCGCGCAAGCTATATCCAAAAGGTGAAAATCATTATGAACAATGCCCAAATTACCGATAAAATAAATAATATCGGAGAGAAATCGTTTTTAAAGCTTAAAGAACTTTCAATTCCACTATACCCTCGATATTACCACGATACCTTTATGGATACTCTTTCAAATGAAGAAGACCCTTCTTTGATTGATTTGACAAACAAGCACCCTTATCTCTTTACTTTAGAACATGAAGATATGCAAAGAGAACTTAGTTTAGAACTCGCAAAAACAAGCTTACAAGAATTTGAACAGTCAAATCAAAACTTAAAAAATATATCTGATGCAAATGTTGTAGATATTAGTAGTATCAAACAAGGATATGAAAGAATACATGCAAAAGAGGTTCTTGATGTTTTAGATATATTTCAATCTAAAATACTTAATGAACTAAAAAAAGCTGATGAAACAATTAGTAAGCTAAAATTAGAAATTGAAAGATTGGAGCGAGAATCTCATATAGACCCCCTTACAAAGGCTTATAACAGAAGAGTTTTAGTAAAAGATTTAGAAGAACTTTTACGCTCAAATAACAAATCAAATCTTTTTCTTATCATTTTCGATGCTGATGATTTCAAACTTATTAATGATTCTTATGGCCATATTGCTGGAGACAAAACACTAATATACCTTTCAAAACTTCTTCAGAGTTCTCTTCAAAAACATACAAAAATTTATAGATATGGAGGCGAAGAGTTTATCATCTTACTTCAAGATGTTACTCTTGAGAATGCACAAAACATAACATCAAAAATTCTTCAAGAGGTTGACCAAAGTAAACTTTTATATAAAGGTTTTAATATCCACTTAACCCTAAGTGCTGGTATAGCTCCTTGTGAAAGCAGTGACACAATAGAAGATATATTAGAAAAAGCAGACAAAGCTCTTTATGCTGCGAAACGTGATGGTAAAAACTGTTTTAAGGTTAGTACAAAATGATGGAAAATGTATCAATTTTTGACATTATCTCCCTCTCTTTAATTCTTATTTTGGGAATTAAAGGAGTTATTAACGGTTTCATCAAAGAAGTTGCTGGACTAGTTGGGATTATTGGTGGTGTTTTTGTAGCCTCTAGGTTTGCACGAGAAGCAGGAGCATTCATTGATACAAATATCTATCATATACAAAATAGTGCTTCTTTATATCTAATTGGGTTTGTTTGTGTATTGGTTATATTTTGGCTTCTAAGTATTTTTATAGGATATGTTTTAGAGAGTGTTTTAAAGATGAGCGGTCTTGGTTTTATCGATAAATTAGCTGGTTTTGCGATAGGAAGTGCAAAAATCTTTCTCATCTTTTCTATTTTAGCAGTAACTCTTTCAAACATTGCTTTTATCAAAGAGAAGGTTGATACAACTTTGGAAAAAAGTTTTATGTTCCCTATTTTTGTTGATGTTGGTCACTATATTGTTAAACAAGACCCAAATGAAATCGTAAAAAAAGTCGAAGAGACAACAAATTCACTGAGTGAAAAAAAGTAGGATATTATGTCAAATATAGAAAATATAGAGTATGACTCATTACTTATTAGGTTCAAAGACTTGCTTAAACACAACAATCTTAAATTTACTAAACAAAGAGAAGTTGTACTCAAAACTCTTTATAACAATGATGAACATTTTACTCCTGAGAGTTTATACCTGCTCATCAAAGAGACTTACCCTGAACTAAATGTTGGGATAGCAACTGTTTATAGAACACTCAACCTACTTGAAGAATCAAGTATCGTAACTTCTATATCCTTTGGGAGTGCTGGGAAAAAATATGAACTAGCAAATAAGCCTCATCACGACCATTTAATTTGCAAGTGTTGTGGTCTTATAGTAGAATTTGAAAATGGTGATATCGAGACTAAACAAGAAGAAATCGCTTCAAAAAATGGCTTTAAACTCACAAGTCATTTGATGCAACTTTATGGCATTTGCGAAAACTGCCAAAAAAGCAGAAAAAACAAGTAAACTGAATGAAGGAAGTATTTTGATATTTAATAATCAATACGAATTACAACGAATTGAAAAAGCTGAAAATTTAAAACAATTAGGGAAAAATCCTTATAGGCACAATCTTAAAAAAGACACGAGTACATCAGAATTTAAAAGATGCTATGAATATGTTTTAAACTCCGCAGACAAGCGTGATGAAAAGAAAGAAAACACTGTTATAGGCCGTATCAAATTTTTAAGACATATGGGGAAAGCTGCTTTTGCAAAAATCGAAGATGAACATGGAGTTTTACAAGTCTATTTTAGTAGAGAGAGTATAGGCGAAGAGTGGTTTAATGAAGCAAAAAAACTTATAGAAGTAGGTGATATTATCTGTGTAAAAGGTTTCCCTTTTGTCACTAAAACAGGAGAATTGTCACTTCATGCAAAAGTTTTAGACATCGCAACAAAATCCATAACACCTCTTCCAGAAAAGTTTCATGGGCTTCAAGACAAAGAGCTTCGTTATCGAAAACGATATCTTGATATGATTATGAATCCACATGTAAAAGAAACTTTTAAAATCAGAAGCCAAATCGTTAGTACTATCAGACACTTTTTTGAAGAAAGAGGCTTTTTAGAAGTAGAAACTCCTATGATGCACCCGATTGCAGGAGGAGCTAATGCAAGACCTTTTGTTACACATCACAATGCACTAGGAGTTGATAGATTTTTAAGAATAGCTCCTGAACTTTATCTGAAGCGTCTTGTAGTTGGAGGTTTTGAAGCTGTTTTTGAAATCAACAGAAATTTCAGAAATGAAGGTATGGACTTAACTCATAATCCAGAGTTTACGATGATAGAGTTTTACTGGGCATACCATACATATCATGATTTAATGGAATTAACAGAAGATATGTTTGATGTTTTACTAAAACAGTTAAAACTTCCTTCACGTATCCCTTTTGGTGAAATAGAGATAGATTTCTCTGAGAAATTCAGAAAAATCTCATTTAAAGATTCTTTAGTTGAGATTGGTGGCATCCCAGCGGAGATTGTTGAAAGTAAAGAAAAAATCATCACTTTTTTGAAAGAAAAAGGTGAAGATGCTAATGAAAAACTGAACCTTGGTCAGCTCTATGAAGAGTTATTTGACCTTTATGTAGAAGATAAGTTAATCAACCCTACATTTATCATAGATTATCCTATCGAAATAAGTCCACTTGCACGCAGAAATGACCAAAATCCTGATATTGCAGAAAGATTTGAACTTTTTATTGCAGGTCGTGAAATCGCAAATGGTTTTAACGAGCTTAATGACCCAATCGACCAGTACAACAGATTTGCCACACAGCTTGAAGCAAAAGATGCAGGCGATGATGAAGCACATGAGATGGATGAAGATTATGTGAGAGCTTTAGGTTATGGATTACCTCCAACAGCAGGTCAAGGGTTGGGGATTGATAGATTAACAATGCTTTTAACAAATCAACAATCTATTAGAGATGTGATTCTCTTTCCAGCGATGAAGCCTATTAGAGAAGAAACTATCGAAGAAGAAGAAGAAGAAGAAAACAATTTATAAAGGAAACAGATAATGAGTATTTTAAAAGATGTAGATCCAATCGTATATGAGCTTACACAAAAAGAGCTTGAGAGACAATGTGATCATCTTGAGATGATTGCTAGTGAAAATTTTACATATCCAGCAGTTATGGAAGCTATGGGAAGTGTATTTACAAACAAATACGCAGAAGGTTACCCAAATAAAAGATACTATGGTGGATGTGAATTTGCTGACAAAGTAGAACAACTAGCGATTGATAGAGCTTGCGAGCTTTTTGGATGTTCTTTTGCAAACGTCCAGCCAAACTCAGGTAGCCAAGCGAATCAAGGTGTATACCAAGCACTTCTAAAACCATTTGACAAGATTTTAGGTATGGACTTAAGCCATGGCGGTCATCTTACGCATGGTTCAAAAGTAAGTAGCTCAGGTCAGACTTATGAGAGCTTTTTTTATGGTGTTGAACTAGATGGTCGTATTAACTACGATAAAGTAAGAGAAATTGCACAGATCGTTAAGCCTAAGCTTATCGTTTGTGGTGCTAGTGCATACCCTAGAGAAATTGATTTTGTTAAATTTAAAGAAATTGCAGATGAAGTTGGAGCATATCTTTTTGCTGATATCGCACATATAGCAGGTCTTGTAGCAGCTGGTGAACACCCTAGCCCATTTCCTCACTGTGATGTTGTAACAACTACAACACATAAAACTCTTCGTGGACCTCGTGGTGGTCTTATCATGACAAATGACGAAGAGATAGCTAAAAAAATCAACTCTGCAATTTTCCCAGGAATCCAAGGTGGTCCACTTGTACATGTAATCGCAGCAAAAGCAGTTGGCTTTGCTGAAAACCTAAAGCCAGAATGGAAAGAGTATGCTAAACAAGTAAAAGCAAATGCAAAAGTTTTAAGCGATGTTTTGATTAAAAGAGGCTATGATATAGTCAGTGGTGGAACAGACAATCACTTGGTATTAGTCTCTTTTTTAAACAAAGAGTTTAGTGGAAAAGATGCTGATTTAGCATTGGGTAGAGCTGGAATCACAGTAAATAAAAACACAGTTCCAGGAGAAACAAGAAGTCCTTTTGTAACAAGTGGTGTTCGTATCGGTTCTCCAGCACTTACTGCTAGAGGAATGAAAGAAAAAGAGTTTGAAATTATAGCAAACAAAATCGCTGATGTACTAGATAATATCAATGATGAAGCTTTACATGTAAAAATAAAAGAAGAGATGAAAGCGCTAGCTAGCAATTTTATCATCTATGATAGAGCAACTTACTAAGGAATAAAATGTACAATATTGATACCTCTTTAATAAAAATGATAACTGATCATTATTGGATAAAAAGAGACAGTATAGTAGAGAAGAGAACTCATAATGGTAGAGTTTTTTTTGATAAATTTGAGAAGATTAATGAGCCTCTTACAAGTAACATTATCAATAGACATTTAAAGGGTGAGATTACAGTAGCTCACTCTTTAATTAACAGATATGATAAAGTAGAAAATATCGTTATTGATTATAATGGTAGAAATACTGAGAGATTTTGGCATAGAGCACAACTACTGCTTAGAGAAGAAGGGTTTATCAACTTTACAGCTTATTGCACAAAAACACCTGGGCATTTACATCTTTATATCCACAAAGGGCATACAACTTTGCAAGAAGGCTACCAAATCGCTAAAATGATTTCTGCAAAACTTGCACAAAAAATGCCTAGAGAGTGGAGAGTTTTTCCTGACCCAGATTTGCCAAGGGAGTTTAATATACTAACACTTCCTTATGAATTATACAATAAAGAACGTGGAGCATCTTGGTCAAAGCACATGTAGTGCTTCTGTAAAAACATATGTAGCCTATTGTAAAATATCTACTCAAAAAGAGTTAAAAGTTGGTATGAATAATGCTTAAAAATAAAAAAGATAAGGAGCTAGGATGGAAGATAAGAACGAACTTAGCGATATAGTTTTAGAAAAAGATGACAACAAAGCAGTTAAAACAAAGCGAATACTCGTCATAGTAGCTTTACTCATACTTGTTTTTCTTCTTGTTTTAGTGGTAATGAGAGTTATTAATAAGCCAGAAGCAACTAATACTCAATCAAAACTAGTTTTACCACCAGAGCCTGTTGTTAAAGAAGTAGATACAAAAAATGATGACCAACTCTTTAAGCAAGTGCCTATCATTGAGGAAGAGGCAAGCAAAAAAGAGAGTTTTGAAGAGATGGTTAGAAGCTTAAAAGAAAAAGAGATAAATAAGCAAACAACTATACCAGAAGAGACACAAACCCAAGTCAAAGAAACGGTAAAAGAAGAACTCCCAAAAGTTACTCAAAAAGCTCCTGTTGAGCAAATTGTACAACCTGTTGTTGAGAAAAAAGCCGCTGAAATAGTTCCACAGCCTAAAGTACAAGCAAAAACAAAATCAACAGAAGCAACAAGTGGAATTTATGTTCAAGTGGGCGCTACTTCAAAACTTACACCTAGTAAAAAGTTTCTTGATACGATTGCTAGTCAAAATTATGAATACAAACTTTTGCCTATCACCGTTAAAGATACTAAAGTCACTAAAATTCTCATTGGTCCGTTTGCGAACACCGAAGATGCAAAAAAAGCTTTAGCAAATATCAAAACAAGCATCAACAAAGATGCATTTATATATAGAGTGAAGTAACCGTGCTTCACTCTAAGACTCTCTTGTTTGACCAACTCACTCCTATTAGTATCTTTACAAAGTTAAAAGAGTATTTTAAAGATGAATTGACTTTTCTTTTTGAAAGTGCGATTAACTCAGAAGATGGAAATTATAGTTTTCTCTTTATAGGAGCGTTAGAGAGAGTTATTTTAAAAGACGATATAGCTTTACATGTAAATGAAAATGGAGTACAAACACCTCTTAATCAAGGAGTTTTCCCATACTTAAAAGTGCGATATAAAGAGTTAAATCCCCAAGAGTATAAAGAGTATGCAAAAGCTTTAAATATCGGTTTTATCGATGGCTTTATAGGGTATATCGGTTATGATAGTGTAAAGGTTTTTGAACCAAAACTAAAAGCATCTATGGATAAATTACAAGATGAGATACATATCCCAGATATCGATCTTATGCGCCCAAAATTGACTTGTACATTTTCGCACAAATCAAATACCCTCACGATACACACTTTTTTAGACTCTCTTGCTTCTAAATTAGATGAGATTGAAGCTGTTTTAAAAGAGGCTCATCATTATATACCTATTCAAAAAAGTAAGATAGATACAAATCTAGGAAACTTTGCTTTTAGTAAAGAGACGTTTTTTGATATGGTTGCAAAGTCCAAAGAGATGATTAGAAGTGGAGATGTGTTTCAAATTTTGATGTCAAATCGCTTCACACAATTTGCAAATATAGATCGTCTTAGTTTTTACAGAATTTTAAGAAATAAAAATCCTTCTCCTTATATGTTTTTTTTAGATTATGAAAATTTTGCGATTATAGGAAGTTCCCCTGAGGTGATGGTTGGTTTGAAAAATGGACACATCACTCTCCGTCCAATTGCTGGCACAAGGAAAAGAGGCTCTACCTATGAAAAAGATAAGGCATATGAAGCAGAACTACTTGCCGATGAAAAAGAGAGAGCTGAACATCTTATGCTTATCGATTTAGGACGCAATGACGTTGGTAAAGTAGCTAAAATCGGAACTGTGAAAGTCACAGATATGATGAGGGTTGAAAGATACTCTCATGTGATGCATCTAGTAAGTGATGTTGGTGCAACACTTGATGAAAAATACGATATGTTTGATCTTTTTGCTGCAACATTTACAGCAGGAACTATGACAGGAACTCCAAAAATCCGTGCAATGGAGCTTATCAGCGAATTTGAAGGGATTAAGAGAAGTTTTTATAGCGGTGCTGTTGGGTATTTTGGCTTTGATGGCAATATGGATAGTGCTATTATGATACGAACAGCCTACCTTGATAATGAAAAAATAATTTTTCAAGCAGGTGCAGGAGTAGTAGCAGATAGCAAACCTGAACTTGAATACCTAGAAGTAACCAACAAACTTGGTGCAATGACGAGTTCTTTAAAAGACTTATCAAAGTAATTTCATGTCAAAACTTCTTTCGTGCTTTTTTACACAGAGTAATTGCTATGCAACCCTCTCACTTTCTGCTCATGAGAAAGATTTTTTCTTTACATGTATAAATCTTCAAAAAGATAGTTAAGATGAAACTCTTCTCGATTTTTGGCAATCCAGTCACACACTCCATCTCTCCTAAAATGCATAATTTTGCCCTAAAAGATTTGGGCATTGATGGGTGTTATATCAGAACTTGTATAACAAATCCTAAAGAGCTACTGAACACTTTTTGGGCTTTAAAATTAGATGGGGCAAATGTCACTGTTCCACATAAAGAAGTTGCATTTAATGTATGTGATGAAGTAGATTTTTTTGCGAGAAAAATCGGTGCAGTCAATACCCTTGTAAAAAAAGATTCAAAAATCTATGGCTATAACACCGATGCACCAGGGTTTTATAAAGCCTTAAGTCCTTTTGGAAAAATCAACTCTGCTCTTATCTTAGGAGCAGGAGGAACAGCAAAAGCCATAGCCACTATCTTACGAGAAAATGGTTTACATGTAAAGGTCTTAAACCGCTCTTTAGAAAAGCTTACTTACTTCCAAGAAAATGGCTTTGAGTGCTCAAGTTGGGATGATTTTAAGCCAGAAGCTTATGAACTTATCATCAACACTACTTCAGCAGGATTATGTGATACAAATCTACCCTTGGATAAAGCTCTTTTAACTACTCTTATGCAAAAAGCAAAATTTGCTTACGATGTTATTTATAACAAACAAACTCCTTTTTTGGCTTTAGCAAGAGAAAATCAACTACAAAGCCAAGATGGAAGTTTAATGCTTCTTTACCAAGGTGTTCTTGCTTTTAACCTTTTTTTTGATAATAAATTTAATGAAAAAACCATTGAAAGTTCTATGAAAAAGGCTTTCATCTAAAGGAAATATATGCCCTATCAGCTTTTGATAAAAAATCTATTATTAAATCCTGCTATAAAAAATCCAAACCAAGAGATTGTTTACAAGGATAAACTACGTTTTAGCTATAAAGAGTTTACACAAAGAGTTCATCAACTTGCTAATCTTTTAACAAATATGGGGATTAAAAAAGGTGATACGGTAGCTGTTATGGATTATGATTCTCATCGTTATTTGGAACTCTATTTTGCGATTCCTATGATAGGTGCTATTTTACATACTGTCAATGTCAGACTCTCTCCTGAGCAAATTCTCTACACTATTGATCATGCAGAAGATGACATTCTTTTTATCAATGCTGATTTTATTCCTATGATTGAACAAATAAAAGGAAGAATTGATACTATCAAAGAGTATATTCTCATTAGTGATGATGACCAAGAAGCTCAGTCACACATCTCTTTTTATGGAGAGTATGAAGAGCTTTTAAGCAAAGAATCTGTTACGTTTGATTTTGAAGATTTTGATGAAAATATAAGAGCAACAACATTTTACACAACGGGTACAACAGGTTTACCTAAAGGCGTTTACTTCTCACATAGACAGTTGGTTTTACATACATTAGGGGTTATGGCTTCTATCAATGCTTCCATAAGACAAGGAACTTTTCACAGTGATGATGTATATATGCCAATTACTCCGATGTTCCACGTTCATGCTTGGGGGCTTCCTTATGTTGCTGTAATGCTTGGTGTCAAACAGGTCTATCCTGGAAAATATATCCCTGATTTACTTTTAGATTTAATTCAAAAAGAAAAAGTCACCTTTTCTCACTGTGTTCCTACTATTTTACATATGCTTTTAGCAAATCCTAAAATCAATGAGATAGATTTAACTCATTGGAAAGTTATCATAGGAGGTGCTAGCTTACCAAAAGCGATGTGTAAACAAGCTTTATTACATGGGATTGATATCTTCACAGGATATGGGATGAGTGAAACCTGCCCTATCCTCTCTTTGGCAAAACTCTCACAAGAGGAGTTACTCTTAGATATAGATAAACAGTGTGAGCTACGTGTAAAAACAGGAAAAACGTTGGCTTTGGTTGAGGCAAAAATAGTTGATGAAGAGATGAAAGAAATTACTCATGATGGAGAAAGTACAGGGGAAATAGTAGTAAAAGCTCCTTGGTTAACGCAGGGTTATTTTAAAGATGAAAAAAATTCAAAACAGCTTTGGGCTGGTGGGTATTTGCATACAGGAGACGTGGCAAATATCGACCAAGAAAATTTTATAAAAATCACAGATAGAACAAAAGATGTTATCAAAGTAGGAGGTGAGTGGATAAGCTCTCTTGAACTTGAAGATATCATCAACCAGCATCCTAGTGTCAGTGAAGTTGCCGTCATAGCTCAAAATGATGAGAGATGGGGAGAGAGACCTTTGGCGCTTGTTGTACTAAAACAAGAAACAAGTGAGAAAGAGATACTTGCATTTGCAAAAGATTTCATTAAAAAAGGGATTATGGCAAGAGAAAGTATGCTTTTAAAGATTCAAATCGTTGAAGCGATAGAAAAAACAAGCGTAGGCAAAGTGAACAAAAAAGCTCTTAGAGAGATTTTTTCTTAACAATAAAACTATACCTTAGTTCTCGCACTCAAAGCTTTTGATAAAGAGAGAAAATCTACATTTTCAAGGTGTACTCCTGTTGGTACGCCTTGAGCGATTTTACTAAATTCTAAGTCAAATTCACTTAGTTTATCTTCAACAAACAAGATAACAGCATCATTGGAAAGGGAAGGTGTTAAGGCAAAGATGACTTCTTTTATCTCTTCTTTTATAATCTCTTTTAACTGAAACAAAGTCTCTTCTTCCAAATTATTCAAAACAAAATACAAGCCATCATAAAGGTTGTTTTCTTCTAAAACCAAGATATCTTTAGCACTCTCTACGATACAAAGTTTTGTATGGTCTCTATGCTCATCTAAACAGATATCACAAATCTCATGCTCACTAAGTCCACCACATCTTGCACAACTTCTAACACTTCTTATAGCACTCTCTATCGCATTTGCTAATTTCATAGCATTGAAAGTATCATTTAAAATGAGATGATATGCAAAACGTAGGGCAGATTTCTTGCCAACAGTAGGAAGAGTACTTAAAGCTTCTACAAGGTTATCAAACTTTTCTAAACCTCTATTTTTTTTCATTTATCACCCGTATCTATAATAAAACAGTGTTTTTCATCTTTATACTCATAACTCAGCTCTAAGTTGTTAAGCTTAATAATATTTTTTACGATATAAAGCCCAAGTCCTAGACCTGGCTTGAGTTCATTTTTCCCAGAGACAAAAGGTTTTTCATACTCTTCGATATCCATCTCTAAAGGTTTTCCAAAATTTTCTATATATATCTTTTTGCCTTCAGTTCTTACATAAACCCTTTTTTGCGGGGAGTATTTTATCGCATTATCCATTAAGTTTTTTAAAGCTAAACTAAAAGAGTCAAAATCAGCCTTCAAATACAAACTCTCATCTACATTTTGTTCGTTTACATGTAAAGCTCTTTTTTCTTCTTCAAGCATCAAAAGGTCAATGGCTTGTTCAAGTATGTTGACAAATTTATGCTCTTTTATCTGTAAAGAGTAGTTTTTAGAGACTATCTGTTCTAACTTTGAAAACTCACTAATAAGCAAGTCTAACCTCTCAAAGATACTCACTAATCTGTTTTTTGCTTTTACATCTTGAAGCATTTCTGCTACGATTCTCCCCTTACCGATAGGAGTTTTTAACTCATGCATAATCGTTCTTAAAAAAAGTTGTCTTGAATTTATCAAATCTTTTAGTTTTGAAGCTGCTCTATCAAACTCATTTGCAACCTCAGCAATCTCATCATCTTTATCACTTTTACAATCTATATCAAGCTGTCCTGATGCAAATTTTTTAATCTCTGAAGAGAGTTGTTTGAGTGGAGAGATACTTCTTAAAATCGAGATATAAATCGAGATAAGAAGCACTAAAGCTGCTGCAAAGATAAGCCATAAGATATCATTTGGGCGTTTGTTGTACTTGCTTTCAAGCAAAATACTAGAGATAAGGTTATCTATATGCAAGTAATATTTATCATTATAAATTATAGAAGAAAACTCTCCTAAAGCAGATGATTTTTGAAATACAACCACACCTTTTGAAAGAACAGAAGCTTTGAGATTTGCATTTTGAACAGGCTTTAATCCAAAATTACTAAAATATTCATTAATCCCTTGTGGGGAGAGATTGTTTCTATACAAGACAAAGATATAGTTGATAGATTGAAGTTGCCTCTCTTTCATATTTTCCAGATTTTTTTCGCTCTGATACTTCATCAAAACAAAAAAGAACATACATAAAAGAGCAATAGAAAATATAAAAACTAAGGTAATTTTATTGCTTAAAGAGTTGTTTTTCATCCGACTAGTTTATATCCTATACCTCTTACAGAATGGATATATTTTGGATTTTTTGAACTATCCCCAATCTTCGCTCTTAAGCGTCCTATGATAACATCTAAACTCTTTGAACCTTTGTCTTTTAGCGATTTACAGTTATACACTAACTGCTCACGAGAAATCGAAAAGCCATGTTGTTTGAGCATATAAGAGAGGATTTCATACTCTGCTGGTGTTAAATTTAAAGGAGCTTCATTTAAGAAAATTTCATGACGTTTTTCATCAATTCTAAAATCACTATTGCTTTTTTCACCCTCATTTGCATTTGCTTTTTTATATCTTCTTATCAAGCTTTGAATCCTAGCGTACATCTCTTTTGGATCATAGGGTTTTGGAAGGTAGTCATCAGCACCTATTTGAAGTCCTATAACTTTATCGCTAACATCGCTTCTAGCACTTGATATGATAACAGGAATGCCGTATTTTTCAACTACTTCTTTGCAAACTTCTAAACCATCCATCCCTGGAAGTGTTAAATCTAAGATAAGCAAATCATACTTTTTTACCCCAGCACTCAGACCTAGATATGGGTCTTCATAATTAGTTACTTTTATATTGTACTGAGCCAAGTATTCACTCAAAATTTCTGCAAATTCAGCATCATCTTCTATCATTAAAACATTAATCATTTACAATATCCTACTCATTTTATAGGCAATTATAACATTTTTTGAGAGTAAAAAAGGGGAAAATCCCCTTTTTATGAGTTTAGAGAGTTTTTAATTTTGCGATTTGCTCAGGTGTTAAAACTGCAAAAACTTTTTTCATATGAGCTGCTCGGAGGGCTATCATCTTCTCATGTCTTTCATCCATGTACTTTTTAAACCCTTTTTCATCAAAACCATTTTCATTTACAAACTTTTGCATAGGTCTTTCTTGTTTCATCCCCATAGATTTTTTCATCTCTAGTCTCATCTCATCATGCAAGATAGAGAGCTTGTACTTTTGCTCATCACTAAGGTCAAGGTTAGAAAACATTCTCATCTCTCCACCTCTTTGCATTCCTTTGTGATTCATTCTAAAATCTCCCCTATCACAACCCATTCTCTTGTCTTGCATTTGGCAATCTTGTCTTTTTTGCATCATGCCATCACCTCTTTGGCAATCACCCATAAAAGCAAAAGCTGATGTCGATAAAAGTCCTATAACCAAAGCCGAAGCTAAAACTGTTTTTTTCATTTTGTACTCCTACTAATAAATTTTGTA
>DLUF01000045.1 GCA_002742765.1 Sulfurospirillum sp. UBA12182 | reverse complement strand
CATTAATACAAAACTTGGTGATGGAGTTATGAATGTTCTTGGAGCAGGTGCAGAAGACAATGGTCAATTTTTTGGTATTGAAGCAACAGGAACATTGGATATGTTTAGTTTAACTGCTGGTTACAACAAAAATGATAAAGACCAAGGCGTTAACTCTATAGCAGGTGGTGATTCAAGTGTTCTTACTTCAAATTCAGGATGGAAACTTCCTTATGAAATCTCTAACATGGCTGATGCTGAAGTTTACTATGCAACTGCTGGTGTAACATATGGTAAATATGGTGCAAAACTAGGTTATGCACATGCAGAAGCAGATGTGTCAGATGATAAAGCTGATGAAACTTGGGGTGAAATTTCATATAGTGTTTCTAAAAACTTGAATACTTATGTTAAATACTCTGATATGGGTAAAGATTTAGATAAAGATTATTTCAGATTCGAAGCTAAATACTCTTTCTAATCTATAAAAATATTCTGGTCATGAGCTTTTTGAAGCTTCATGGCCTTTTTTTTTGCCCACTCCTTACAAAAAGTCTCTCTAAAGAAAAATTTGCTATAATCTTTGATATTTTTTCAAAGGAATTTCTATGTTAAAAAAAGTTGCCTCACTTCTTTTCCTTCTAACTCTTTGTTTATCTGCTGAAGATAAATCTTATGTTTTTGAAGCAAAAGGAAAATTTGCTGAAGACTTAAAAGCTCTAGTGGAGCAATATTCTAAAGATGGAAAAGTCGATATTACTGTACGTGAAAAAACGGAAGAAAGCTCAAAAAGACACAAATCAACTACACAAACTATTCTTTCTGCTTTTATGAATGATGATGCTGAAGCATTAAAATATGCAGATGTAAATCAAGGAAAGACTTTATACCAAAATGATTGTGCACAATGTCATGGAAAAAATGCTGATGAAAATTCTTATACAGTACCACATAAGTTAGTGGAGTTAGAACCGTTAAAAATTATTGAATTATTAGATGGTTATAGAGAAAATTATACAGGTCAATTTGGAGGAAGTCTACGACTTCTTATGAAGCCACATGCAGATAATCTTACTTCTGAAGAAATGCAGTCAATTGCAGTATATATCTATAGTATCAAAAATGGTAAAGACATAGCTACATCACCTATCTCTTCTTCAGATAATCAAGAGGAAAATTCAAACGAAGCAAAAAGTTCTTATCTCCAATGATAATTCTATGTGATTGCCTATATGGCAATCACTACTGCTAAAATTTTAATCTCTCTAACAAAGTACAACTAAAGAAAAATTGGCTATAATAATTCCTTATGTTATAAGGGCTTCTTGCAAAGCTACATGTAAGCACATGAAAAGGTTTCGCAAGATGTCTAACAATCCAAGGAGTTTCAATGAAAAAACTTGCTACATTAGCAACAGCTGCTGCGCTTTTAGCTTCGTTTTCTGTTGCAAAAGAGATTAAGATAGGTGCTGTTATGCCTATGAGTGGTCCACTTGCTGCTTATGGTCAAGTGACTTATGAAGGAATTGAGCTTGCAAATGAGTTGCAGCCAACTCTCAAAAATGGGGATACTGTAAAGTTGGTTTTAGTTGACAACAAAGGTGATAAAGTTGAAACTTCAACTGCTACAACTAGACTTATCAGTGCAGATGGTGTTGTAGGGATTTTAGGTGCACTTACAAGTAGTAATACAGCAGCAGTTATCGCAGTTGCTGAAAAGAAAAAAATTCCAGTTATCGCTTCAGTTGCGACAAATGATAAACTTACTGCAAAAAGAGAATTTGCAAATCGTGTTTGTTTTATGGACTCATTTCAAGGTGAAGTTATAGCAAATTATGCTATCTCACAAGGATATAAAACAGCAGCGGTTATCTCAGATCAGGCACAAGTTTATTCACTAGGTCTTGCAAAAGCATTTGAAAAAGCTTTTACAAAAGCTGGTGGTAAAATAACTAAAGAAGTAAAAGTAACTTCAGGTGATAAAGATTTTAAAGCAGTTGTTGCTCAAGTAAAATCTGCAAATCCAGATTTTATGTTTTTACCTTTATACCACCCAGAAGCATCTCTAATTGCACGTCAATCAAAAGATATAGGACTTAACAAACCTATGTTCTCAGGAGATGGTGTTGCAAATCAAACGATGATAGACCTTGGTGGTGATGCAATAGAAGGTTATATGTTTACAGACTTCTTTGATTATAGTGCGCCTCCAACACAAGCTTCTAAAGATTTTATAGCAGCTTATGAAAAGAAAACTGGTAAAAAAGAGATGAACTCTTTTACAGCTCTTGGTGCTGATACATATAACGTAATGTTAGCAGCAATGAACAAATGTGCTGACCCAACAGATAGCGTTTGTATCAACAAAGAGATTAAAAATACTAAAAACTTTGAAGGCGTATCAGGTGTATTGAACATTGATGAATCAGGAAATGCATCTCGTTCTGCTGTAATCAAAGAATTTAAAAATGGGAAAATGGTTTATAAAACAACTGTTAATCCTTAATAATGAAGAGAGTCTTTTGACTCTCTTTGTGTGATTTTTCAAAACAGCTTTGAGCTTTTTTCAAAACTGTTTTGAAAAATTTGTAAAAAATTTAAAGGTTATGGATGGATTTTTTAACATTTATGCAACAAATGGTCAATGGCTTTAGTCTTGGCAGCATGTATGCACTTATCGCTATCGGCTATACGATGGTTTATGGAGTTTTGAGACTTATAAACTTTGCCCATGGTGATATAATGATGGTAGGTGCCTTTTTGGGTTATTTTGGTATCGCAGTGTTGGATTTGCCTTTTGCTGCTGCTGCTCTTTTGGCAGTTGTGGGTTCAGCAACTCTTGGTATGCTTACTGATAAAATAGCTTATAAACCATTGAGAAATGCACCAAAAATTTCACTTTTGATTACTGCTATTGGTATCAGCTTCTTTTTAGAGAATGCTTTTAATGTCTTTTTTGGTGGTGTTCCTAGAGCATTTCCAGTGCCAGATTATATGAGCCACATTCTCAATCTTGGAGGACTTGTCTTTTCAGTCTCCTCTTTACTTGTTCCCATAGTAACTTTGATTTTACTTGGTGGTATACTTTGGGTACTTTTCAAAACAAAATACGGTATGGCAATTCGTGCCTTAGCATTTGATGTAAATACCGTAAATCTCATGGGCATAGATGCAAATAGAATCATTATGATAGTTTTTGGAATGGGTTCAGCACTAGCAGCTGTCGGAGGAGTTTTTTGGGCTTTGAATTACCCTACGGTTGAGCCGATGATGGGTGTTCTCATAGGGCTTAAAGCTTTTGCAGCAGCAGTTGTTGGTGGTATCGGTAGTGTAACTGGAGCAGTACTTGGAGGATTTATCATCGGATTTACAGAAGTAGTTGTTATCGCTTTTATGCCAGAACTTGGTGGTTATAAGGATGCCTTTGCGTTTGTATTTTTAATTTTAGTTTTGTTATTTAAACCAACAGGAATCCTTGGATATGATTTTGAAAAGAGTAGGTTTTAGATATGGGTTTTATAATAAAAAAAGATCAATGGATAAATTTGGCCATAGTAGCTGCAACACTATGGTTTATATGGTTTGCACAAACTCACTTAGATGAGTATACGGTAAGAATTTTAAACAATATTGCTATTTTTATCATTTTAGCAGTTAGTTACAACCTTATAAATGGTGTTACAGGTCAGTTTTCCCTAGAGCCAAATGGTTTTGTGGCTATTGGTGCATATGTAGCAGCTTTACTACTTTTGGATGCAGATGCAAAAGAGTATCAATATGACATAGAGTCTCCATATCCTTGGGTTTTAGCACTTCAGGCAAACTTTGTTTGGGCACTGTTTTTCGCTGGAACATTTTCTGCTCTGTTAGCTTTAGCACTCTCTTTTCCTGTTTTTAGGGTAAGAGGGGATTACTTAGCTATCGTTACTTTAGGTTTTGGTTTTATCATTAGGATTTTAGCTATAAACAATCCTGAGATTACAAATGGTTCATTAGGTTTAAATGATATTCCAGAATTTTCTAACCTTTACTGGACTGGAGGAGTAGCACTTTTAGCAGTTATCGCTATACTTAATATTGTTGATTCAAAGTTTGGTCGTGCTATGAAAGCGATAAGAGATGATGAAGATGCTGCGATTGCAATGGGGGTAAATACTTTTAAAATCAAAACAATGGCATTTTGTACATCTGCATTTTTAGAAGGTGTTGGTGGAGGATTACTTGCAGCACTTTTAACGAGTATCTCGCCAGATTTATTTACTTTCTTCTTAACATTCCAACTTCTTATTATCATCGTTTTAGGTGGTTTAGGAAGTACAACAGGAGCTATCATTGGTACAGTTCTTGTGATGGGGGGAAGTGAATGGATGAGATTTTTAGATGAACCTATGAATATCTTTGGTATCGTTGAAACTCCAGCAATGCCTGGAATGAGAATGGTTGTTTTCTCAATTATACTTATTTTTGTTATGCTTTTCGCACGTGAGGGGATTATGGGTAAACGTGAACTCAAAGACCTTTTTAAAAAGAAAAGAGGTGAGTCATGATACTAAAAGTTGATAAAGTTACGAAAAATTTTGGTGGTGTAACTGCGATTAAAGAGACAAGCTTTAGTGTTGCACCAAAAGAGATATATGGACTTATTGGACCAAATGGTGCTGGAAAAACAACAATGTTCAATATCATAACAGGTAACTACGAAGCGAGTGAAGGAGAAGTTTTCTTTAGAAATGAGACTCTTCATGGACTCAAACCCCACCAGATAGTAAGAAGAGGAGTTGCTAGAACTTTTCAAAACATACGACTTTTTAAATCAATGAGTGTTTTAGATAATGTTCTTATCGGATTTGATTTTCAAGCTCGTTACTCTTTTGCAGAATCGATTTTAAGGCTTCCTCGTTTTTTTGGGGAAGAGAAGAGAATTAGAGCAAAAGCGATGGAAATACTAAAATATCTAGGAATAGAAAAATTTGCAGAACATAAAGCTACTGATTTGAGTTATGGTCAACAAAGAAAAGTTGAGATTGCAAGAGCACTCGCAACAAATCCAGAACTACTACTTTTAGATGAGCCAGCGGCAGGGATGAATCCTGCTGAAACAAAAGAGTTAGCTGATTTGATTTATAAAGCTAGAGAAGATTTTGATTTGACAGTGCTTTTAATCGAACATGACATGAAATTTGTAAATCAGCTGTGTGATAGAGTACTTGTATTGGATTATGGAAAGAGTATCTTTGAAGGTAAACCAAGTGACGCTATCAAAGACCCAGAAGTTGTTGCTGCATATTTAGGAGATTTTATTCATGATTAGTGTTAAAAATTTACATGTATATTATGGTCTTATAGAAGCCGTAAAAGGGATAGATTTTGAAGTAAAAGAGGGACAGATAGTCTCTCTTATCGGCTCAAATGGTGCAGGAAAAACTTCAACTTTAGCAGCGCTTTTAAATAGTGTGAAAAAAACAGGTGAGGTAAATTTTAGTGGATTTGACACAATTAACCATAAAACACATACACTTGTTCAAAGAGGGCTTGCCCTTGTTCCTGAAGGAAGAAGAATCTTTATCAACTTAAGTGTTGAAGAAAATCTTCGTATGGGTGCTTTTAATAATGATGAAAATTATGAGCGCTTACGCGAGGTAATGTATACGATTTTCCCTAGAGTCAAAGAAAAAAGAAATCAAATGGCTGGAACACTCAGTGGTGGAGAACAGCAAATGCTAGCAATTAGTAGAGCTTTGATGTGTGAACCTAAACTTTTAATGCTAGATGAACCAAGCCTTGGACTTGCTCCTAAGATAGTTGGTGAGGTTTTTGAAACTATTGTTAAGTTAAAAGAAGAGGGCATAACTATACTCTTGGTAGAACAAAATGCTTTTGCTGCACTTAAAATTTCTGACTATGCTTATGTTTTGGAAAATGGAAAAATAGCGATGCAAGGCATTGCTAAAGATATGATAGGTGATGATACTATCCGACAAAAATATCTTGGTGGATAGTTTTACATGTAAGAAGAGCCAATATAAGGCTCTCTTATCTTTCTTGATGTATATCACAGCTTCTCAAAGCCTCTTTTACTAAAATCTCACTGTCAGTATTTAACTTATATTTATAAAAATAAGTTAATATTTTCTGTTTTAATTAAAGGATACCTCTAAAAGGATTTGTATGGATAATTTCTTGAAAAAACTTTTTTCAATGAAAGTAGCGATTATTTTTTTATTTTTATTTGCACTTGTAAGTGGCGTTGCTACTTTTGTAGAAAATGATTTTGGTGTTGATGCAAGTTGGTCTGCGATTTATACGACCAAATGGTTTGAATGGATACAGATAATTTTAGGTATCACTATCGTTGTTAATATCTTTGCTTATAAACTTATCTCTTTTCAAAAACTCCCCTCTTTGATGTTTCATGTAGGTTTTTTGGTTATCTTATTAGGTTCTGGTATAACAAGATATATGGGGTATGAAGGCTCTATGCACATAAGAGAAGGGGAGAGTCAAAACAGGATTGTTTCTAGTGATGTTTTTGTGAGTATAGAAGCTAAAGAAGATGGTGTAGTCTATGCAAACCAAATAAAAAAGATTTTTTCTACTTTTGGTTCAAATGATTTTTCTTTCGATTTGAAACTCAAAGAGAAGGTAGCTCATGTCTCTTTTAAAGAGTTCATACCAAATGCAAGTTATGAAGTGGTTGAGGATAAAGATGGTGAACCGATAATCTCTATGATGGTTAGCTCCAAAGGAGAAACTGGCAGAGCTATCTTGAGAAAAGGGGATATAAAAGAGGATGAAAGTCATATCTTTACTTTTGAAGCTACGACGCAAAGAACAGATAAGCCTATCGTGAGATTTTATATCCAAGATAGCAAAATATATGTCCAAGCAACCCAAGAGATTTCTTGGTTTAAAATGTTAGAAAATACAAGAGGTACTTATCCTGCAAATTCTCAAATTGAATTTATAAAAGGACAATTATATACCATAGGCAACACAAATTTTGCTCCAAAATTTATAGGTATGCATGGTAAAGAGAAGTTAGTTCATAGCCAAGAACCAAAGCAAGGTGCTTTCTCTGCAGTAGTTACAACTGTTACCTTTGATGGACAAACAAAAGAGGTGGGACTTATAGGAAGAGGTAAGGGAAGTGTGGGGCTAGAGGAAAACTTTAGTATAGCAGGTGTAGATTTTAAAATGAATTGGGGCTCACAGGTACTTAGTTTGCCTTTCTTTTTAAAGCTAAATGACTTCCAACTTGATCGCTATCCTGGTTCAAGATCTCCTATGTCTTATGCAAGTGAGGTAGAAGTTATAGATAATGAAAAAGGTGTAAATATGCCTTATAGAATATATATGAATCATGTTTTAGATTATAGAGGATTTAGATTTTTCCAATCTTCTTATGACCAAGATGAGAAAGGAACGATTCTCTCAGTAAATGCCGATCCTGGTAAGTGGCCTACTTATCTAGGTTATTTTCTTCTCTCTTTAGGGATGATTTTAAACTTTATGAATCCTAAGAGTCGATTTAGAAAACTCTCTTCTATGATTCAAAGGGATATGCAAAAAATGAAGTCTATTCTTTTTGTTTTTCTTCTGGCAAGTTCCATCTTTAATGTAACAGCAGCACAAGCAGATACACAAAAAGATTTAGAGTTTTTAAAGCTGTATGATAAACATCATGCGGATAAATTTGGAGAAATCTTAGTTCAAAGCGCTGATGGGAGAATTAAACCTATCGATACAGTTTCAAGCGAAGTGCTTAATAAGGTATATAGAAAAAGTTCTTATAAAGGTTTGAGTGCAAATCAAGTTATTTTAGGCATGATGACTCATCCAACAAAATGGCAAAACCAAAAGATGATAAAAGTATTTCATCCTGAACTTAAAAAGATTATAGGGCTTAATGAGAGTGATAATTATGCTTCTTTTAATGATTTTTTTGAAACCCAAGGTGAATTTACTTACAAACTAACTAAGTATTCAGAAGAAGCTAGTAGAAAAAAGCCTGCACAACAAAATAAATTTGATAAAGATGTTATCAAAGTTGATGAGAGAGTAAATATCATTTATATGGTTTATACAGGTGAGATTTTTAGGATGATACCAAAAATAGGAGATGAAAACTATACTTGGTATAGTCTTAAAGTAGCTATTTCAAGATTTCCAGCCGAAGAGAGCGAATATATACGAAAGATTTTAGGTGGTTATTTTGAAGCCATCTCTGAGGGTTTAGAAAAAGGCGATTGGACTAGAGCTGATGAGTTGGTAGAAAAAATCAAAAATTATCAAGAATTGTATGCAAAAGAGATTATGCCAAGTCCTAGTAGGATAGGTGCAGAGATGTTTTTTAATAAAGCACAAATCTTTCAAAGGCTCACACCTTTTTATCTTGTAAGTGGATTTTTGTTGTTAGGTTTTATCTTTGCAAAAATGCTCAAACCAAAACTCAAAATCGAAAAAATCACAAAGATAGTCTATGTTGTCAATATCGCAGCTTTTGTTATCCATACTTTTGGATTGGCTCTTAGATGGTACATAGCAGAACACGCTCCATGGAGTGATGGCTATGAATCTATGATATATATTGCATGGGCGATAGCACTCTCGGGTATCTTTTTTTCAAAGCAATCTATCGTCTCTTTATCGTTAACATCTATTTTGGCTGGGGTTACTTTATTTGTTGCTCACTTAAGTTGGATGGATGCACAAATCACAACTTTAGTACCAGTACTAAAATCATATTGGCTGAACATTCATGTCTCTGTTATAACAGCAAGTTATGGATTTTTAGGTCTTTGTTCGCTACTTGGGTTTTTTACCCTTATACTCTTTATTATGAAGAAAAAAGGGCTTAATGATGCCCGCAATGAAGAGATTCAAAGAAATATCATAGAGGCAACTAGAATCAATGAAATGTCTATGATTTTAGGACTTAGTCTTCTTACTATCGGAAACTTCTTAGGTGGAGTTTGGGCAAATGAGAGTTGGGGAAGATATTGGGGTTGGGATCCAAAAGAGACTTGGGCATTAGTTTCTATATTGATTTATGCTGCGATTGTTCATTTTAGATTTGTTCCTTCTTTAAACAACCAGTTTGCCTTTGCTGTGGCTTCAACATTGGCTTTTGCTTCGATAATCATGACTTATTTTGGTGTAAACTTTTACCTCTCAGGTATGCACTCATACGCAGCAGGAGACCCTGTTCCGATACCAATGTTTGTCTACTATACAGTTGCGGTAGTCTTTAGTGTTATCGCGCTTGCTTATCCAAAAAGAGACCTCTCAAAAACACTTTAATTTTTAGTATATGCCCTTTAATCGGGGTATATACTTTTTTATTTGCTATAATTACAATATCTTTACATGTAAGGTTGAGGTTTGCAAGAAAAACAGCTCATTGTGACACTTATCTCTGTTTTATCGATTATTATCGTTTTAATTTTAATTATGGTTTTTTCTTCTTTTGGCAAAAAGACAGTAGTGCGTAAAAGAGTATTGAAAGATCCAAATGAGATATTAGAAAAAAGAAAAATTACTATTGAAGATTTGTTAGAGATTGCAGCAAATAGAAAAAGCACAAAAAATGATCTGACAAATGCTGTTATGAAAGTTGTTAAAGAGTTTCCTTTCCCTCCAAAAGTAAAGGGCAAAATGCCAAAAGATGCAAAACTCCATCTTAATTTTGTTCTTCTTATCTCCAGCCACAAACAAGCAGATGCAAAACTCATAGCTTTTATGGATTATGAATTAAAAAAGGTCAATAAAGAGTATTCGACTGAGATTGATATCTATGAAAATGAGGGATTTCGCCAAAGAGCAAATAGAATTTAAAACTTTAAAATGGTGATCCCAAGGGGATTTGAACCCCTGTTACCGCCGTGAAAGGGCGGGGTCCTGGACCACTAGACGAAGGGGTCGCACTAAAAACAATGGTGACCCGTGTTGGATTCGAACCAACGGCCACCTCCTTAAAAGGGAGATGCTCTACCGGCTGAGCTAACGAGTCATTTTAGCTTCATCTCGTAATGAGGTTGAAATTATAGGCAAAAAAAAAACATTTGTCAAGAGAATTTCTAAAAAAAATTATTTTTTGAAAAAATACTCTTTTCCGACTAATAGTAAAAGCCTTAAAGCATGGTAGCAACTTTGATGTTGTATATAGTTTCTATCCCCTTGTAGCAAGACTCTTTCTACTAAAACTTCTCCTTTAGTATCTCTAGCTCCAACGAAAACTGTTCCAACAGGTTTTTCAACACTGCCTCCACTAGGACCAGCTATGCCACTTGTTGCGACAGCAAAATCAGAGTTACTTGCATTTAAAACACCTTCCATCATCTCTCTAAGGCAGAGTTCGCTTACTGCTCCATAGTTTTGTAAAGTCTCTTTACTTACTCCTAGCCAAGAGCGTTTAATGTCATTAGAATAACTCACAACACCTCCATGAAAAACTTCAGACGAGCCACTAACACTTGTGATGAGTGAAGCGATAAGTCCGCCAGTACAACTTTCTGCTGTACTTAGTGTTTTATTGTTCTGTTTTAAAGAAGATACGATATGTTCCATGATATTGTCATTTTTGATGATTTTATCAGGGAAAAGAGCCATTGATGCATGGATAAAACTCTCAATATCTCCATATTTTGAAGCTATTGCTTTAACCTTTGAAAAACCCTCAACTATCTTCGTTGTAACAAGTTTCACATCATAAGTTGCTGCTAATGGTTCTAAAAGAATCTTTGTAGAATCTTCATCTAAACCAACGATAAAAAAGGTGTCACAAGGAGAAATCATTTCTACATGTAAAGGTGGCAATATTTGTGTTTCAAGAGCACAGATAGCATAGATTGGTTTTTCTTCTACAAGAAGTTTATAGGAGTCTTTTGAAAATAGAGGAGATTTTGAAGGTATGAGCGTTTCTGCTTTTAACTCTAAAGAGTCTTGAGATAGTGTACACAAAATTTTGCTGATAGTGTTAAAACTGTTTTTAGAAGAAACGATGATGATTTGTTCACTTTCATTGATGATTTTTTCAAGATTTAACAAAATATTTTTATCGTTATTGTCAAAGTAGTATGTTGCATCAAATGAGTTTATATACTTTTGTATATGTAAAAAGATATATTCTAAAAATGGCTTGTTAAGACTTAACGATTGCCCAACGATGATGAGTGAAGTTTGCATAAAAGACCTCTTGATTTTTGATAGTGACCTATTATAGCATACACTTACAAGTAGGTAAGAAGAAATTAAATAGATTTTAGATAAAATTGCCTAATTTTATACTATACAAAGACGTAGTAGACTCTAAGGACAAAAGAATGGATTTTAAGGATACTTTACTCCTCCCAAAGACAGATTTTCCTATGCGAGGAAATTTACCAGAAAATGAACCAAAAAGATATACAAGATGGTTTGAAAATGACTTTGCATACAAGAAGATGAAAGCTAATAGAAAAGATGCTAAAAATAGCTTCTTTTTACATGATGGACCTCCTTATGCAAATGGACACATTCACATAGGACACGCTTTAAATAAAGTTTTAAAAGACATTATCGTTAAAACGCACTACTTTTTTGGAGACAATGTTAGATATGTTCCAGGTTGGGATTGCCATGGATTGCCGATAGAGCAACAAGTTGAAAAAGACATTGGAAAAGAGAAAAAAGATACATTAGCAAAAAGTAAAATTAGAGAATTATGCCGCGAACATGCAAGAAAGTTCATCGATATTCAAAGAGAAGAGTTCAAATCTTTAGGTGTTATAGGGGACTGGTCAAATCCTTATATGACTATGAAGTTTGACTTTGAAGCAGATATCTATAGAGCATTATGTGAAGTTGCGAAAAAAGGGCTTTTGGTAGAAAGAAGTAAACCAGTTTATTGGTCTTGGGCAGCAAGAAGTGCTTTGGCTGAAGCTGAAGTGGAGTATAAAGATAAAGAGGATTATTCGATTTTTGTGGCATATCCTTTGAAAGATGATGCTAAAAAAGCTCTTGATGTTACAGAAGCTAGTGTTATCATCTGGACAACAACTCCTTGGACTTTACCAGCGAACGTTGCTATCGCATTTAATCCAGAAGTTGATTATGTTGTAACTGAAGATGGTTATATCGTAGCAAAGCCACTTTATGATAATCTCATCGAACAAGAGGTAATCAAAGGTAAAATCATAAAAACTTTCAAAGCTTCTTTGCTTGAAAACTTGTATGCTACTTCTCCTTTAAATGGCAGAGATTCTAAACTTGTGTTGGGAGAACACGTTACTATGGATGGGGGAAGTGGTTGTGTACATACTGCTCCAGGACATGGTGAAGAGGATTATCGTGTGGGGTTACATTATGGCTTAGAAGTTGTAATGCCAGTAGATGAAAGAGGCTGTTATGATGAAACGGTTGTGAGAGAAGGACTCCTTCCTAATCCACAGAGTTTTGTAGGAGAGCATATCTTTAAAGCAAATGAGCGTATCTTAGAGTTACTAGGTAATTCTCTTTTAAAATGTTCAAAATTTTCTCACTCTTATCCTTACTGTTGGAGAACACATCAACCAGTGATTTATAGAGCAACTAAACAGTGGTTTATAGCGATGGATGAAAAGGGTGAAAATGAAAATACTCTTAGAGAAATGGCAACAAATGAGCTTCAAAAAGTTCGTTTTTATCCTGCAAGTGGCATAAATCGTTTAGGCACTATGATAGAAAACAGACCTGATTGGTGTATCTCAAGACAAAGAGATTGGGGTGTTCCTATCGCCTTTTTTAGAGATAAAACAACAGGAAAACCAATCTTTGATGAAAAAGTTTTAAATTATACAGCTATGATATTTGAACGTCATGGTGCTGATGCTTGGTGGGATATGGAAATCAAAGATTTACTCTATCCTGGAAGTGGATATGAACCACAAAATTTAGAAAAAGTAATGGATATTTTAGATGTTTGGTTCGATAGTGGAAGTACTTGGAGAGCTGTTTTAGAGTCTCGTGAATATGATGCTGGAGATTATCCTGCTAGTATGTACTTAGAAGGAAGTGACCAACATAGAGGTTGGTTTCAAAGTTCACTTCTAGTCTCCACTGCTGCTCGTGGACATGCTCCATATGGCAAAATCCTTACTCATGGCTTTACGGTTGATGAGAAGGGTGAAAAGATGAGTAAATCCAAAGGAAATGTAGTAGCACCTAATGATATCGCAAAAAAATATGGTGTTGAGATTCTTCGCCTTTGGGTTGGTATGAGTGAGTACTCAACTGATTTGAAAATTAGTGACAATATCTTAAAACAGCTAAGTGAACAGTATAGAAAAATCAGAAATACATGTAGATTTTTGTTGGCAAATACAGGAGACTTAAAAGAGATACTTCTTGTTTCAAAGATGGGGACTTTAGATAGATGGATTTTGGCTGAGGCTAAAGAGGTATTTGATAAAGTAGAAAAAAGTTTTAAAGAGTATGACTTTACAAAAGGTTTTTCTGCTCTAAGTCATTTTATCACTGTTGAACTTAGTGGGATTTATCTGGATATCTCAAAAGATAGACTTTATTGTAACAAAGAAGATGATATCGCAAGACTTTCAAGCGCAAGTGCAACAGCTCTTATCGCGCAGCGTCTTTTAGCTCTTATCGCTCCAACTTTGACATATACTGTTGATGAGATTTTAGAGTATGCCCCAGAAGTTATCAAAGAGGATGCAAAAGACGTTTTTGATTTGGTTTATAAACCTCTTGAAGAGGTAAGTGTTGATTTTGATAGAGCTTTCATGATGGAAGCGAGAGAAAAGTTTTTTGAGATTGTAGATACACTCAAAAAAGAGAAAACTATCAAGTCAACTTTAGAACTTGTACTCGTGACAAAATCTTTACATGTAAAAAGATTGAATGAGACAGATGCTGAAGATTGGTTTACTGTAAGTGGTGTTAAAGCGGAGATGGAAGGCGAAGTTGTAAGTAGTTTTGAACTCTTAGGGGATAGCTTCCAAATCAAAAAAGCAAGTGAACATAAATGCCCAAGATGTTGGAAGTATAAAGCTGATGTAGAAGAGGGATTATGCCCAAGATGTGAAAAGGTCATCAATGCTTGATACATCAACTCCATTAGAGTTTGGTTTTGTGCTTATAACAGTAGCTATTATCTGCGTTGTCATTGCCATAGGTATTTGGCTAGTAAAATTAAAAAAAGTATAAGGAGTGGCATTGATAACTTTAAAAGAAGCGTTACAACTTCCAAAAGAAGAAATTATTGCCTTAAGAGAAGATTTAAAAAAGGCTATCGAAGAAAAGAAAGAACTAGGAGCATATGTTGAGCAGTTACAAGGGATACAAATCAGCGAGTATGGTGAAGGAATCCCGATAGCAATCAAAGACAATATCCAAGTTATGGGTTGGAATGTCACAAGTGCGTCAAATATCTTACAAGGGTATGTTGCCCCTTATAATGCAACTGTTATCGATAAAATGCTATCTCATGGTTTAGCCCCTTTTGGGAGAACAAACATGGATGAGTTTGCGATGGGTAGCTCAACAGAAACTTCCTTTTATGGTAAAACACTGAATCCTCACAACACAAAATGCGTTCCTGGTGGTAGTAGTGGTGGAAGTGCTGCTGCTGTTGCTGCTGGTATCGCGATAGCAGCTTTAGGAAGTGACACTGGTGGTAGTATCAGACAGCCTGCTGCTTTTTGTGGATGTGTGGGGATGAAGCCAACTTACGGAAAAGTGAGTCGTTATGGACTTGGTGCTTATTCTAGTTCATTAGATCAGATTGGTCCAATCACACAAAATGTAGAAGACGCAGCTATCTTGTTTGATATCATAGCAGGTCATGAGATAAAAGACTCAACAAGTGCAAATCTCGTTCATGAAAAAGTGAGTGATAAACTCAATAGCGATAAAAAACAGACTATCGCAGTTATAGAAAATTATCTTGAAGAGGCAAATGATGCCATCAAAGATGTGATGAAAAATGCGATAAAAGCTTTAGAAGAAGCAGGACATAAGATAGTTTATAAAAGTCTTAGCGATTCAAAATATGATATTGCAACTTACTATGTTATCGCTGCTGCTGAGGCAAGTGCGAATTTCTCACGATATGATGGTGTTAGATATGGTAACAGAACCGAGAGTTCAAACCTCAAAGAGATGTATAAAAAAACAAGAAGTGAAGGGTTTGGAGAAGAGGTTAAACGAAGGATACTTCTTGGAACTTTTGTTTTGAGTAGTGGGTACTATGATGCTTACTATATCAAGGCGCAAAAAGCAAGACACTTTATAAAGTCAAGATTTGAAGAGATTCTAAGTGAAGCAGATTTGATTTTTACTCCAGTGACACCTACTACGGCTTTTGAGTTTGGCTCAAAAAGTGACCCACTTGAGATGTATTTACAAGATATTTATACGATTTCAGTAAATCTAGCAGGACTTCCAGCTATCTCAGTGCCTATCGGAAAAGCTAGTGATGGTATGCCAGTAGGTGCTCAGTTCATAGGAAAAGCATACGGAGAACAAAATCTTTTTGATGGTGCTTTGAGTTTAGAAAAAATATTAAAATAAAGGGATTATGGAGGACTCTCAGCAAAGCTGTAGCTTTCTCAAAGAGGGAGCAAGCGCCGAGTTGAGAGGAATTTTCAGTAAGCTTTGCTTACTTAAAAGGAGAATATAAATATGAAAATTAGAAAACGAGCATTAACTTTTGAAGATATATTATTGGTTCCAAAGTATTCAGAAATTTTACCAAGAGAAGTAGACATAGCAAGTAAATTTAGTAAAAATGTCTCTTTGAACACTCCTTTGGTTTCAGCTGCTATGGATACAGTAACTGAACATAGAGCCGCTATCATGATGGCTAGACTTGGTGGACTTGGGATTATACACAAAAATATGGATATTGCAACTCAAGCAAGAGAGATTCAAAGAGTAAAAAAGAGTGAAAGTGGTATCATCATAGACCCAGTTTCAGTTCGTCCAGATGCTAGTATCAAAGAAGCTTTAGAGATAATGAGTGAGTATAGAATCTCTGGTGTTCCTGTTGTTGATGAAAACAAAAAACTTATAGGGATTTTGACCAATAGAGATTTACGTTTTGAAGATGAATTTAGTAAACCAGTTTCTTCTGTTATGACAAAAATGCCTTTAATCACTGTGAAAAAGGGAACTACCCTTGATGAAGCAGAGCAAATTTTTAAAACAAACAAAGTAGAAAAACTTCCTGTTGTGAGCGATGAAGGTAAATTAGAAGGGCTTATCACTATTAAGGATTTAAAGAAAAGAGTTGAATATCCAAGTGCAAATAAAGATGAATTTGGAAGACTTAGAGTTGGAGCTGCGATAGGTGTTGGACAGATAGATAGAGCGGAAGCTCTCATAAAAGCAGGAGTAGATGTTCTTGTTTTGGATTCTGCTCATGGACATTCAAAAGGCATCATTGATACAGTGAAAAAAATCAAAGAACAATTTGACATCGACGTAGTCGCGGGTAATATAGCAACAAAAGAAGCCGCACTTGCTCTTATAGAAGCTGGTGCTGATGGGATAAAAGTAGGAATTGGACCTGGAAGTATCTGTACAACTAGGATTGTAGCTGGTGTGGGTGTTCCTCAAATCAGTGCGATTGAAGAGTGTGCTACTGTTGGGAAAAAATATGGAATCCCAGTAATCGCAGATGGTGGTATCAAATATTCTGGTGATGTTGCAAAAGCTTTGGCTGTTGGAGCTAGTTGTGTGATGGTTGGAAGCTTACTAGCTGGAACTGATGAGAGTCCAGGTGAGCTTATAACATACCAAGGAAGACAGTATAAAACATATAGAGGGATGGGAAGTATCGGCGCTATGACTAAGGGAAGTACAGATAGATACTTCCAAGAGGGAACAGCAGCTGATAAGCTAGTTCCTGAAGGAATTGAAGGAAGAGTTCCTTATGTGGGAACTGTAAAAAGTGTGATACACCAGTTAGTAGGAGGATTAAGGTCTTCTATGGGATATGTAGGTGCTCGTGATATAGAAGATTATCAAGAAAAAGCTGAATTTGTAGAGATTACTAGTGCAGGGCTTAAAGAGAGCCATGTACATGATGTTATCATTACGCATGAAGCACCAAATTATAGAGTAAATTAATTTGTATATACAAAAACTTGTTTCTTACGATAAAAAAGAGCGTTAAATGGTAGTTCACACTGCAATTCATCATTTTAACGAACCACTTTATTTGGAGAGTGGACGAATCTTAGAATCTTATAAATTAGCCTATGAGACTTATGGAAAGTTAAATCAAGAGAAATCAAATGCGATAGTGGTATACCATGCTCTTACAGGGAGCCATCATGCAGCGGGTCGTTATGCAGGCGATAAAAAATCTGGTTGGTGGGATCCTTTAATCGGAGATGGAAAAATCTTAGATACAACAAAGTACTTTGTTATTTGCGCAAATGTTTTAGGCTCTTGTTTTGGTTCAACTGGACCTATGGATAATGGAGATAAAGAGCCTTTACGTTTAAAGTTTCCAGTTATTACCATTAGCGATATGGTAAAAGCGCAAATGAGACTTTTTAAACACTTAGGGATTGAAAAGGCTTATGCTGTCATAGGTGGGTCTATGGGTGGTATGCAAGCTTTGTGTACAGCTGTTGAGTATCCGAGTTTTACAGATAGAGTTATCTGTTTAGCCTCTACTTATGCGACACAAGCTTGGGCGATAGCCTTTAATCGACTTGCGATGGAAGGCATCGTCAATGATCCAAGATTTAAAAATGGACACTACGATAAAAATGATTTTAAAGAAGAGGGGCTTTTAGGTTTTGCTGTTGGAAGAATGGCAGGACATATAAGTTTTCTCTCTCCTCACTCTATGGATCAAAAGTTTGGACGCAATTATGTTGAAACAGATGGTTTATATGAACTGTTTGGAAGGTTTCAAGTTGAACGGTATATGGAGTACAACGGACATAGTTTTGCTAAAAGATTTGACCCTTTAAGCTATCTTTATATCATAAAAGCGATGAATATCTTTGATGCTACGAGAAACTATGATTCACTTGCAGATTCTTTACGCCATATCAAGTCAAAACTTACCCTTATCTCTTTTAAAGAAGATAAGCTATTTCGCCCTCGTGAAATGGAAGAAATAAGAGATACGCTTATAAATCTAGGTCGAAGTGAACAGGTAAAGTATGTATGCGTTGATAGTGATTATGGGCATGATGCCTTTTTAATTGAGTATGATAAATTTGATTTTTATATCAAAAAAGCTTTAGAGGAAAAGATACGATGAGTGATGAAGTAGTAAGTTTTGAGCAAAAACTAGAAAATGTAAAAAAAGTTTTAGAAGAGTTGTCAAATCCAGAAATCTCTTTAGCTGAAGGTATGAAAAAATACAAAGATGGAATCAAACTTTTAGAAGATGCAAATAAGATGATAGAAGAAGCAAAAATCGAATATGAAACTTTACAATCAAAAGAAGAAGTTAAATGAAAATTGCTGCTTTGCAACTAGCAACACTCCCTATGAGTAGTGCAAAGTTGGATTATTATTTTAGGATTTGTAAAGAGAAAGAAGTAGAACTTTTGCTCCTAAGCGAATATGCTCTTAATAGTTTTTTCAAAGAGTTAGAGGTGATGCCTCTTTCTATGATAAAAGAGCAATCAAATCATAAAATCGAAGTTTTAAAAGAGCTTTGCAAAAAATATGAAATGAATGTGGTAGCTCCACTTGTACATGTAAAAGGGAATCATCTTTATAAAACAAATGCAAAATTTGCTCCAAAGTCTGTGAGCTATTTTGATCAGCAATTTTTGATTAATTATAAGCATTGGAATGAAGAGAAATTTTTTGACAATGAAGTAAAACCTTATGAATTAGCCTCTTTCTCACATAAAAATATAAAATTTGCTGTTATAAGTGGGTATGAACTCCATTTTGACCAAGTTTTTATAGAAGTGATGAAAAAAAATATAGATGTTATCCTAACACCTTCAAGTTCTACTTTTGAATCAAGCAGAAGATGGCAAGAGCTTTTAAAAACAAGAGCTTTGCTCAACAATGTTTATATCCTAAGAGCTAATCGAGTAGGAACTTTTACAAATAAAGATGAAAATTGGAAATTTTATGGTCATAGTAATCTTGTCTCTCCTTGGGGAGAAGTAGAGATGAGTTTAGGAGATAAAGAAGAGATTTTAATAGCTCAAATCGATAAAGAAGAAGTTTTAAAAGCGAGAAAAAATTGGGGTTGGAAAAAAGCCATCAAAAAAAGGGGATATGATGGGTGATTATTTTCACAGACAAATACAGCTTTGGGGAGAAGAGAGACAAAACTCACTAAGCAGCAAAAAAATCGTCATTATAGGTTGTGGTGGACTTGGTAGTTCACTAGCTATTGCTCTTGGCAGTAGTGGCATCGGTGAGATTCATTTAGTTGATTTTGATGAGGTAAGCGTACATAATATCCATCGTCAAATAGCTTTTAAAGTTGGAGATGAGGGAAAGTACAAAGCAGAAGTTGTAGCAAAGCTTGTAGAAGAGAGATGTCCTTATGTAAAAACAGTTGTACATGTAGAAGATTTTGATAGTTTTACAACAAAAGAGATAAAACCAGATTTGATTATAGATGCAACCGATAATCTACCAACTAGAGCAAAGATTGATATCTGGGCAAAAAAGATAGAAACCCCTTGGATATATGGCTCTGTTGAAGCTTTCAATGGGCAAGTTTGTTTTTTCCAAAAGAGTAGTTTTAGTGCATTTAAAGTGAGTGATAAAAAACCTGAGGGGATTGCTGCTCCTATCGTAATGCATATCGCATCACTTCAAGCCAATCTTGCTTTACGCTATCTTGTAGGTTTACATGTAAAGAAAGATTTTTTATATTATCTGTATTTTAATGATGAAGGTGAACTCATAACACAAAAGTTTGGGATGCCAGTATAAAAGTTTAGATTAGTGACCTGACCCCTGAATTAAACTAAAAGGAAAAAAATTGAATTTTGAGCCTTATCCATTTGAAAAATTAAATGATTTATTGAAAGGTATCACTCCAAATTGTGAGTATGAAAGTGCTGTTTTAACCATAGGTGAACCACAATTTCAAACACCTCTTTTTATCCAAGATGCCCTAAAAGAAAACACAACTCTCCTTAACAAATATCCCAAAAGTGCAGGAGAAGAGTATCTTAAGAGTGCTCAAAGAGAGTTTATCAAAAAGAGATTTGGGCTTGAACTAAAAGAGACACAAATTATCCCAACTTTTGGAACAAGAGAAGTACTGTTTAATTTTCCTCAATTTTTGTTACATGACATAAGTGAGCCTGTTATGGCTTATACAAATCCTTTCTATCAGATATACGAAGGTGCGGCAAAAGCGAGTAAAGCTAAGGTAATACATCTTAATCTTACAAAAGAGAATAACTTTAAACCAGATATTGGCGATGAGAGATTAAAAAAAGCAAAATTAGTCATCTTAAATTTTCCAAACAACCCAACAGGTGCAACGCTTGGGATTGAGGAGCTTGGTGAGTGGGTCAAACTGGCTTTAAAATATGACTTCGTTCTTTTAAATGATGAGTGTTATAGCGAGTTGTATGTCCATCAAAAACCAGTATCTTTGTTAGAAGCTTGTGTAAACGTAGGCAATGAAACATTTAAAAATGTCTTAGTGATTAACTCGATTTCAAAAAGAAGCTCCGCTCCTGGTCTTCGCTCAGGCTTTATAGCTGGAGATGAGCAAATTCTTAAAGATTATATGCTTTATAGAACTTATGTAGGAGTTGCTGTGCCTCTTCCTCTTCAAAAAGCAGCAGCTATGGCTTGGAGTGATGAGGAGCATGTTGTCGCTGCTAGAGAAGTTTACAAGAAAAATCTCCAACTAGCAAGTGAGGTTTTACATGTAAAGAATTTAGAGGCTACTTTTTATGTTTGGTTGGAAGTTGGAGATGATCTTGTTTTTACACAAGAGCTTTATAGACAAAAGAATGTAAAAGTTCTTCCTGGTTCTTTTTTAGGTCGCGAGGGAATGGGACATGCTTATGTCCGTATAGCGCTGGTTGAAAACAGTGAAAAAACGAAAGAAATATTAAATCGCATAAGCGACTTCATAAAGGAAAAGTCAATATGAAATTTATTCATTTTGTAGGTATTGGCGGTATCGGGCTTTCTGCTTTGGCAAGATATCTTAAAAAGCAAGGGTTTGAGATAAGTGGTAGTGATATTAAAGAGACGAAAATTACAAAATGTTTACGAGAAGAGGGGATAGAAGTCTGTATACCTCATAGTGAAAAAAATATAACAAATCAAGATTTGGTTATCTATTCAGCAGCTATAAAAGATGATAATGTCGAGCTTTTAGAAGCGAGAAAAAAAGGTATCGTAACCCTTTCAAGAAAAGACGCTCTTCCTTTTATCCTCAAAGAAAAACGAGTTTTTTCTGTTTGTGGTGCTCACGGGAAAAGTACAACAAGTGCCATACTAGCTAGCATGGTTGATGGCTCAGTTATCATAGGAGCAGAATCAAAACAGTATGGCTCTAATATGCATTATAAAGAGAGTAACAATGTCATTTTTGAAGCTGATGAGAGTGATTCTAGCTTTTTAAACTCAAATCCTTATATCGCTATCGTAACCAATGCAGAACCAGAGCATATGGAGTATTATAATTACGATTATGAAAAATTTTATGATGCTTATAGGTTGTTTTTACAAAGTGCAACGATAAGAGTTATTAATGCTGAAGATGAGTTTTTAGCCACTTTAGATAACTTAGAGGCTATTAGACTTTATCCAAGTCGAGATATCACTGAGCTAAAAACTATCATTAAAAATGGAGAACCTTTTACCTCTTTTGTACTCAAAGATTTAGGTAGATTTGAAGTATGGGGGATTGGTTATCATATAGCGGTTGATGCTTCATTGGCGATTTTAGCAGCGATAAATGAGATTGACCTTGAAACAACAAGAGAGAAGATTAAAAATTTTCGTGGAATTAAAAAACGATTTGATATACTTACAAAAAGCAATGGATATGCTTTGATAGATGATTATGGACACCATCCAACAGAGATAAAAGCAACCATCGCTTCGGCACAAAAGTATGCGGCACTTTTGGGAATAGATAAGATTACAGCGATTTGGCAACCGCATAAATACTCCAGAACAGTTGATAACTTAAAAGGTTTTGTGGAGTGTTTTGAGGGTGTTGATGAACTCATCATCTTGCCTGTGTGGAGTGCTGGAGAGAGCAAAAGAGATATAGATTTTGCTAAAGAGTTTGGAAGATATAATCCAAAATTCGTCAACCAAATTAAAAGAGTTGGTGAGTTTATAAACCTAGATGAGAGTGAAAAATCTTTACAAGAAGGTCTTATCATAGGCTTTGGTGCTGGGGATATAACCTATCAATTAAGAGGGGCTTAGGAGAAAAGATGCAAATTGTTCTTTTTTTGATTTTTATATTGGTCATTATTTTGGTTTTTGCCGTAAAAAAAGATGAGCTTTCAACAAAAACTAAAACTACCATGATGGTTTCTATCTTAGTGATTATCATTTTAGGGACTGTCTATGAGTTTAACAAAAATGCTAATGCTCAAGAGAGCAGAGAAAAAGTCAATGCTTTTTTACAAGGTAAAACTTTGCTATGCAATAATATAGAAGTTTCAAAAAAAGATTTTGATTATGTGAGTGGAACGCAAACTTTTGTTCCTTTGAGCAATAATTATGAACATAAGGGACTGATTTTAGAAGTTTCAAAGTGTACTATTAAATGACAGAAATTCTCTCAAAACTTGATTTGGCTGATTATGCCAAATCATTCCAATCATACTTAGCAAGAGAAAAACCACTTTTTATGGAAGGGGATATAAACCTTCATTATAAAATGATAGAAGAATTAGGCCAATATAGCTCTTTAAAGCCTGTTCCAGCTATGATAAATCTTGACTCAGCACTTGCTCATTTGCAAAAAAGTGGTGTTTTACATCTCGAAGAGATTTTTGCTTTTGTAAAAATCATTCGTTATTTTGCATATCTTAAAACTATCTTTATAGAGGGAAATTTGGCTTCGTGGATGCAAAAAGTAGAGATTCCACCTGAAGTTTTTGAAATAAGCGCGTATTTTAATGAAAAAGGCGAATTAAAAAGCGATATAGATGAAAATTTTGCATCTATCCAATCAGCATTAGCTTATATCAAAGAGGATATGAGCCAAGCGTTAAGACGCATTATGTCAAATTCTAAATTAACTCCTTATCTAGTAGATAGGCAAGTACACTACATCAATAACCAAGAAGCTCTTTTGGTAAGAGGTGGATTTAACCATGTCTTAAAAGGCAACATCATAGCTAGAAGTAGTAGTGGATTTTTTTATGTTACTCCAGAAAATATCTCAAATCTCAAATCAAAACAGAGCGATTTACTCGATAAAAAAGAGGCTTTAATCTATGAATACTGTAAAAAGATTTCGACACTTTTTTCAAAATTTTTGTCATTTTTAAAATACATAAATAAAGAGTTTGATAGATTTGACAATTACAGTGCAAGAGTTCAGTTTGCAAAAGAGAAAGATATGGAGTTTTTAATCCCTAAAAAGAGTGGTGTTATAAAATTGGAGAGATTTTCTCATCCAGCTTTACATGACCCCAAACCCATAAGTATCGATTTTTCTAAACAAGTTTTGATGATAACAGGGGTAAATGCTGGAGGAAAGACTATGCTTTTAAAAGCCATCTTAAGCTCTTGTCTCTTAGCAAAGTATCTCCTTCCTATGAAAATCGACGCTCAAAACTCTTCTATCGGCTCTTTTAAAGAGATAAATGCTATCTTAGATGACCCTCAAAATGTCAAAAATGATATCTCAACTTTTGCTGGTCGTATGAATCAGTTTGCAGCTTTGTTTCACAAAAAAGATATCTTGGTCGGAGTTGATGAGATAGAGCTTGGAACAGATGCAGATGAAGCAGCAAGTCTTTTTAAAGTTATCATCGAAGAACTAGTAAAAAAAGGGATGAAGATAGTTATCACAACACATCACAAAAGATTGGCTTCTTTGATGGCAACACATGAACAAGTTGAACTTTTGGCTGCGATTTATGATGAAAAAAATCAAAGACCTACGTTTGGATTTTTGCAAGGAACTATCGGCAAGAGTTATGCTTTTGAAACAGCTCTTCGCTATGGGATTAGTGCAAATGTCGTAGCTTTAGCCAAAGAAGTATACGGGGAAGATAAAGAAAAATTGGGTGATTTAATTCAAAAGAATATTGATTTAGAATTAAAAATGAAGCAAAAAAATTTAGAATTGAATGAAAAGCTTCAAGAGGTAGAAAAACTCAAAAACTCTTTAAGTGAGCAAAAAGAAAAGGAGAAAGAGGAGTTTGATAAACTTAAATCCCAAATGTTTTTTGAGTACAACAAAGCAATCTCTAGTGCAAAAGAGGCTATCAAATCAAAAGATATAAGCGAAGCCCATAGACTTTTAAATAGAGCAAATGAGTACAAAAAAGCTGTACATGTAAAGCCTTCAGAAGAGATTTTTAAACCTGAGCCTTTGCAAGTAGGCGATAGGGTCAAATATGGAAACTCTAAAGGTGTCATCAAGTCTATCAAAAAAGAGAGTGCGATGATAGATATGGATGGAATAACCCTCACCGTTCCTCTTTCTAGTTTGAAAAGAAGTGGTAATGCTCCTAAAACAAAAGTACCAAAAGTTACTATAAAAACTACAACCCAGTCAAATGCAACAATTATCCTCGATTTACATGGTTTAAGAGCCGAAGATGCTCTTGAAAAATTAGACAAGTTTCTCTCAGATGCACTTATCAATGGTTATGATGAAGTGAGTATCTTTCATGGAATTGGAACAGGAAAGCTCGCTTATGCTGTTAAAACATTTTTAAAATCACATCCAAGCGTTGTCTCTTTTTGCGATGCCCCACCAAATCAAGGTGGATTTGGTGCGACGATTGTTCGTTTGTAAAATATAACTATTTTTTTGTATAATTGAGAAAATCCCAAAAAGGTTTTTGATGCAAAAAAGACGAAAAATTTCTCTGATTATTATCTATTCACCTATCGTCTTTGTAATAATATCTATGTTTTTTGTTAGTTTTTTGCTTCAAAGAAGTGTTGACATAGGGTATCTTCTTCTTATCACTATAATTTTATGTTTTTTTGTTTATCTTGTTGCAAAAAAGATTTATGATAGTATAGACAAATATGCTAGAGATTTAGATAAAAAAAGAAAACAGCTAAAAGAAAAAAACAAGCTTTTAAAGCAGATGCTCTACAAAGACCTCCTTACAAAACTCCCCAATAAAAAAGCACTTTTTGAAGATATAGAAAAGATGAAAACGCCAAAGATTATCCTTTTTGATATAGATTCCTTTGGGGATATAAATGAGTATTATGGGAGTGAGGTTGGAGATTTTATCCTTTTACATGTAAGGGATTTTTTACTCCAATTTGCTAAAAAATTTGATGCTAAAGTATATAGGGTTGGTGCTGATGAATTTGCTTTGCTTGAGGATGAGAGTTTAGATATAGAAAAGTACGAGGAGTTGTTAGAAGAGTTGGTTTTTGAATTAAAGGCTAAAGAGATAGAGATTCCCTCTTTAAATCAAAGTATACAAATCCATGTGACCATAGGAGCTTCTTTAGAGAGTAGTAAAACTTTTGCAAAAGCACATATAGCCCTAGCTCATGCTAAGCAAACGCAAAAAGATTTTGCTTTTTATATGCAAAGCTTAGATACAAAAGAGGCTTATGCCAAACAGGTAAAGTGGTCAAACCTTATCAAAGAAGCGATAACCAAAGATGAGATTATTCCTTATTTTCAACCTATTTTTGATGCTGATGGCAAACTTGTGAAGTACGAGTGTTTAGCTAGAATTGTTAGTGAAGACAAAGCTATATCTCCTATAATATTTATGGAAACATCAAAAAATGTAAGACAATATGCAAAAATCGCAAAAGTGTTGATAGAAAAATCTTTTAGCAAAATTTCTAAAACAGATAAACAAATATCTATCAATCTTTTAGCAAGAGATATGAGTGATAGTGATGTAAGCAATTATATCGTAGATAAAATCAAAGAGTACGGAGTAGCTAAACAAGTTGTTCTTGAAATTTTAGAAGATGAAAATATAGAAAAACTAGAAAGAGTAAAGAGCTTTTTAGACCGTGTTCGCAGGATGGGTGTTAAGATCGCCATAGATGATTTTGGTACAGGGTATAGTAATTTTTCTTATCTTTTAAAGTTAAGACCTGATTATATCAAGATAGATGGCAGTTTGATAAAACATATCGACACCGATGATAACTCTATCGCCATAGTATCTGCTATTTTAGCGTTTTCTAAAAAACTTGGCATCAAAACAATCGCTGAGTATGTTCACTCTAAAGAGGTTTATGAAAAGTGCAAAGAACTTGGAATTGATGAATTTCAAGGCTTTTATCTAGGTGAACCTACTTCGTCTTTAGTGGATATAAGTTCACTTTGATATAATTGCAAAACTCTAATCATTTTTAAGGTTACCGATGAAAACGCAAGAGCTATTTTTTAAGTTATTAAAGTATAAATCAATCACTCCTGATGATGATGGAGCTTTTGAATTTATCGCTGAGTATTTAGACCATTTTGAACATGTACGAATTGATGTTGCAGATACAAAAAATCTCTTTTTATATAAAAAATTTTCAGATGGGGAACATCTGTGTTTTGCAGGTCATATAGATGTAGTGCCTCCAGGAGACGGTTGGGATAGTGAACCGTTTGTCCCAGTTTTAAAAGATGGCAAAGTGTATGCTAGAGGTACGCAAGATATGAAAAGTGGAGTATGTGCTTTTTTAAAAGCTTGCAAAGAAACTACTTCTTTCTCAGGGACACTTTCTGTTTTGCTAACAAGTGATGAAGAAGGGGATGCAAAACACGGGACAATAGAAGTTTTAAAATATTTAGAAAAAAAGAACTTTTTACCAGATTATTGTGTTGTAGCTGAACCAACGTCTGAAAAAGTATTTGGAGATGCCATCAAGATAGGAAGACGCGGCTCAATCAACGGTACTTTACTATTGCAAGGTGTTCAAGGACATGCTGCATATCCAGAAAAATCAAAAAATCCAATCAATCTCATAGCCCCTTTGTTAGATAAAATCGCGGGGCACTACTTTGATAATGGAGATAAAGATTTTGCACCTTCACAACTTGTCATAACGGACATAAGAGCAGGAATGGAAGTGACAAATGTAACGCCAGGAAGTTTGAAGTTGATGTTTAATGTAAGAAACTCTACAAAAACAACAAAAGAGGATGTACAGCATTATATTGAGAAAGTTTTTGATGGTTTGGACTTTACCCTAACCCTTTATCAAGGAGCATATCCTTTCGTAACCTCAAGTGATTCAAAAATCGTTACGCACCTTTGTAGCGCTATTGAGAATATAACCACTCTTAAGCCTAAACTCTCAACAGCAGGCGGTACAAGTGATGCGAGATTTATCTCAAAGTTTGGAGTAAAAACCGTAGAATTTGGCGTAATCAATGATACCATACATGCTCCAAATGAGAGATGTGGTATGCAAGAAGTTGAGGAACTAGAAGAAGTTTTTAAAAGATTAATAAAAGATTTTTAAAGGAAAAAAATGCAATACATAGTAACAAGTAAAGCACCACAGGCTATCGGACCTTACTCTCAGGGGATTAGCGTGGGGAATTTTATCTTTACATCAGGACAAATCGCTCTAAAGCCAGATGGAAGTTTGAATGATGGGGATATTAAAGTTCAAGCAACACAGGTTTTGACAAATCTTAGTGAAGTGTTAAAAGAGGCTGGAAGTAGTTTAGATAAAGTTGTAAAAACGACTATTTTCTTAAGTGATATGGATGATTTCAAAAGCGTAAATGAAGTGTATGCTCAGTTTTTTGGCTCTCACAAACCAGCTCGCTCAACTGTGGCAGTAAAAACACTTCCACTTGGAGTGAAAGTAGAGATAGAAGCGATAGCGCTTAAGGAGACTCTTTAAGAGAGTCTCGCTCTACACTCTCTTGTAGTTCTGATGATTTTTTCTATATTTTTTAGTGTCTCTTCATGACCTACTTTTGCCTCTTCACAGTTTGCATATCTTTTATAAAAGACAGGTTTTTGATACTGTATCTTGCCTTGTATGTCTTCAAAAACCATAGTTTCGTACACGAAAACATTTTCATGTTGGTTAAGCCAAGAGTGTCTCACTTCCATCTTAATTGTTGAGATTAAAAATTTCTCATCTCCTACCATCGCACTATCTTTGAGTGCCAAATCTGCATCAAGTGTGTGGTCCATTAATTCTCCTTTAAATCAATCTCAAATCTTTGAAAATAATAGCATAAATGTATAAAAATTTTCTAATAAACTTTTTTACATATTTTTGACATTCAATTATTATATACTTTAATTTCTGTTTAAAGTTAGTATATAAATTTTTTTTATATTACTTTGACGTATTTTTTTATGTAACATAACTGTAATAAACACTTTAGGGGAGTCTTTATGAAAGAAAATCACTACGAAGTCATAGTTGTTGGAGGGGGAATCTCTGGAGCAGCACTTTTTTATGAGTTGGCGAAATATACTGATATAAAAAAGGTAGCTTTACTTGAAAAATATGATACCTTGGCTTCATTAAATTCAAAAGGAACAAGTAATTCTCAAACGATTCATTGTGGTGATATCGAAACGAATTATACGTTAGAAAAAGCAAAAAATGTTAAAAGAACAGCCAAGATGGTTGAAAAGTATTGTCTTCAGTATGGCTATGAAAACAAATTTATGTTTGCTCACCAAAAAATGGCGATAGGTGTAGGTGAGAGTGAAGTTGCTTATATGCGCAAGCGGTATGAGGATTTTAAAGAGCTTTTCCCTTATTTGGAAGTTTTTGAAAAAGAAAAACTCAAAGAGATAGAGCCAAAACTTGTTTTTGATGAAAATGGACAAGAGAGACCTGAAGATATAGTTGGGGTTGGAGTGTGCAGTGGCGAGTGGAGTACTGTCGATTTTGGTGCGATGAGTGATAGCTTGGTAGAAAACGCAAAAGCAATTCCTGAAAAAGTTACAGATGTTTTTTTAAACGCAGAAGTAGATGGCATAAGCAAACTTGGAAAAATACATGTTCTACACACAAAACAAGGCGTTTTTACAGCTGATTTTGTTGTAGTTAACGCAGGTGCTCACTCACTCTACCTTGCTCATAAGATGGGTCATGGAAAAGAGTTTGGCTGTTTACCAGTTGCAGGGAGTTTTTACCTTACAACGAAAAAGATTTTAAATGGTAAAGTTTATATGGTTCAAAATCCAAAGCTCCCTTTTGCCGCACTTCATGGAGACCCAGATATCTTAGCAAATGGTTTTACAAGATTTGGCCCAACAGCTTTAGTATTGCCAAAATTAGAGAGATACCATGGTAATTCTACTGTGATTGATTTTCTTCAAACGCTTAATTTTGATGGTAGTATCGCTAAAATCTTTGTTGATTTGTTAAAAGATAGCGATATTAGAAACTATATTTTTAGAAACTTTTTATTTGAAGTTCCTTATTTTAACAAAAAGCTTTTCTTAAAAGATGCTAGAAAAATCGTCCCTTCTTTGCAACTTGAAGATATAGAGTATGCGGAAGGTTTTGGAGGGGTTCGCCCACAAGTTTTAAACAAAACAACAAAAAAACTTATGCTAGGAGAAGCAAGCATCAACCCTGGTACAGGTATAATCTTTAACATGACTCCAAGCCCTGGTGCTACGAGCTGTCTAGGCAATGCTGAGAGAGATACAAAACTTGTATGTGAGTATCTAAGAAAGAATTTTCATCAAGAAGAGTTCAACAAGGATTTGGTAGACTAAGAAAAAACAAAGAGGATATTCTTGGAATCACTAGATTTATATGCACGCATTGAGCCTTTGATAGGGTTTTATGAAGAGTATGATTTACTCTATCAAAGGTATTTAAAACTTTTACAACCTTTACATGTAAAGAGTATTTTAGATATAGGGTGTGGCAGAGGAAGGTTTTTAGAGCTTTTAAGAGATGAAGCGTATGAAGCTTGTGGCATAGAAAGAAGTGCTTCTATGTTAAAAACTGCTCAAAATATAGGTGTAGAAGTAAGCCAAAAAGAACTTTATGAATTTCCAAAAAACTCCTTTGATGTTGCTGTTGCAATCGGTGATGTTTTGAATTATATGAAAAAAGAAGAGTTGAGAGAATTTTTCTTACATGTAAAAGATGTTTTAAAAGATGGAGGATATTTCATCGCTGATGTAAATACTAAAGAGGGTTTTGAGATAGCTGATGGAGTCATGCTCAACACTCTTGAAAATGAAGTTTTATGTATAGAAGCTAATTTTGAAAAAGAAGTTTTAAAAACTCATATAGAGTATTTTTACAAGGATATTAGTGGATATACAAGGGAGAGTGGAGATATCTTACAATTTTTTCACCCAAAATCTTTTTTTAAAAAATTAGATGGATTTTCTTTGATAAAAAGCTACTATCACAGTATGTTTTCTTCCGCAAATGAAAAAGAGATAATGGTTTTTCAAAAAAGATGATCATCTATATACATGGTTTTGGAGGAAGTGGTGAGGGCTATAAGGCAAAAGCTTTTAGAAACTATTTTCAAAGCCACAATATCTCTTTTTTAGCACCTTCTCTCTCTTATATCCCAGAACTTGCCATCAATACTCTTGAAGAGTTGATAGCTAACTTTAAAGATGTAAAATTTATCGGTTCATCTTTGGGTGGTTATTATGCTTTATATTTGGCTAGAAAGTTTTGTACAAAGGCAATTGTGATAAATCCTGCACTATATCCTTATGAGAGATTAAAATCAGCATTAGGCTATGCTTGTAATTTTTATGATGAAAGCCATTTTGAGTGGAAAAAAGAGCATTTAGAGATGCTTAAGCTTTTTGATTGCCATCAAGTTTCAAACCAAACTCTTTTTCTTTTGCAAAAAGGAGACGAACTTTTAGATTATCAAGATGTATATAAAAAATTTCAAAATCCTCAAGTTTTTCTTGAAGAGGGAGGAAGCCACTCTTACGAAGGGATTGAGAGTAAGTTTGAATTGATAAAGAGTTTTTTACTTGACTAGTTGACTAATCTCTTTGAAAATTTGATTTTTTGCACTGATACAAAGTTCAAATAGCAAGGACTCACTTGTAGTAGGTATAGCTCCAGCTTGTACCATACGACTAATCGCTACTTCTTTATCACTTAATTTTCTTGAGCTGATACAATCAACGACCAAAACAGGGATAAATCCAGCTTCAAGCAAGTCAATGACACTTTGTAAAACGCATACATGGGCTTCTATCCCAAAAACGATAACAAATTTTCTTTTCTCTTTTTCAAGTGCTTCCATCGTAGCGGGAGTTTGACAACAACTAAAAGTTACTTTTTCAAAAGCATTGAGTTGTAGTAGTTCTTGGATTTTAGGGATTGTATGTCCTATGCCTTTTGGATATTGCTCGTTGAGGATAAAAGGGATTTCAAGGAGTTTTAAACCTTTGATAAGTTTAACACAGTTAGCTAAAAGCTCTTCATTTTGACTGATATGAGGAAAGAGTTTTTCTTGGATATCAACGACAAGGGCTTGAGTGTTTTGAGGTAAAATTCGCATACAATCTCCTTTACATGTAAAAGTTAATTTGTTAGAAACATATAAAAAGGGTTATTCTCCAATTTCATATTTATCCAAACTCCATTTGTATCACTTAGAAATTTTTTTGTATCTTCTATGCTAGTAAACGTTTTTGGCAATTCAAAAGTAACATTGATATCTTTAGATTGAAATTTTGTTTTTGCATTACCTGTGATGATGTTACAAAACTCACCAACACCATCTTTAATCCCAGCTATATCATCTCGCTCAAAAGCTTCTCCTAACATAGCTTCGATAGCTTCAAGTGCTAAATCTTTTGGAAATATAAGGACAAAAGAACCCTCAATACCTCCATGAAATGTCATGATGGCACTGATGATATTTGGCTCTATCTCTTCTTGAAAAGGAGCGATGTTATGAGAGGTTTTTTGGGCATTAAGACCAGTAAGTGTTACTAAGTTATCGACCGCTGTATCTATAAAAAGAGGTAGATTTAAAATGACATTTTTAGAAAGTTTTAGCACCCCTGATGAGGTACTTTTAACAGATGAGTCTGGTTTGTTTTGACTTGCTTGTTGATTTAGTTTTGTTTGGCTTATTGCAAAATCCACACTTTGATTTGAAAGTTTTGTTTCAAAGTCTGTTTTATCGGAGGTATAAACGATGTTGTGTTCAAATTTTGCTAAAAAAGAGGCTTGTTTTTCAACTTCTATCTCATCAGCATCATCAAACAAAAGTACTTTTAGCTTCTGTTTAAGAGACTTTGGATTTAAAAAAAGCTGCGCAATTTGTTCTGTTTTAAAAAGCTTGATAGAACTGTTTTTCGTTGCTTCCCTCCAGTATGGGAACATTTTACTTCTGTATTCTATAACAGCGATAGGTGCAAAGATTTTATTTTGGATTTCAACTAATTTTTGTACAAATTCTTTACATTGAGGAAGTGTTAGTTGGACATTTTTCATCTTGATACAAACACCTAAAAGATTTCTCTCTAGGATGATAGGTTTTAAGTCTAAAATCTCTTGAAAGAGTAAAGAAGAGCTTCTTTGTGAAAAATTACCTTCATAGAGGACATAAACAATTTGATTTTTAACACTTCTCATATAACACTTTTTTATTTGGATTGATAAACTCTGAAGATTTGAGACAAGTCACAAAGTTTACGAAAAAAACTAAAGTATTTTATGGAAATATCTTTAATAAATTGGTTAAAAAAAACTATTACTATTAAATGTGTTATAATTGTGTAATAAAAGTAAGATATATTTTATAAAAAAAGGGGAGTTTGCTTCATGGATAAAAAAACAAAAATATTGGCAACAGTTGGACCTGCAAGCGATAAGCTAGAGATTTTAGAAGGGATGATAAAAGCAGGTGTAAATGTATTTAGAATGAATTTTTCTCATGGCACCCATGAATACCATTCTCAAACTTTACAAAAAATTAGACAAGCTTCTGAGAATGTAGGTATAAAAGTAGGTGTTTTACAAGATATCTGTGGTCCTAAAGTAAGAGTTGGTATGCTTAAAGAGGATTTTTTATTGAAAAGTGGAGATGAAGTTACATTTGTCAAAGAGATTATAGAGGGTGAAAAAATCGCTGAAGGAAGATATAAACTTTGTATCAATCAACCAGAGATTTTAAATATGCTCAAAACTGGAGAATATATCTATCTTTATGATGGTAACATCAGAGCAAAAGTGATACAAACAGGGGAACAGATAGTAACGAAAATCGAAAACGATGGAAAACTCTCATCAAACAAAGGAGTGAATTTTCCAAACACAGTAATCAACATAGAAGTGATTACTGAAAAAGATAAAAAAGATTTGCTCTGGGGCGCACAAAATGGAGTTGATTTTGTTGCAGTTTCTTTTGTTCAAAATGCAAACGATGTAAGAAAAGCAAAAAATATTTTAGCTGAGTACAAATCAAGAGCACAAGTGTTTGCAAAAATAGAAAAATTTGATGCTGTTGAAAATATCGATGAGATTTTAGAAGTGAGTGATGGTTTGATGGTAGCTCGTGGGGATTTAGGGATAGAAGTACCTTACTATAAAGTCCCAAGTATCCAAAAAAGAATTATCAAAAAAGCAAATGCTCTCTCAAAACCAGTTATCACTGCGACACAGATGCTTCTTTCTATGGCAGAAAAAGAGATGGCAACAAGAGCTGAGATAAGTGACGTAGCAAATGCCGTTTTAGATGGAACAGATGCTGTGATGTTAAGCGAAGAGAGTGCGATAGGGAAAAATCCAGTAAATGTTGTTACTGTTATGGCAAATACTATCAAAGAAACAGAATCAGTCTATCCTTATAACAAATTTGGAGTTTATGAATTTTCTGATGAAACAGATATCATCTCAAGTTCAACTGCAAAACTTGCTGAAAGATTGAATGTAGAGGCAGTTATAAGCTTGACAAGTTCTGGTATGAGTGCTAAAAAATTGGCTCGTTACAGAATCAAAAGTGATATTTACGCAGTAACACATGATGAGAGAGTTGCTCGTTCACTTACTATCGCTTGGGGTGTTAAGCCGATTATGAACATAGAAACAGGAAGTTTAAACCTGATGCTAGGGCATACGATGCAAAAAGGAATTCAAAAAGGTTTTATCGACAAAAATAAAACTTATATCGTTACAGCAGGTTATCCAACAGGAGTGGAAGGAAGTACAAACTTCATTAGAATTTTGAAAAAAGAACAAATCGAGTACTACGAAGACTTAGTCTTATAAAAAGAGGGGAGAAGCACTCCTCTCTTCTAACATTTACTACACAAAAAAATCGTATAATCTTCTTAAAGGAGATGTTATGTATATCTTAAGAAAACCAACTTGGCAACTAAGCGAAAATGAAGTAACCGATGAGACTCTTTTCCATAAAAGAAGAGAGTTCCTCAAACTTGGTGCTGCTGCGCTTGTATCTTCAAGTGTCGTAGTTGAAAAACTCTCTGCTATGGAAACAACCCCAAGAACTCCTCTATCTTTTGTAAAAACCTCTTATGGAGAGGGTTTAGAGTTAAACAGTTTTGAGCAAGCAAGCACTTATAATAACTTTTATGAATTTTCAACTTCAAAAGAAAAACCAGCAAAAATGGCACATACGCTTATAACAAGCCCTTGGGATGTTGGATTTTATGGAGAGTGTGAAAATAGTACTATCTTAGGAGTAGAAGATATCTTAAAGCAAGTTGCACTTGAAGAGAGGATTTACCGCTTTCGCTGTGTTGAGGGCTGGTCGATGGTCGTGCCTTGGATAGGGTTTCCTCTTAAAAAATTCTTAGATATAGCAAAGCCAAATGCAAAAGCAAAGTATGTTGCATTTAAAACAAAGTATGACCCACAAATGTTTCCAGACCAAAGCAGAGGTTTGATGTTTGGAGCGATTCCTTATCCTTATGTAGAGGGTTTACGCATGGATGAAGCGCTCAATGAACTAGCCTTTGTGGCAATTGGGATGTATGGAAAAGAGTTACCAAAACAAAATGGAGCACCACTTCGTCTCATAGTTCCTTGGAAGTATGGTTTTAAATCCATAAAGTCCATAGACTATGTAGAATTTACTATAAAAGAGCCAAAAAATACTTGGCAAGTAGTCAACCCAGTAGAGTATGGCTTTTATGCCAATGTCAATCCAACAGTTGATCATCCAAGATGGTCACAAGCCAAAGAGCGAAAGCTCGGAAGTTTTTTAAAGACAAAGACTTTGATGTTCAATGGCTATGAAAAAGAGGTGGCTTACATGTACAAAGATATGGACTTGAAACGGTACTTTTGATGAAAAAAACTCTTCTTGTTTTCATCTCTTTAACCCCTCTTTTGTATCTTGTATATAGCGTTCAAAATGCCAATGACCCGATAAAGTATATCTATACTTTTACAGGCCTTAGCTCTATGGGCTTTTTGTTTGCTTCGCTTTGCATAAGCCCTTTAAAAAAGATATATAACCTGATGGTTTATCGCAAAACTTTAGGGCTTTTTGCCCTTTTTTATGCATTTTTACACTTTGCCAATTTTTTTGTTTTAGACGCACAGTTTGATATCTCATTTGTTTTGAAAGAGACTTTGGATAAACCTTTTATCTACCTTGGGATGGTAGCCTTTTTGATTTTTGTTTTTATGGGATTTACCTCTACAAAAAAACTCTTTGCAAAGTATAATAAATGGCATAAGTTAGTTTATATAGCTCTCATTTTGGTAGTTATCCACGAAAATATGGCACAAAAAGTTATGGGAATTTTAGAATACTTTTTTATAGCTTTTGCTATAGTGCTTGTGGGATATAGGATTTATTTTCAAAAAAGCAAGATTTTGCACTTTTAATTCCAATATAATTACCTCGTTTGGACTCTTTTGCGATGTCAAAATACTCTTTATTCTTTTAGAAGTATGCATATGCTATCCTTTATTTTTTTATGATTTATCAAATTGATAGGCAATAAATATATAAAACAAGTAAAAGTATTATCATGGGAAGAGGCATGACAAAAGAAAATCACATCGAGCAAAATTTTATAAACAAACTCATAGAACAAAAATATACATATCGTCCCGATATCCGAACCCGTGATGCGCTTAACCAAAATTTCCGCGAAAAATTTCAAGAACTAAATTACGTCAATTTAAGTGATGCAGAGTTTTCAAGATTAATAGAGCAAATTATTTCTGCTGATGTCTTCACGGCACAATATAAAAAAGAGCCGATGCAACAGCTATTTCCATCAAAAGAGGCGGACTAAAAATGGCTGAATTAACTATTGGATTAAAAATTGAAAATATCGGACCTCATGCAAAGATTGATTTTACAGGAAAAACATCTTCCTTAAAAACGGCAATGTATGCCAACAATGGGAGCGGTAAGACTTTTATTAGTAGATTATTCCGTTTGATTGAAAATCCAATAAGTCAAAATTCAGATAAATTACTTTCATTTACAAAAGATGAAGGAAAAATGAAATTTGAAATAAGCGATGGAACTAATAACGGAACATTGGAGCTAAATATTAATAAAGGCATTACACCAACAATCTCATCTTCTTTACCTCTTATATTTCATGTTTTTAATAGTGATTATGTCCATGATAATATTGAAGATTTAGGATATAAGCCTGACGGAAATATTGAGGGTTACATATTAAGTAAAGTTCAAATTGATTTAACAAAAGAAAAAAAAGAACTTGATGAAAAAAATGAAACTTTAAAGACAAAAAAACAAGAGTTTGAGCTTAGGGTAAATACTCAAAAAATAATCCTTGATGACAAAGATTTAGCTATTAACAAAGGAACAACAGAATATAAAAATTTTAAAATTGAAAATATCTTTAGTAAAAATGATTTCGGATATAGTGAGAGTAAAAGCTTTGAAGAGTTAAAAAAAGAAAATACTATTTTAAATACTCTACCTGATGATTTACCAAATGTAGCAGTAAATAATGCAAATGTCGTAACAGATTTTTTTGACAATTTAGAACAGACACTAAAGCATAGCTACTCAAAAAGCCATTTTGCAGAAGAGTTTAAAACTAAAATTAAATCAAAACAAGGATTTATAGAAAGTGGTTTAAAAATAACAACTGAAAATAAATGTCCTTTTTGTGAACAAACATTTGATCAAAATGCTTTAGAATTAATTGATACTTATACTAAATATTTAGCTGATGAAGAGGCTAAAATAATTTCTCAAATAGATACTTTTATAAAAAGAGTTGATGAAGTAAAACAACAAATTGATAATAATTACAAGAACTCATTAAAATCAAAAACTGATTTTGATGATGTAAAAAAATATTTGCCGTCGTTTAAAGAACAAAACATAGAATTGCTTCAAGATTCTGGAAGTTTAGAAAATGATTTTATTGCCATAGTTTCAATACTCAATGATACAAAGAATGATATTTCTAAAGAACTAAGTATAGAAGTTCATATTAAAAATATTGAAGCATTCAAGAAAACTAATAGCGATATGGCTATTAAAAATAACAAAAATATCGATGAATTAAACAAAGCTAAAAATAATACAAATAACGAAAAGTTAAATATCAAAAAAAGACTTTGCAAAGCTCAATATTTAAAAACACTTCAATCTGAAATAAAAAATATAGATGAGATAGTAGCTTTACAAAAAGAAATTCAAAACTTAGAGAAAGATATTAGCGACAAAGAGAATCAAGCCAAAGCTTTAAAAAAAGACAAAGTTATAGAAGCTTTTGAAGAATTTTTAAATGTGTTTTTTGCGGGTAAATATACTTTTGACAAAGATAATTTTTGTTTGAAATTTGATACTCACAATTTGATTAGTAATGCTTCTGATGTTTTGAGCGATGGCGAAAAAAGCATTGTGGCTTTTTGCTTTTTCTTAGCAGAAACACATAAAAAAATTAATAAAAAAGATGATTATAAAAAACTTTTTTTTGTGATAGATGACCCAATCTCAAGTTTGGATTTTCATTATGTTTATTCGGTAGCTCAAATAATTAGAAGATTAAATGATGATAGTAGATTTCCAATTGGAGATAAATTACGATTTCTTGTTTTGACTCATAACATAGAATTTATGAGCATTTTAATAAGAAATAGAATTGTAAATGGACAATTTATACTTGAAAAATCAGAAATTAAGAAGCTTCAAAAAGAGCTTATTATGCCTTATGAAGAGCATTTAAGAGATATTTATGAGGTGTCTGAAGGTACAAAAACACCATCTCATACGATACCAAACTTAATCAGGCATATTTTAGAGACGATCAATAAATTTGAAAAACCTAATTTAGATTTTATCACATATTGCGAAAATATAGAGCTTTTAAAAGATGATAATGAATTTTTGTATGCACTAATCCATGATAATTCTCATGGCAATTATAGAAACCAAATGGCAACTACTCCAGATATGATAATAAAAGGTTGTAAAAAGGTTATTGAAGTTATTTCAAGCAAATTTGATGGGCAAATTGAAGTTATGAAGAAGAATTTATAGATGCTGAAAGGTGTATGCAAAATAATCAAAACTTCAACAACACAAACTATAACCAGACAAAATCCAGTTGTTGTAAATTTTGCAACAGTTCAAAAGGTAGCTTAAAATGATAACCGAACCAAACAACCAAATCATCATCTACAAAGATGCTAACGGAGAGATAAAGCTTGATGTATCGCTTGAAAACGATACTGTATGGTTGAGCCAGAAGCAGATGGCTTTGCTTTTTGATGTAAATGTGCCTGCTATAAATAAACATATCAAAAATATTCTTTCAGATGGCGAATTAAATAGTTCAACTATTTCCAAAATGGAAACAGTTCAAAAAGAAGGAAAAAGAGAAGTCAAGCGGGAAGTAGAGTTCTATAACCTCGATATGATTATCTCTTTGGGCTACAGAGTAAATTCTAAAAGAGCCACAAGCTTTAGAGTATGGGCGACCAAAGTTCTTAAAGAATATCTCATAAACGGTTACGCACTCAACCAAAAAAGGCTAGAGCAAAAAGGGCTTCAAGAGTTAAACAAGACGATATCTCTGCTACAAAGTACGATTTCACAAAGTGAGCTTGAGCTTCATGAAGCCAAAGGGTTGTTGGATGTGATACTTAATTATTCTCGTACCTGGTCACTGCTGCAAGGGTATGATGAGGATTCTTTACATGTAAACATCGTACCCAAAGAGGCAAAGTTTGTTTTGGATGTTGATGAGGCAAAAGAGGCTATCGCTCAACTCAAAAGTGAACTTATGAGAAAAGGGGAAGCTACAGAGCTTTTTGGAAGAGAAAAAGCCGGAGAGTTTGGTGGAATGGTGCGAAATATCTACCAAACATTTGGCGGTGTTGATCTCCTTCCTAGTGTTGAAGAAAAAGCGGCAAATCTGCTTTACTACATCATCAAGGGGCATCCGTTTAATGATGGCAACAAACGCATTGGTGCTTTTATGTTTATACTTTTTTTGTCAAAAAACAATATGCTTTACAAAAGTAGTGGTGAGCTAAAAATCAACGATAACGCTCTGGTGGCACTCTCGCTCATGAGCGCCAAAAGTGACCCACAACAAAAAGAAACCGTGATAAATCTGATAGTAAATATTTTAGGAGAATAGATGGTTGAAGAAAAAAACATCATCATCTACAACGCAATAGACGTTAAAGCTTTTGTATCGCTTCTTGCGGCGAGTTAGAGCAAAACTCAGTTGTAAAGGATTATTTGACAATTGCGAGAACTACGTGGTGAATCTGGAAAAAGATATACTCAAATATACAAATGAGCATAATGCATTTTTAAAAGAGTTGGGGTTGGATTTATTGCCGTAGTAATTTATTTGAAAATATATCAAGAGTTCCAAGGAGTTATTATGAAAAAAACAAACGCATGTCGCATCTTAGACAAACACAAAATCGAATATGAAGTGATAGAGTATGAGGTTGATGAGAGTGATTTGAGTGCTTTACATGTAGCCGAAGTTTCAGGGATAAATATCAAGCAAATTTTTAAAACTTTGGTTTGTATAGATGAGAAAAATCAACCTCTTGTTGCTTGCATCCCTGGGGATGATGAGCTTGATTTAAAAGCTTTAGCAAAAGTAGCAAATCGTAAAAAGTGTGTGATGATTCCGCAGAAAGATTTGCTTAAACTCACAGGTTATATCCGTGGGGGATGTTCTCCTTTTGGGATGAAAAAGCTCTATCCTACTTTTTTACATGTAAGCGCAAGTGAGCAAGAGTTTATATGTGTGAGTGCTGGGATTAGGGGTGCGCAAATCAAACTCTCTCCAAAGGCATTGGTACAGATTCTCCAAGCAAAACAAGAAAATCTGATTTTTTGATATAATCACTCTTTTGTAACACAAAGGGTTATTATGATAAAAATATTTCGCAAAATTTTAGATTTTTATAGATACAAGCTAAGTTACCAACAAGAGAGTAAAAATATCGAAAAACTAACAAAATGGGCAGTTTTGTTTGTTATTATCCTTGATATTTTTGTTTATAGTGCGATTAATATGGGTATAGAGTTTCAAACCGCTACTTTAAATAACCCCTCTACGAAATTCACATATCAGTGTAGAAATATCATAGAAGATGTTGAGAGAGTAAAAGATTATAACTGGTATCAGTACAAAACTACACCTCAAAATCAAAACAATCAAAACTATATCTACCAAAATGGAACGACACAGGCTAGTAAAAATCTTATCAAAGAGATAAAATCAAAAGAGTTAGATACTAGATGTGCAAACATCAAAACACAAATCGAAAATATATCAAACTCCAATGAGCTACAAAATATAAAAAAAAGTATAAAAGCTTTAGAAAAAGAGAAGACAAAATTCCAAGGCGATATCAATTATATTCAAAACAATTACAATACTGTTTTGTTTGAAAAGATAGCAAATCAGCAAGAGTCTCACTCTATCTTAGAGATGGATTTGGAAACAAAAAATATCAAAGCAAAATATGATACTTTGAAAAAAAATATAGCTTCACATGAAAAAAGTATCAGCCTTTTAAAATCAGAGTTTCAAAACCACACTTTCGTACTTGCTTTAGAACAGTATATAAAAGAGCATAAAAGAGATATCCTAGAGGATTATAAGAGGGAAAATAGTAGATATTTTCTAAAAAGATCAGGCATTATAATAGGCTTTTTACTTCCTCTCATCACTCTTTTTTATTGGCAGATGGGTGTCCAAAATGCAAAAAGGAACTATACAAAGTATATAATCTTTAAAAATGTTTTTGTGATTTCAATGATATTTTTTCTCATCAATCTAATCTCTATCATCTACAATTTTATCCCACATGTTTTTATACAAAAAGTGCTTATGTTTTTTTATACTTTACAGATACCTTTTGTAGCGTATTATGTACTTTTGTTCCTAGGGATAGTGCTTTTTAGTTTCATTATCTTAAAGATTCAAAATTTCAACAAAAACAAGAAAAAAACAACTATAACTTTTATCGAGAGTTATAGAGCAAATAAATGTGATAAATGTGGTATAAAAGTAGATTATCACTCTATGAACTTTTGCCCAAACTGTGCCAATACGCTTAAAATCTCATGTCCAAATTGTCAGCATTATACGATTAAAGGGTTTGAGTTTTGTTCTCATTGCAAGAGTCAAATAAGCCAAAATGAAAACTAAAGAGCTTTTTTTCAAAGATAAAAATCTCCCTTTTATAGAGTGCAGATACACAACAAATAGCTCTAAACACTATAAGCCTCATATCCATTTTGGCTTTAGTATAGGGGCTATTGATAAAGCGGAAGTACTTTATAATGTCGCAGGCAAAGAAGCGCAGCTTGGACGAGGCAAGTTAGCACTCATCAACCCAAATTCTCTACACTATTGCAATCCTCTCAATGGTATAAAAAGAAGTTATTATATGCTTTATTTGGATACTTCTTGGGTTTTGCAAGTCCAACAATCTCTTTTTGAAACAAACAGCTTTATCTGTTCAAATCAGATTATTTTAGCAGATGAAAAAATCTATGAAGAGTATATAGAAGTTATGGATTTTTTTATGCAAGAAGATTTTCTCCTTGAAAAAGAGCAAAAGATGGTCTCTTTGTTGCAAAAAATCTTTTTGAAACTCGAACTAAAAAAACCAAAAAAAGAGGAAAAAATCTCTTTACATGTAAAGAGTTTACAAGAGAAGATGCAAAGTGATTTTGATGTAGATGTTACTTTGGAGAGTATCGCTAAAACGATGGGGATAAATCCTTACACTTTGTTACGAAATTTTAAAGAAGAGGTTGGCATCACACCTCATGCATATAGGATAAACGCCAAAATCGAGTATGCAAAAGAGTTATTGCAACAGCAAGAAGATATCTGTTTGGTTGCTCTAAGGTGTGGTTTTTTTGACCAAAGCCATTTTCATCGTTACTTTAAAGCGCTCACAACACTTACCCCAAGAGAGTATCAACTCAATTTTTTACAATAAAACTTTTCTATAAATCCCTATAATTTGCAAAAATTTAGGAGATAATATGGAGTTTTTTATCCTAGCAAGTGCTCATTTCTTAGCACTTCTTAGCCCTGGTGTTGATTTTTTTCTTATCGTGCATACGACACTCAAACGTCCTCTCAAAGACGCTTTAAAAGTCTGTTTTGGAATCGCAAGTGCAAACGCTTTGTATATTCTTATGGCAGTTCTTGGTTTAGAGATTATTCGAGATTTACATTTTGTTTTAACGCTTCTTAGATATTTAGGGAGTGGGTATTTGATATATATAGGAGTTATGCTTTTAAAAGCAAAAAAGATAGAGATAAAATCCGATAAACAATCTTTACATGTAAAGAGTTATTTTCTTTTGGGATTTTTAAGTGCTTTTTTAAATCCTAAAAACATTTTGTTCTATTTTTCTCTTTTTTCTGTGATTGTCTCAGTGCAAACATCTTTACATGTAAGAGTTCTTTATGGACTTTGGATGAGCTTTGCTGTACTGGCTTGGGATGTTTTTGTTGTCTATTTACTAGGAAATAAAAGAGTAAAAAACAGACTAAGTTTTTATATATATCAGATAGAAAAAGTTGCTGGGGTAGTTTTGATATCGTTTGGAGTTTCGCTTATGCTATAATGGTTCTTTAATTCAAAAAAAAGAGTTTTTATGCAGATTATAGAAGCTTGGAACCTCCTTTATATGTTTTTTCCTATCTTGTTTGTTGGATATTTTTATTATAAATGGATTGGTAACAAAACAGAAATCATCTATGCTAGTTTTCGTATGCTACTGCAACTTTTACTCATAGGGTACTTGCTTATTTATATCTTTGAAGCAAAGGCTTCTTATATCACATTTTTAGTAGTATTAGTTATGATAAGTGCTGCTTCGTTCATCACTCTAAGAAACATTACACATAAATCAAAAGAGATTTACTTTGCTATATTTTTCTCCATCTTTTTAGGAGGGAGTATAAACCTCTTTTTAGTTGTTTACTTCGTACTTGACCTTCAAAGTCTCAATGCTCCAAGATATGTAGTACCTCTTGCTGGTATGCTCTATGCTAACTGTATGAATGCAGTCTCTTTGGTCGCTGAGCGTTTTGAAAAAGAGCTGAAAATATCAAGTTATGAACAAGCAAGAGCCGTGGCATTTAAGGCTTCTTTAATCCCTCAGATAAACTCATTTTTAGCAGTTGGCTTAGTTTCATTACCAGGTATGATGAGCGGTCAGATTTTAGCAGGTGTTGACCCACTTGTTGCAGTAAGATACCAGATGATGGTTATGTTTATGATTTTGGGAAGCTCAGGGATTTCAACCGTGAGTTACCTTTATCTCAAAAAAACATGAAATTACTTGTGTCATTAAATATTTAAAAATCTTTTTTTAGGCAGATCTGTTATTTAACATAGAAGAGAAACTTTAATATTTACTTAAAGAAATGTTGGGTATAATCCACCTCTTAAAATAAAACTCTGTCAAAGGACATACTGATGTATGCAATTATCAAATGTGGCGGGAAGCAATTAAAAGTTCAAGAAGGCGACTATGTAAATGTCGACAGACTTGACGCTCAGCCAAAAGACAAAATCGAGGTGACTGAGGTTCTAGCTGTAAATGCAGGAGAACTTAAAGTGGGAGCTCCATATGTAGATGGTGCAAAAGTTGAACTAGAAGTTGTAACTGAAGGTAAAGATAAAAAAGTAATTATCTATAAAAAGCGTAGAAGAAAAGATTCTAAGCTTAAGCGTGGTTTTAGAAGACAGTTCACAAAAGTAAAAGTTTTAAGCATTAAAGCTTAACCCATAGACACTAAGAAAGTATAGGAGAATCAAATGGCTCACAAGAAAGGTCAAGGTAGTACCCAAAATAATAGAGATTCAGCTGGTCGTAGACTAGGTGTTAAAAAATTTGGTGGTGAATTTGTACGTGCTGGAAATATCATTATTCGTCAGCGTGGAACACAAACACATCCAGGTGAAAACGTAGGTATGGGAACAGACCATACGATTTTTGCTCTTGTTGATGGACACGTTCAATTTGGACGTAAAGATAAAAACAGAAAAAAAGTTTCTGTAATCCCCGCATAAATTTTTGGACGGCTAAGCCGTCCAATCCCTTTCAAAATCCAGTGTATTTATAAATTCTAAATGTTAGAGGTTATAAATAGGCTCGTAACTCTATTTCTTCAAAATTTTAAAGGCTCTAAAAATGTTTATCGACAATGTAGTAATAACTCTTAGTTCAGGAAAAGGTGGTGCTGGTGCAGTATCTTTTAGAAGAGAAAAACATGTTATCCAAGGCGGTCCAGACGGTGGTGATGGTGGTCGAGGAGGTGATGTTTATTTTAAAGTAGATAAAAACACCCATACACTCTCACACTTTAGAGGTAATCTCCACCTTAAAGCAAAAAACGGACAACCAGGTGGTGGACGAAAATGTTATGGAAAATCAGGAGAGTCTTTAGAGATTATCGTACCACCGGGTACGCAAATCATAGATAATGAAACAGATGAGATTTTACTAGACCTTTTAGAAGATGGAGAAAAAATAAAGTTTTTAGAAGGTGGAAAAGGAGGACTTGGTAATGTCCACTTTAAATCTTCTACAAACCAACGACCAACTCATGCCCAACCTGGAATCACAGGGGTTACAAAACAGGTTAGATTAGAGTTAAAACTTATAGCTGATGTTGGACTTGTCGGTTTCCCTAATGTAGGAAAATCAACTCTGATTTCAGTTCTCTCAAATGCCCAGCCTGAAATCGCAAATTATGAGTTTACGACATTAACTCCAAAATTAGGCGTTGTTCCAACGGACAATTATAGCTCTTTTGTGATGGCAGATATCCCTGGAATTATAGGTGGGGCTAGTGAAGGGAAAGGTCTTGGTTTAGAGTTTTTAAGACATATTGAACGAACAAAATTTTTACTTTTTATGTTGGACATTGCAAATTATCGAGAGCTTTTTGAACAGTATGAAACCTTACAAAAAGAGTTACAAAATTTTTCACAAGACTTATCTCAAAGAGGATTTGCCATCGCTTTAAGTAGAAGTGATGCTTTGAGTACAGATGAAGTTATACAAAAGACACAAGCTTTTTTAAATGAGATTGGATTAAAATCTAATGAAACAGAAGAAGAGTTTCATTTTGAAAAACCTGCATATGTTCAAAATATGGATGAATATGATATAAAAAAACCATTTTTTGTAGCACCTATTTCATCAATCTCTAATTTAAATTTGAACAGTATGAAGTATGCTTTATCGCAAGTGGTTAAAAAAGTTAAAATAGCTAAAGAAGAAGAGCTTTAAAAAGAGGAAAAAATGAGAGTAGTTGTCAAAGTTGGAACACATATGCTCAGTGAGCAAAATCGGCTTTGTAAAGAAAGAATGTTAAATCTGGTTGCATTTTTAGTGGATTTGATGCGTGAAAATGAAGTTATTTTAGTCTCATCTGCTGCTATCGCAGCAGGGTATTCAAAACTGAAGCTTGATAAAAAAATCCTAGCTAATAGACAAGCTTTAGCGGCTATCGGACAGCCATTTTTGATTGAGACTTACAACCGTAAACTTGAAAAGTTTGGAAAAATGGGTGCGCAAATACTTTTAACAGCAGATGATTTTGATTCAAGAAAGCGTACATTACATGCCAAATGTGCTATCGAAACACTCATTGCAAATGGGGTTTTGCCTATCATCAATGAAAATGATGCAACTGCAACTGATGAGATTGTTTTCGGAGATAATGACCAGCTTTCAGCTCATTGTGCTTTTTATTTTGATGCTGATTTACTTATCATTCTCTCAGACATAGATGGCTATTATGATAAAGATCCTCGAAAATTTGAAGATGCAAAAGTACATAAAGTTATCCATCATATAGAAGAAAATGAACTTTGCTTACCTTGCGTAGCTGGCAGTGAGTTTGCCACTGGTGGGATAGTCACAAAATTAAAAGCTGCTAATTTTTTACTTCAAAGAGGCAAATCCATGTTTATGGCGAGTGGGTTTGATTTGGGTGACGTGAGAAGTTTTATGCTTGAAAATAATCATCAAGGTGGAACACTTTTTAGTGCTGAGGGAAGATAATGAAAATTGTATTTATGGGAACGCCAGATTATGCAACGCAAATTCTAAAAGAGCTTCTTACATGTAAAGATATACAAGTACCTCTTTTAGTCACGCAAGATGATAAACCTGTTGGTAGAAAACAGGTTTTGACACCTCCTCATATCAAAGAGTGGGCTTTGCAAAATTGTCCTGAGATAAAAATCTATCAGCCAACTTCATTAAAAACCGAAGAAGCTAGAGAATACATTAGTTCATTTAATCCTGATTTTATAGTTGTAGCTGCATATGGAAAAATTCTTCCACCTTCTATCTTAAAGATTGCACCTTGCATCAATCTACATGCTTCAATACTCCCAAATTATAGAGGAGCAAGTCCTATCCAATCTTCGATTTTAAACCAAGATAGATACGCTGGTGTAACATCTATGCTGATGGAAGAGGGACTTGATACAGGAGATATGTTAGGATTTTCCTATTTTAAACTCAATGAAGATATAAAAATCGATGCACTATTTGAAAAACTCTCTGTTTTGGCTGCAAAATTGAGTGTAAAAACTTTGAGAAATTTCTCTCTTTTACAACCTTTAGCACAGCTCAATGCAGACTCAAACTATGCAAAAAAAATTTCTAAACAAGATGGATTAGTTTCTTTTGAGAGCATGAGTGCCAAAGAGATTTATATCAAATTTCGCTCCTATGACCCTTGGCCTGGAATTTATCTTGAATCAGGCTTAAAATTGAAAGAGATAAAAATCGTAGAGTTTAAAACAGATACAAAACCAGCTACTATTGTAGAGATTGATAAAGAGATAATCGTTACATGTAAAGAAGGCTGTCTTGCTATCGCTTCTTTACAGCCCCCTTCTAAAAAACAGATGAGTGGAGTAGAGTATGCAAGAGGTAAAAGGTTAGAAGTTGGAAATACTTTGGTTTAAACATCTTCCTTCTACGCATAAACATCTCATAGAAAGTATCAAAAATGGCACTTTAACCCCTCCCATAGCTTTAGGAGTTGATTTTCAAAGTGATGGAGTTGGAAGTCGTGGAAACAGTTGGCAAGGAGAAGAGGGGAATCTCTATTTTTCATTTTGTGTAGAAGCGAAACAGTTGCCACAAGATTTGCTCATAGAGTCAACTTCCATATATATAGCTTGGATGATGAGAGAGGTTTTGGTCTCTTTAAACTCGAAGATATGGATAAAATGGCCAAATGATTTTTATATCAACGACAAAAAAGTTGGTGGAGTGATTACCACAAAAATTAAAGATTTTATTATAGGTTCAATCGGTATAAATTTACTTTATGCTCCCGAAGAATTTGGTGTTTTAGATGTTCAAATAACTCCAAAACCTTTGATAGAATTATTTATAAAAGAATTAAAAAAAAATATTTCATGGAAGAATGTTTTTAGCAAATATAAGATAGAATTTCAAAATAGCCTCCAATTTTCCTCTCATATAGACGGGCAAAAAATATCTTTGCAAAATGCAAAATTACTGTATGATGGGTCAATTGAAGTAGAAAACAAAAGGGTGTACAGTTTAAGATGAGTGAAATTATCGCTATTGCAAATCAAAAGGGTGGAGTTGGTAAAACGACAACAGCTGTAAACTTGGCAGCTTCTTTAGCAGTTGCAGAAAAAAAAGTTCTGCTCATTGATATAGATCCACAATCAAATGCTACGACAGGACTAGGCTTTCATAGAAATGACTATGAATACAATATCTATCATGTTCTTATTGGCAGGAAAAAACTTTCACAAATCATTTTAGAAACTACACTCCCTACTTTGCATTTAGCACCTTCTAATATAGGCTTAGTTGGAGTTGAAAAAGAGTTTTATGATGCAAAAACAAATGGACGTGAACTTATCTTAAAAAATAAAATTGAAGAGATAAAAGATCAATATGACTATATCATCATTGATTCACCTCCTGCATTAGGAAGTATAACGATTAATGCACTTAGCGCAGCAAACTCTGTTATTATCCCTATTCAGTGTGAGTTTTTCGCACTTGAAGGACTTGCACAACTTTTAAATACTGTAAAATTAATCAAAAAGACGATAAATCCTAAATTAGATATAAAAGGTTTTTTGCCTACTATGTATAGCACTCAAAATAACCTTTCAAAACAGGTATTTGCAGATTTGAAACAGCATTTTAAAAATAAACTATTTGTCGATGAGTCTTCAAATTATGTAGTAATTCCTAGAAATGTTAAACTTGCAGAATCTCCAAGCTTTGGAAAGCCTATCATTCTTTATGATGTACAATCAGCGGGTTCAATCGCCTATCAAAGTTTAGCAAATTCTATTTTGGCTAGTTAAAAAAGGAGTTTTATGAAATTTTCTATACAAAAGAGAAACTTCTTTAGTAATTTAACTTTGTTTTCTCACGTTAAAGGGACATTTTAAGATGAGTAGTTCATCAAAAAAAGCATTAGGAAGAGGTTTGGGTGCAATTTTTGAAGATGTTGAAGATGCTTATAACAGAGAGTTTATAAGTTCAAGCTCTCCTGATTTAGTAAGAGAAATAGATGTAAACCGTATCTCACCAAACCCTTATCAGCCAAGAAAGTATTTTAATGAAGCTGCGATAAAAGAGCTTAGTGAATCTATCAAAAAACATGGACTTTTGCAGCCTATCATTGTTGTTGAAAAAGATGACAATTATATGCTTTTAGCAGGGGAAAGAAGATTTAGAGCAACAAAAGAGGCTGGGTTTGGTACTATTAGAGCCATAGTTGCAGATATTGAATCAGAAAATCTCAGAGAACTTGCACTTATAGAAAATATCCAAAGAGAAGATTTAAACCCGATAGAACTGGCAATTGCCTACAAAGAGCTTATAGAAGAGTATAATATAACACAAGAAGGACTCTCTGAAATCATAAAAAAGAGTAGAACTCAAATTACAAATACCTTAAGGTTACTCTCTTTAACAAAAAAAACACAAGACTTGATTATCGCTAGTAAGATTTCACAAGGACACGCTAAAGTTGTTGTTGGGCTAGAACCAAAAGATGAAGAAACTATCATTAATACAATTTTAGGACAAAAACTAAGTGTTCGAGAAACTGAAAATTTAGTAAAAAAACTAAAAGCTGGTGAACAAATTAGTGACACTCCAAAAAAAGAGCTTATAAAATCGTCTTTTGACTTTCAAGAACTAGAAAAAACACTACATTCTTTTGGTCTAAAAACAAAAATTAAAGATCGAAGTATCACAATTGAATTTAAAAATAACGCTTTAATTGAAGAGTTTTTAGAAAAAATTAAAAAATAACTTCCCGTTTAATAAAGATTTTTACTTACTTATGTTAAAATTCGCGCAATTTTAATCAAGCTCATTCTATGTGCCTTGATTAAATTTGTGGTCAAATAAAGTCTCATTAAGAAAAAGGAGCAAAAACATGATGGACATTAGCCCGGCGCTTTTGCTGGTAACAGGAGCTGTGTTTTTCACTTTGTTAATAGTCCTTAACAAAATGTTATACAAGCCACTTATAGAGTTTATCGATAACAGAAACAACTCCATAAAACGTGACTTGGAAAATGCGGGCAAAAATACCAGTGACGTTGAAGCTTATTTTAAAGAAGCGGATCAAATCATTCTTGCAGCAAAAGCTGAAGCAGGAAAGATAAGAGAAGCAGCTTTAAATAAAGCAAAAGTTGATGCTGCTAAAAAAATCGAGCAAAAAAAGAGTGAACTCGAAGAGGAGTATACTTCTTTCTTGAAAGATTTGGATGCAGAAAAAACAGAATTTACAGATAGCTTATCTGCTCAAATACCTCTATTCCAAGAGGGTGTTAGAGCAAAGCTAAGTCAAATATAGGAGAAGCTGGAATATGAAATTAAGACACATACTACTTATGATTACTCCTGCTTTACTGCTTGCTTCAGGTGGAAGTGAAGGTGGTCCAACTGACATCCTTCCAAGAACTATCAATTTTGCAATTTTTGCGGCTATTATGTACTATCTTGTAGCTGAACCTGCTAAAAATTTCTATTTTAGTAGAAAAGCAGGAATCGCAGAAAAGCTTGATTCGATTCAATCAAAATTAAAAGAATCAAACAACGCAAAAGAGAAAGCTCAAAAAAAAGTTGAAGAAGCAAAAGCAAATGCTAAATCTTTGATAGAAACTTCAAAAAAAGAGGCCCAACTTTTATCTGAAAAGATAATCAAAGAGACTCAAAATGAACTTGCTAATTTAGATAAAGCTTTTCAAGAAAGAACAGAGATTGAAAGACGTAAAATGACTAGAGAAGTTGTCAATAACGTTTTAGATCAACTATTTGATGGTGGTTCTATCGCTCTTGATAAAGAAGAGTTGGTTACAATAGTTATGAAAAAGGTTGCCTAATGAAAGGAACTATTGCAAAAAAATATGTAAATGCTTTGGTGAAAAGCTGTAGTGAAAAAGAGTTGCTTTCTATCGGTGAATCATTGTCACAACTTACATCTGCATTTAGGTTAGCAAGATTTAACAACATTATTCTTTCTCCAGATGTTACTAGCGAAAAGAAATGTGAATTTGTTCTCTCATTAATCGAAAAAGTTGACGTAAAGTTAACAAATTTCATTAAGTTGCTAGCAAAAAATGATAGATTATCTATCATCCCTTCTATAAGCAAAGAATTAAAATACCAAATATCACTTAGAAACAATGTATTTGAAGGTGAAATTATAAGTAATTTTGAGCTTAGCAAAGAGCAAATTGCAAAATTAGAAGAGAACTTTGGTAAAAAGTTTAATGCAAAAATTAAACTAAACAATGTGGTAAGTAATTATCCTGGTATTAAAATAGAGCTTGATGATTTAGGAGTTGAAGTTAGTTTTTCACTAAATAGACTTAAATCCCAGATGGTAGAGCATATATTAAAAGCAATTTAAAAGAGGGCTAAAGCGTACGTTTTAGCAAAAAAGTATCTATTTGGATTTATCTGAGTAGATAGAAAATAAAATGAAAATAAAATAGACGTTAAGGAGTAGTTTGTGGGAGCAAAAATGAAAGCTGATGAGATCAGTTCAATCATTAAAGAGCGCATCGAAGACTTCGAACTCAATGTAGATGTAGAAGAGACAGGTAAAGTAGTTTCAGCAGCTGATGGTATTGCAAATGTTTATGGTCTTAACAATGTTATGGCTGGTGAAATGGTTGAGTTTGAAAATGGTGAAAGAGGTATGGCACTAAACTTAGAAGAAGCAAGCGTAGGTGTTGTTGTTCTAGGTAAAAGTACAGAGATTAAAGAGGGCACTTCTGTAAAAAGATTAGGTCGTCTTTTAAGAGTTCCTGTTGGTGATGCTCTTATCGGTCGTGTTGTAAATGCACTTGGTGATCCGATTGATTCAAAAGGACCAATCGAAGCTACTGAAAGTAGATTCGTTGAAGAAAAAGCACATGGTATCATGGCTAGAAAATCAGTTCACGAACCACTTCAAACTGGACTAAAAGCTATTGATGCACTAGTTCCAATCGGTAGAGGACAAAGAGAGCTTATCATTGGTGATAGACAAACTGGTAAAACAACAGTTGCAGTTGATACGATTATCAATCAAAAAGGTCAAGATGTTGTTTGTATTTATGTTGCGATTGGTCAAAAACAATCAACAGTTGCACAAGTTGTAAAAAAGCTAGAAGAACACGGAGCGATGGATTATACTATCGTTGTAAGTGCAGGTGCTTCTGATTCGCCAGCTCTTCAGTACTTAGCACCATACGCGGGTGTTTCTATGGGTGAATATTTTAGAGATAATTCACGTCATGCATTAATCGTATATGATGATTTATCTAAACATGCGGTTGCTTATCGTGAAATGTCACTTATCCTTAGACGTCCTCCAGGTCGTGAAGCATATCCAGGTGATGTTTTCTATCTTCACTCAAGACTTCTTGAAAGAGCAGCAAAAGTTAATGATGAATTAGGTGCAGGTTCACTAACAGCACTTCCTATCATCGAAACTCAAGCAGGAGACGTTTCAGCATATATCCCAACAAACGTTATCTCTATTACTGATGGTCAGATATTCCTAGAATCAGACCTATTTAACTCAGGTATTCGTCCAGCTATTAACGTTGGTCTTTCAGTAAGCCGTGTTGGTGGTGCTGCTCAAATCAAAGCTACAAAGCAAGTTGCTGGTAACTTAAGACTTGACCTTGCACAGTATCGTGAACTACAAGCGTTTGCTCAGTTTGCTAGTGACCTTGATGAATCAAGTAGAAAACAGCTTGAGCGTGGACAAAGAATGGTAGAAGTTTTAAAACAACCTCCATATTCTCCACTTCCAGTTGAAAAACAGATTGTTATGGTTTTTGCAGGAACAAGAGGTTTCTTAGATGATATAGAAGTTGCTGATGTTACTCGTTTTGAAGCTGAATTATATCCATTTGTAGAAGCGAAATATCCTGAAATACTTGAACAAGTTAGAAGTAAAAAAGTATTAGATAAAGAGATTGAAGATCTATTAACAAAAGCATTAAATGAGTTTAAAGCAACGTTTGCCGTTAAGTAAGGAGAGACAATGTCAAACCTTAAAGAGATAAAAAGAAAAATCAAGAGTGTTGAAAATACACAAAAAACGACTAGAGCGATGAAATTAGTTTCAACTGCGAAACTAAAGCGTGCCGAGACTGCTGCAAAACAGTCAAGAGTCTATGCTGATAAAATCAATGAGGTTTTATCTGAAATCGCTTATAAAATCAACCAATACAAAGTTGGTGGGATTGAAAGTCGCTTTTTTGATGTAATTGACAATCCTGAAAAAGTAGATATTGTTTTTGTTACTGCTGATAAAGGTTTATGCGGTGGCTTTAATGTTCAAACAATTAAAGCTGTCAAAAGACTTATGGAAGAGTATAAGAGCAAAAAAGTAAAAGTTCGTCTTAGAGGTGTAGGAAGAAAAGGAATTGACTTCTTTAAATTTCAAGACATTGAATTAAAATCAGAATATGTCGGTGTAAGTTCAGCACCTACTTATGAAAAAGCCCAAGAAATTATCGCTGAAGCGATAGAAGACTTTACAAATGGAGCTACTGATAAAGTAATTTTGGTTCATAACGGATACAAAAACATGATTTCACAAGAGTTGAAAATCAATGATATCGTTCCTGTTGAAGAACCAGCGGGTTTTGAGTCAGAATCAAAATCTCTTATGACTTTAGAGCCAGAAGAAGATGAAACGATTTTAGATTCTTTGATGAAAAAGTATTTTGAATACAATATGTATTATGCACTTATTGATTCATTGGCGGCTGAGCATAGTGCCAGAATGCAGGCGATGGATAACGCAACAAATAATGCGTCAGAGCGTGTGGCAATGTTAACACTAGCTTATAATAAAGCTAGACAAGAAGCGATCACTACTGAGTTAATTGAGATTATCAGTGGTGTTGAATCAATGAAATAATTTGTTTTTGTAAAAAGAAAAAGGAGAATAATCGATGAATGGAATAATCAGCCAGGTCATTGGTCCAGTTGTTGATGTTGATTTTGACGGCTACCTTCCACAGATCAATGAAGCGATTGAAGTTAATTACGAAGTTGAAGGTAAAGCACAAAAGCTAATTTTAGAAGTTGCTGCTCACTTAGGCGATAATCGTGTTAGAACAATTGCTATGGATATGAGTGAGGGTTTGACTCGTGGTATTAAAGCAGTTGCGTTAGGTACACCTATTAAAGTTCCTGTTGGTAAAGAAGTACTTGGACGTATTTTTAACGTTGTTGGTGACGTAATTGATGAAAAAGAACCAGTAACACCAAGTAATTATTGGTCAATTCACAGAGATCCACCAACTTTTGAAGACCAAAGTACAAAAAGTGAAATTTTTGAAACAGGTATCAAAGTTGTTGACTTACTAGCTCCTTATGCAAAAGGTGGTAAAGTCGGACTATTCGGTGGTGCTGGTGTTGGTAAAACAGTTATTATCATGGAACTTATCCACAATGTTGCGATGGGTCATGATGGTCTTTCTGTTTTTGCTGGTGTTGGTGAGAGAACAAGAGAAGGAAATGACCTTTATCATGAGATGTTAGAGTCTAACGTTTTGGATAAAGTTGCACTATGTTATGGTCAGATGAGTGAGCCTCCAGGAGCACGTAACCGTATCGCTCTTACAGGTCTTACAATGGCTGAGTACTTCCGTGATGAAATGGGACTAGACGTTTTAATGTTTATTGATAACATTTTCCGTTTCTCTCAATCAGGTGCAGAGATGTCAGCACTTCTTGGACGTATCCCTTCAGCGGTTGGTTATCAACCTACACTTGCTTCAGAAATGGGTAAATTCCAAGAGAGAATTACTTCAACTAAGAAGGGTTCAATTACTTCTGTTCAAGCTGTTTATGTTCCAGCGGATGACTTAACTGACCCTGCTCCTGCAACAGTTTTTGCTCACTTAGATGCAACAACAGTTCTTAATCGTGCAATTGCTGAAAAAGGTATTTATCCAGCGGTTGATCCACTTGACTCAAGTTCACGTATGCTAAGCCCTGAAATTTTAGGTACTGAGCATTATGAAGTAGCAAGAGGTGTTCAATCAGTTCTCCAAAAATACAAAGATTTACAAGATATTATCGCAATCCTTGGTATGGATGAACTTAGCGAAGAAGATAAACTTGTTGTTGATAGAGCAAGAAAAATCGAAAAGTTCCTTTCACAACCATTCTTCGTAGCGGAAGTTTTTACAGGAAGTCCTGGAAAATATGTTAGCTTAGAAGACTCAATTGCAGGCTTTAAAGGTATTTTAGAAGGTAAATATGACCATCTTCCAGAAGCTGCTTTTTATATGGTTGGTGGTATCGACGAAGTTATTGCAAAAGCTGAAAAGTTAAAAAATAACTAAAATAAGAGTAAATTCTATGCGGAGAGAGATACTCCGCAAGAGTTTTATTGGATGAGAATCCGATAAAAGGAGACAAATAAAAATGGAAACTTTGAGATTAGAAATTGTTACACCTGAAGGACAAATCTTTAGTGATGATGTAAAAGATGTAACACTTCCAGGAAGTGAAGGCGAATTTGGTGTATACCCAGGACACGCTTCACTTGTTTCATTGTTGCAAGCTGGTGTAATTGATATAGAATTAAAAAATGGAAATCACGAAGTAGTAGCAATTAACTGGGGTCATGCTAAAGTGGATGAAAACTCAGTAACTGTTTTAGCTGATGGCGCTGTTTCAATCGCAGGAGATAGTGAGAGTCAAATAGCTAATTCATTGGAAAATGCTAGAAAACTTTTAGAGAGTATGAGTGATTCTGATTTTGCAATTGCTGCAGCAACAGCAAAGATTGAATCTATAGCAAAAAGTCGTTTTTAGGTAATAGATGGACGGTATCGACTTAATTTTAAACTATCTTAGTAGAAGTAGTTTAATTACATTTATAGTACTAGCATGGCTTTCTATCTATTTTATTATGACATTTGGAGTACTTTTTAGTAGATACATGTTTCTTAATTCGTGGGAAGCAAAAGAAAAAAGCTCGCTTGAAGCTATGCTTATGGGTGCAAAAACTGTTAGAGATGATTCCATTTTAAAAAAGTGCTCTAACCACTCTAGCAATGAAAATTTACTTCAAGTTTGCAAAAGTGTAGCAGAAAAAAATGCTACTAGCGGGTTGTGGATGCTTTCGATGATAGCTTCCACATCTCCATTTATAGGCTTATTTGGAACAGTCGTTTCTATATTAGAGACTTTTAGTGGATTAGGACAAAGTTCAAGTGCATCTTTAGGTATCATTGCTCCTGCAATTAGTGAAGCTTTAGTAGCAACTGCGGCTGGAATTTTTGTTGCAATTCCTGCTTATAGTGGACATTTGATTCTAAAAAGAAAAGCCTATGAAGTGATGGTTTATATCCAAAGAGAGGTTGATTTTATACTCTCTTTTAGAGAAAAAAATAAAGAAGATATAAAAGATGTATGATTGGGATGAATCACCTGATCTTAACATAACACCACTTGTTGATATCATGCTGGTTTTATTAGCTATCTTGATGGTTACTACACCAGCTCTTATCTATGAGGAAAAAATTACACTTCCAGATGGAACAAAAACTAAAGTAATTCAAAAAATACCTGAAATTGAAATTAGAATTACAAAAGATAGAGATGTCTATATCAAGCAAGACAAATTCTCTATCAATGAATTTCCTGATAACTTCATCATGTATGCACAAAAATTTTCAACAGATAAGACTATCGTTTATATAAAAGCTGATGAAGTTTTAAGCTATAAAGATGTTATGTTTGTTTTAAAAAGTGTCAAAGAAGCAGGATTTATCAATGTTTCACTAGAGACAAATGGATGAAAAAATGCCTAGTGATACATCATCAACTTATGTAGGTTGGACACTCTCTTTTTTACTATATCTTTTTGTTCTTTTTGTAGCTATTTTGATGCTCAAAGAGAGTACTTTCAAGGTTGAAAAATTTACAGCAAGCAAAAAAAATCTCCTAAATGTTACATTGGTTGAGAGGCAAAAAAGTGAACCACAAAAAAAGAAGATAGTGAAAAAAGTAGAAAGTGTTGCAAAACAAGAGATTCCAAAAGAAGAGAAAAAAACTATAAGAACTGTTGCAAATAAACCCCAACCAGATTTTAAAAATCTTTTTGAGAACATAGATTTGAAAGATTTACCAGAAGAACAACAAAAACAAGAAAAAAAGATTAGAAAGAAAATTGAAAAAAAAGAGTATCAAGAAGTTACCGAAGTAAAAAAAGCTTCTAAAATAGCTCAATCTTTAAAATTTGAAAAACAAGAAAATCTAATCATTACACAAAAAGATGGAGTTTATGATGAATTTAAAGGCAAAATTGCAGATATACTAGATACGCACTGGCAAGAAACAGTAGATACTGTTTCTGGAAATAGTGCAGAAGTTATAATAGGGATAAATAAATTTGGAAATTTTAGTTATACAATAGAAACTTTGTCATATAATGATAACTTTAATTCAAAACTACGAGACTTTTTAGAACAGATGAAAGATATCGAATTTCCACCTTTTGAAGATGGCGAAATTTTTCACATGAAAGTCGTATTTAAAGATATATTAGAATAAAGGAAAATAAATATGTTTAAAAAACTAATGACTATCTTAACACTTACATGTACACTTTTTGCCTATGATGCAACTGTTGAAATAGTCAAAAAAATGGATAGACTACCTCGTATTATCTTCCAAGATGCATCAATGAGTAATGTAGAGCAAAATTTTAGGGTGAAATTTCATAAGATTTTAGCAGGAGACCTGCGAGTGAGTGCTCACTTTGAAGTTGTTGATGATTATTTGCAAAGCAGCTACGAAGGTAATTTGCAAGAAAATTTTATGAATGATTTTAAAAGTGATTTGATTTTGAGATATCAACTTTCATTTGAATATGATGGTTCAATTTTAGCTAAAGTTAAGCTTATTAATACAAAAGATGGACAAGCAAGTTTCGAAAAAAACTATAAAATTTCTGTACAAAATAGATATCCATTTTTAGCGCATAAAATAGCAGTTGATGTAAACAATGAGATAGGAGCTCCTAGCATAAAGTGGATGGAGCAGTTTGTTATTTTTTCCAAATACACATCAAGTAAACAAAGTGAGATAGTTATCTCAGATTATACTCTTAGCTTTCAAAAAACAGTAGTAAAAGGTGGTTTAAATGTTTTTCCGAAATGGGCAAATAAAGAACAAAATATCTTTTATTATACTTCGTATAACAATGCAGAGCCAACACTTTATAGAGTACATGTAAATACAGGGAAAAGAGAAAAAATCATATCTGCAAAAGGGATGCTAGTATGTTCTGATGTTTCAGCAGATGGCACAAAACTTCTTTTAACAATGGCTCCAAAAGATCAAGCAGATATCTTTGTATATAACTTACAAACAAAAACATTAGAAAAAATAACGCAATATAGTGGGATTGATGTAAATGGAAACTTTATAGATGGCGATAAAAGGATAGTCTTTGTTTCGGATAGATTAGGGTACCCAAATATCTTCGCCCAAAATATAGGCTCTAGTAGTGTAGAGCAAATGGTTTATCATGGAAGAAATAATAACTCTTGTTCAGCATTAGATAACTATATAGTTTATTCAAGTAGAGAAGGGGATAGTGAATTTGGTTCAAAAACATTTAATCTTTATTTGATCTCTACACAAACTGATTATATAAGACAATTAACAGCAACAGGCAAAAATCTCTATCCTAGATTTGCTAATGATAAAGAGACAATTTTATTTATAAAAGAGTTTGAAAATCAGAGTGCTTTAGGAATAATTAGATTGAATGCAAACAAAAGCTATCATTTTCCATTAAAAGTGGGAAAAATTCAATCTATTGATTGGTAATTAGTAGTAAATTTAAGAAAAAGATGTTAAACTAACGACAAACCAGTAAAAAAAAGGGGTCAAGAATGAATAAAATCGCTTTAACAGGTTTAGCAGTTGCAATGCTAATATTAAGTGGATGTAGTCAAAAAAATCCTGAAGTTGACATGCAACAACAGCAACAGCAAGTAAGTACCGCTGATAAAAAAGCTGCTGATATTTCAGGCATGGATGCTAACAATATGGATTCAGGTGATGTTCAAAGTGCAGTCGCAAAGAAAATCGCTGGATTAGAAGAAAAGTCAAGTGTAATTTATTTTGATTTTGATAAGTACAATATCCGTCCTGATATGCAAGCAAAAATTGATGCAAATGCAGCACTTTTTAATACCACTGAAGCAAAAGACCTTTCTATCAAAGTGGAAGGAAATTGTGATGAATGGGGTACTGATGAGTACAATTATGCATTAGGACTTAAAAGAGCAAAAAGTGTTAAAGACTCTCTTGTAACACTTGGTGTTAGCGCTGAAAGAGTTATGCTAGTAAGCTATGGCGAGAGTAACCCAGTTTGTAGTGAAAAAACTAAAGAGTGCTGGGATAAAAACAGAAGAGCTGATTTTAAACTTCTACCGTAAATTAAACTTCAAATAATGAAAAAAAATATTTTATTGCTAGCAGTACCTTTTGTACTGCTAGCAGCAAATGAACCTTCTGCTTATAGTGCTGGAGATTTAGATAGTCCCACACCATATGGACTAACTTCTAGTGAAAAGCATATCTTAAAGAATAAACAAGAAGTTAAAACTCTGGAGAAAAAAGTTGGTGGTGTAAGTGTACAACTATCTCAAATCAACGAAAATTACGAAGGACTTCGTTCTGTTACTGAAGCCATAGGAGCTAAAATCGCTAAAATTGATGCAAAAATTTTAGAGTTAGATACAAAAGTAGATGAGAACAACGCAAGTATCCAAGAGGAGATACAAACTTTAAAATCTTATGTAGAAGAGAGTAGAACACTACAAGAAAAGAATCAAGAGAATATCAAAATAGTTCTCTCTGAGATGAGTTCTCTTATAGATTCTATCAACAACAATTATGTCTCTAAAAAAGAGTTAGCAACTCTTGAAGAAAAGATAGCCTCTTTAGAAAAACAAGCTACACAGACAAATCAAAAAAGTTCTGATTTTGCAAATATGAGTGGTGCAGAACTTTTAGAGAGTGCTGTGAAAGATTTTGAACAAAAATCTTATGAGAATGCGAAAGCAAAATTCAAAGAGTTGATTGATAAAAATTATAAGCCAGCTCGTAGTAATTTTTACTTAGCTGAGATTTATTATGCTCAAAAATCTTATACACAAGCTATTGCTCATTATAAACAAAGTATTTCTTTATATGATAAAGCCTCTTATATGCCTCAACTTCTTTATCATACAGGGATATCTTTTAGTAAATTAAACAAACCAGAAGAAGCAAAAAAGTTTTTTGAAGCTTTGAAAAATGGTTATCCTCAAAGTAAAGAAGCTCTTTCTTTACAAAAATAAAACACTCTAAGAGAGTATAAAACATATTTACGCTATAATCTAGGCTTCATTAATGAAGGAGATATGATGGCGATTAATGACAATCAAGTCGTTTCAATTAGTTATGAATTGAAAGACGTTGATAGTGGGGATGTTATTGATTCTAATATCAATTCAGCACCATTATCATTCATTGTTGGAAAAGGTCAGATAATTCCAGGATTAGAAAATGAGATTAAAAATTTAAACTCTGGTGATAATGCTGAAATTAGAGTAGCTGCTAAAGATGCTTATGGTGAGTATGATGCCGCAGCAGTACAGTCACTACCAAAAGAACAATTTGCTGGTTTAGAACTAAGTGAAGGTATGACACTTTATGGTCAAGGTGAAGATGGTGGTACTGTTCAAGTTGTTGTTAAAAGTTTTAACGATGAAAGCGTTGAAGTAGATTTTAATCATCCTTTAGCTGGAAAAGATTTATTGTTTGCTATTAGCGTAACAGAAGTTCGTGATGCAACAGCAGACGAACTTATAAATGGATATGTCGGCAACCCATATGCTGGTGGTTGTGGATGTGATTCAGGTGGCAGTTGCCACACAACAAATGATAGTTCACATGAGTGTTGTGGTGGAGAACACCACCATGAAAATGGCAGTGGATGCTGTGGAACACATTAAGTATATCGCAAAATCAAGAGCCTCGATAGAGGCTCTTAAATCAGCAAATCTTCTTAAAAGTCTTAACATTAATGCCATAATCCTTGGTGAAAATGGTGTTGGAAAAGAGGAGTTATGCAGATACATCCTTCCTGATGCTCAAGTTGTCGAAGGCAATGACTTACAAGAGATTTTAGGTTATATAAGTACAAAAGATAATGTCATCATCAAAAATTTCAACCAAATCAGTAATTTTCAAAAAGTTAAATCAGCGATTGAAGTCTATAAAACAAGAATAATCGCTACTTCTACAAAATCTCTTAATGAAAAGATTATGGATGATTTTTTTAGCTTAAAGATTACTATTCCTCCTCTTAGAGAAAGAGAAGAGGATATTAAGCCTCTTGCTAAAAAATTTTTTGAAGAGGTATCCCATGTGTTTGGTGAAGATAAATACAAAGATATTTCTTTAGACGATTTCAAGTTTGATATAAGCGAAAACTGCTACTCACTTAGAAAATCAGTTTACTTAAAGTATCTTATAGATTCGTTTAGTGAAGAAGATGTAATGCTTGTTATGGAAGAGTTTTTATCTAAGAAGATAGGTGGAAGAAATGATTATCGTGATCAGCTACACCTCTTTGATGTCCCTTTGATTAGGAGTGGATTTAAGAAATTTCATTCACAACTTGCTATGAGTGAGAGGTTTGGACTCAATCGAAATACCCTGAGAAAAAAAATCAACGAATACAAAGATAGATTTGGATTAGAAGAGTAAGTGATTTAAGGATAAAAAATATGAATAAGAGTGTTTTTATTTTCCCTGGACAAGGTAGTCAAAGTGTTGGTATGGGAAAAGATTTTTATGAAAATGATATGCTAGCAAAAGAGATGATTGAAAAATCAAGTGAGAGATTGGGTTTTGATTTTACGAAACTTTTGTTTGAAGAAAATGAATTATTAGAGCAAACAGAGTATACACAGCCAGCTATCTTACTTGTAAGCTCTATCGCTTATGCTCTTTTTGCAAAGTACTCAAAAGAGTTGCCTGCTTGTGCATTAGGACACTCTTTAGGAGAATTTTCGGCTCTTTGCGCTGTTGATGGGATTGATTATCTTGATGCAGTAGAACTAGTGCATAAAAGAGGGCTTCTTATGAAAGAAGCTTGTGAAAAGATAAATGCAGGCATGATGGCTCTTATCGGTCTTAGTGATGAGAGTGTTGAAGAGATTACTCAAAAACAAAGAGAAAATGGTAAAAAAGTATGGGCAGCAAATTACAATAGTGATGGACAGATTGTCGTTGCTGGAGATAAAGAGGATTTGATTGGCTTGGAGGGAGTTTTTAAAGATGCAGGAGCAAAAAGAGCATTAGTTTTAAATATGTCTGTTGCAAGTCACTGTCCACTTCTTGAGAGTGCAAAAATGCCTTTACAAGAGTATCTTCAAAGCTTCTTAAAAGAGAATTTTCAAGCTCCAATCATCTCAAATGTCACCGCTGCTTCTTATAAGAGCAAAGAAGAAGCAATCGAGTTGTTAACAAATCAGTTAGTGATGCCAGTAAAATATAAACAATCTATCGTGAATATAGAAGAAAATGTTGATAGATTTATTGAGTTTGGTGGTACTGTTTTAAAAGGTCTTAACAAAAGAACGACTTCAAAACCAACCCTTTGTGTAACTGATATGAAATCACTTGAGCAAGTTTTATCGGAATTATAAATGCAACTTACACTTGTACAAAACATTCCAAAACTCAAAAAGATGAGCTTTGAGAAGTTTGAAGAAGAACTAAGCAAAATAGATTCAAACCTTATAGTATTTCCAGAGCTTGCCTTAAATGGATATCTTCTAAAAGATGCTGTTTTTGAAGATGCTTATAGCATGAGTGAGATAGAAGAGTTTGCAAAATTAAGTGTGACAAAAGATATCGTTTTTGGTTGCGCTTTGAAAATATCTCATAAGATTTATAACTCTGCTGTTTATTGTAGTGGTGGAAAAGTTTTACATGTACACCATAAAAATGTTCTTCCAAATTATGGACTTTTTCAAGAAGCAAGATTCTTCTTTGAAGGAGAAAGTTGTGAAAGCTTTCAAACAAGTTTTGGAGAAGTTATGCTTGTGATTTGTGAAGAGATGTTTTCCGCAAAAATGATAGAAAAGATTGCTTCAAAAAAACCACAACTTGTGATAGTTTTAGCAAATTCACCTGCTCGTGGCTTTGAAAATGATAAACTTTTGATAGAAGACCAATGGAATTCACTTTTATGTGCAAGCGCTATTCTCTCAGGCTCACATGTAGCATTTGTAAATCGTGTTGGCTTTGAAGATGGACTTGGCTTTTGGGGAGGCTCTCGCCTTATCAATCCCAAAGGGGAGATACACAAACGTGCTTGTTTATTTGAAAAAGAGTTCTTACATGTACAGCTTGATTATCATATTTCAAACACACAAAAGTATCTACTGAGAATTAAGTAGCATAAAATCCAAGCTTTAAATTTTCACACAAGATAGCTCTGTAAAAGTTTAGGTGAAAATTTTTAAAAAATATATAGATATAAAGGAAAAGATATGAAAAAAATAGCTATCATGGGCGCAATGCCAGAAGAGATAGAACCTCTTTTAAATTTCTTTGGAACATATGAAACAACAAGATATGCAAATAACAATTACTATACGACTGTATACAAAAATACCCAAATTGTTATAGCATACAGCAAGATAGGTAAGGTAAATTCAACGATTACTGCTTCAGCAATGATTTGTCATTTTGGGTGTGAAAAGCTTCTTTTCGGTGGTGTTGCAGGAGCTGTCAATCCTGAACTTCATGTTGGAGATTTAGTGGTAGCGACAAAATTAGGACAGCATGATTTAGATATAACAGCATTTGGACATCCTTATGGATATGTTCCAGAAGGAGCAGTTTATGAAGAAGCTGATGCATCATTGATTGAGATTGCTAGAGAAGTTGCCAAAGAAAAAGAAATCAAACTCAAAGAGGGTATCATCGTTACTGGTGATCAGTTCGTTTGTGATAATGCTCGAAAAGAGTGGATTGCAAAGACTTTTAATGCAGACGCTTTAGAAATGGAAGGAGCAAGTGTTGCTCTTACATGTAACTCTTTTGGAGTGCCATTTTTTATCCTTCGATCTATCAGTGACGCTGCTGATATGGATGCAAGTTTTAGTTTTGATGAGTTTATGATATCTTCAGCGAAGATAAGTGCAAAGTTCGTAGTAGCTATGTTGGATAAGATAATCAATGATTGAAATAAGTAAAAAAATATTAAAAAGAACTGGGCGAACTAACGCTAGGTATAACCTCATTCAAGAAGGTGATAAAGTTCTTTTAGGACTTAGTGGAGGCAAGGATTCTCTAACTTTAGCACATACTTTAAAACATATGCAGCGTGTTGCTCCTTTTGATTTTGAGTTTAAAGCTGTGACGATAAGCTATGGAATGGGAGAAAATTTAGAAGCTTTAAAAGCTCATTGTAAAGAGCATGAGATAGACCATGTTGTACACGAGACAAATATCTACTCTTTAGCAGAAGAAAAAATTAGAAAAAATTCCTCTTTTTGTAGTTTTTTCTCTCGTATGAGAAGAGGTGCTCTTTATACATATGCTCTTGAAAATGGTTATAAAAAACTAGCTCTTGCACACCATCTTGATGATGCAGCAGAGAGTTTTTTTATGAATTTCATGTATAACGGTGCTATACGCTCAATGCCTCCTATCTACAAGGCTGAGAATGGCTTAGAAGTCATTAGACCTTTTATCCATATAAGAGAGAGGCAGTTACGTGATCAAGCTGTGAGGGAAAATATGCCAACTATTGGAGATGAAGCTTGCCCTGCTATGCGATTTGATATAAAAATGCCAATTGCAAGGGCAAAAACAAAAGAGATGCTTGCACGTATGGAAGAAGAAAATCATGATTTGTTTATCTCTTTGAAAAAAGCCTTTGAAAATATCCATCTTTCAAGTTTTTGTGATGAAAAGTATCTAGTGAGGGATTAAAATCCCTCCAAAACTATTCTCCAGAGTTTTTCTACCATTTCATCATCAAAGTAAATCGTACTTTTTTTCTCAAACATATGCTTTACATGTAAACGTTCAAAAGAGTGAGAATACACACACTCTTGGTGTGCCATTAAGAAACCACGGATTAAGGTAGGATCCTCTTCTATCTTTTGTTCACAATTAAAACAGATAAATTCATCATGGATTCTCCCCTCATGTTCTAAAAGCTTTAAATAACTTTCAATCACCACTCTTTTAGGATTTTGCTTTTCCCATTTTTGAGCACTTTGCTCTAATAAATCAAAATAAAAATCATCAATATCATCAATATCTTTTAAATGCTTATAAAAAAGTCCAATAAAACTTTGCCATACAAAAACCCTCTCTCTTTGAGTAAGCCATTTAGCTCCTAGATGCATAACACTTCGCAGTTGGGGGATAGTAGACTTGATAGATGTTTGGGCTTCAAAGTCTATCTTATATCCTAGCTGAATCGTAGGATGTCTTGCACCATAAAATCTATAAGTGACAAGTATGGTTTCTTTGGTTAAAATTGTAACGATAAGGTCTTCATCTTTAACTGGGTTTACATTTATAATATATCCTTGCATACGAAATTTTAGCATTTTTTATTCAAAATAATTCATAATTTGCCTGTTTAAAATTATTTATTGATATTTAAGTTAAAAAAAGATAATAAGATGTTTTAAAATAGCCGATATTTAGAGTTTTAGCAAAAAATAAGGATTTTTTTAGTATGCTTACTCTCCTTTTGCGAAAGTGACATAAACAAAAGGAAAAATTTTCAGAAGGTTGCTGTATGAAAGATCTTATAACCGGTTTTAAAGACAACTGTGGTTTTGGTCTGCTTGCAAATATAAACAATATTCCAACTCATGAGAATGTTGAAGATGCTATTTGTGCATTAGAAAGAATGATGCATAGAGGTGCTGTTGCAGCAGATGGCAAAAGTGGAGATGGTAGTGGTCTACTCTTTTCTATGCCAAAAGAATTTATGAAAAAAGAAGCGAGAAAATTGGGAGTAGATTTACCTAAACAGTTTGCTGTTGCGATGGTATTTTTACAAAATGATAAACAAAAAAGAGTTTTTGAAGAAAAGTGTGAAAAAAATGATTTAAAAGTTTTACTTTACCGTGATGTCCCTATCAATATAAAAGCATTAGGACAACAAGCACTTGATACACTTCCTCAAATCGTTCAAATCTTTGTAACACCAAACTCTCTTATAGCGACGAAAAGATTTGAAGCACTTTTATATTTAACAAGACGAGAGATAGAAAATGCGCTTAAAGATGAAGATGAGTTTTATATCCCATCTTTTTCAAACAAGGTAATCTCTTATAAAGGGTTGGTAATGCCAACTCATATCAAAACACTCTTTTTAGATTTGAGTGATGAAGATTTTAAAACAACTTTTGCTCTTTTTCATCAAAGATTTTCAACAAACACTTTACCGAAGTGGAAATTGGCACAACCTTTTAGAGCGATTGCTCATAACGGAGAGATTAATTCGATAGCAGCAAATAGATTCTTTGCAAGAATGAAAGGAGAGTGTGCTAAGAGTAATGTTTTTTCTGACAAAGAGTTAGAAAAACTTCTTCCTATCACAAACTCTAACATGAGCGATAGTGCAAGCTTAGACAATATGTTCGAATTTATGATTGTAAATGGATTTGATTTTTTCAAAGCAGCACGTGTTCTCATCCAAGCTCCATGGCAAAATTCACCGCATATGGATTCAGAATTAAGAGCATTTTATGAGTATGCAAGTATCAATTTCGAGCCTTGGGATGGACCAGCCGCAATCTCTTTAACAGATGGAAGACATATTGGCTGTGTGTTAGATAGAAATGGTCTTCGTCCAGCAAAATATGTTATAACAAAAGATGATAGAATCATTATCTCTAGTGAATATGGGGTAATTGATATTGAAGAAGAAAACATACAAGAACGTGGAAGATTGCAGAGCGGGCAGATGATAGGGATTGACCTAAAGTTTGGCAAAGTTATGAAATCCCATGAAATTGATGATTATATTAAAAGCTCAAATAGATATGCAGATTGGTTAAACAAAAACCTTGTTTATCTTCAAGAGTTTGTTGAACTTCCTTTCACTGAAACAAGTGATTATGAGAGAAAAAACCTACATTTAGAACAGAGATTTTTTAACATAACTCAAGAAGTTAAAGATATGGTACTAGAGCCTATGATGAAAGATGGCAAAGAGGGTGTTGGTGCGATGGGAGATGATACACCACTTGCTGCTTTTAGTAAAAAACAGAGAAATTTTTCTGATTTTTTCAAACAAAAATTTGCTCAGGTAACAAATCCTCCGATTGACCCAATTCGTGAAAAAGTTGTTATGAGTTTAAATGCTGGCTTTGGTGAAATGAGAAATATCCTAGAAGAATCTCCTGATCACGCTATAAGAGTAAAGTCGATTTCACCAGTTTTAATGCAAGAGAAATTAGAAGTTTTAATGTCTTTTGGAGATATCACAAAACCAAGATATAAAGATGAGTACAAAAACAGAGTATTTTCAACTTTGTTTGATGAAAATCTAAAAGGAAGTTTGGAAGATTTAGTTTATGATGTTATAGATGCAGTTAAAAACGATAAAGTTAAAATCATCTTTTTAGATGATAGAGGATTAAACAAAAAACTAAAACCTATGCCGATGCTAATGGTTGTAGGTAGATTAAACCAAGCTTTACTAGATGAAGGGGTTCGACATCAAACTTCTATCGTTGCTATTAGTGGTGAGGTTTTTGATTCGCACTCTTGTGCAACATTTATCGGTTTTGGAGCAAGTGCTGTTTATCCTTATATTTTGTATGCATCAGCTCTTGAAGAGTCAAAAAAACTAGGTAAATCAGCTTATGAAACAAAAACAGCTTTAAAAAATGTAAACAATGCTTTAAACCAAGGTTTACTCAAAGTTATGTCAAAAATGGGAATTGCAACGATAGCTTCTTATAGCTGTTCTGCTCTTTTTGATTCTTTAGGACTTGCTAAAGAGATAACTGATGATTGTTTTCCTGATGTTCATGCACTTGTGCCAGGAATCGGTTACGAAGATATTGAAGAGAGAATTAACAAAGCACATACATTAGCTTATGAACTTGATTTGACAAAGAAACTTTTTCCATTGGAAATTGGTGGTTTTTACAAACATATTGATGGAAGTGAGTTTCATGATTTTGGTCCAGCTGTTGTTCATGCAGTACATAAGCTTTGTGTGAGTGCAGATAAAAAAGACTACCGCTACTATGCTAACTTGGTAAATGGTAGAGATAAAAAAATGATTCGTGACTTTTTTGAACTCAAAAGTGATAAAGAGCCGATAGATATCTCAAAAGTTGAGTCAAAAGAAGAGATATTTAAAAGATTTAATTCAGCAGCTATGAGTTTAGGTTCCATCTCGCCTGAAGCACACGAAGCACTTGCAGAAGCGATGAATAAGCTTGGTGGTATGAGTAACTCGGGAGAAGGTGGGGAGTCTCCTTCGAGATTGAAAACAAACAAAAACTCTAAGATAAAACAAGTTGCAAGTGGACGCTTTGGAGTAACTCCTGAGTATCTAAGAAGTGCAACTGAAATTCAAATCAAAGTTGCGCAAGGTGCAAAACCAGGAGAAGGTGGACAACTTCCAGGACATAAGGTAAGTCCTCTTATCGCAAGTCTTCGTTATACGATACCAGGAGTTACACTTATCTCTCCTCCGCCTCATCATGATATTTACTCTATTGAGGATTTAGCACAACTTATATATGACTTAAAACAAGTTAACCCAGAAGCTACCATCACGGTAAAACTTGTTTCAACAGCAGGAGTGGGTACTATCGCCGCTGGTGTTGCTAAAGCGTATGCTGATAAAATCATTATCTCTGGAGGAGATGGTGGTACTGGTGCAGCTCCTTTAACATCTATTAAATTTGCTGGTAATCCTTGGGAAATAGGACTTAGTGAAGCACATAATGCTCTAAAAGCAAATCATTTAAGAGATAGCGTACATGTACAAACTGATGGAGGTTTAAAAACAGGACTTGATATCGTAAAAGCGGCACTTTTGGGTGCTGAAAGTTATGCTTTTGGTACAGTTGCTTTAACTGTTATCGGATGTAAAGTTCTAAGAGTATGCCACCAAAACAGATGTTCAGTTGGTGTGGCTACGCAAGATGAAAAATTAAGAGAGCATTTTGTAGGTACTGTTGATAAGCTTGTTAATTTCTTTACACTTGTAGCAGAAGATGTACGAGAGATTTTAGCGAGTTTGGGTTATGAAAGATTACAAGATATCATAGGTAGAAGTGACCTTTTAAGTGTGATAGATGATGAATTTGCGAAAAAATTTGATTTTTCATCTGTTCTTATGCGTCTTGATGGAGTGGATACTTGTCAAAAATCTTCAAATCCTCCTTTTGACCCAAATGAGTTCGAACATAATATCTTGAAAAAAGTTTATAAAGTTATCGAAAATCCTGATGATAAAATTGTTATCCATGAAGAGATACGAAATGTAAATAGAAGTTTTGGAGCACTCATCAGTGGTGAGATAGCAAAATTCTATGGGAATAAAGGCTTGAAAGACGACACTATTAGATTTGAACTTAGCGGTGTAGCTGGTCAATCTTTTGGTGCATTTTTGGCAAATGGAATTACGATTAATTTAAATGGTACTGCGAATGATTATATCGGTAAAGGTATGAATGGTGGTAAAATCATCATTACTCCTAAGTATCAAAGAGAAGGCTATACAACTTGTGGTAACACCTGTTTATATGGTGCAACTGGCGGTAAATTTTTTACTGCTGGAGAAGTTGGTGAGAGATTTTGTGTAAGAAATTCTGGTGCTTTAGCAGTTGTTGAGGGAACAGGTGATCATGCTTGTGAATATATGACAGGTGGAGTTGTCGCAATTTTAGGAAATACTGGAGTAAATTTTGGTGCAGGTATGACAGGTGGTGTTGCATTTGTTTATGATACTAGCCATGATTTTATCGATAAACTCAATCAAGAGTTAGTTGTTGCTGAGAGGATTGATACTGACGAAATGGATGAAGCACGTCACTTCTTAAAAAGACTTTTAAGAGCGCATATAAATGAAACAAAGAGTATCAAAGCAACAGATATTTTGGAAAATTTCCGTCATGCTGTAAGAGATTTTTGGATGGTAAGACCAAAAGATATGACGAAAGTTCCATTAAATCCGGAACAAGGAGATTAAGATGGCAATGCAAAATTTTATCAACATAGAAAGACTTGACCCTGAAAAAAGAGATAGTGCAGAGAGAATCCACGATTTTAGAGAGATTTATGAAGTAATGAGCCAAGAAGAGGCTTCGGGACAAGCTAGTAGATGTGTTCAGTGTGGCGATCCTTTTTGCCATAACAAATGTCCACTCCATAACTATATACCTTATTGGTTAAAAGCTACAAGTAATTTAGATAAAGAGCTAGCCTTTAAATTATCAAATGAAAGTAATCCTTTCCCAGAAATTACAGGTAGAATATGTCCCCAAGAGAGACTTTGTGAGGGTGATTGTACCTTAAATGATGGGCATGGAGCTATTACAATCGGTTCGATTGAGACTTTTATCTCTGAGTATGGATTTAAAAAAGGACTAAAGCCAGAATTTCCAGGAATTACTACAAAAAAGAGCGTAGCTGTTATAGGAAGTGGACCTGCTGGAATCGCTTGTGCAACCTATCTTCTAAGAGCTGGTATCAAAGTGGATATGTATGAAAAACAGTCAAAAGCAGGAGGATTGCTTACTTATGGTATCCCTGGTTTTAAGTTGGATAAAGAGATTGTTGCTCGTCGTATTAGATGGCTTGAAGAAGCTGGTATGACACTTCATTCTGGCTGTGAGATTGGAAAAGATGTAAGCTTTGATGAAGTTACAAGCAATCATGATGCGATTTTTCTAGGTATCGGAGCAGAAGCTTCAAGAAAAGCAAATATCGTTAATGAAAATGCAAAAAATGTTTTTATGGCGATAGATTTTTTAAGAAATGTCCAACAAAAACTCTTCAATGAAGCTTATAACAAAAACTTTGAAGTAAAAGATAAGAATGTTGTCGTTATAGGTGGGGGTGATACTGCGATGGATTGTCTTAGAACCTCTATTAGACAAGGTGCAAAGAGTGTCACTTGTCTTTATAGAAGAGATAAGTACAACATGCCAGGAAGTAAGAAAGAGTTTAAAAACTCTACTGAAGAGGGCGCAAGATTTATCTATAATGCTAGTCCTAAAGAGATTATAGTAAATAGTGAAAATGAAGTCATTGGTATCGAAATGCAAAAAACTATGCTAGGCTCAAAAGATGCAAGCGGTAGAGCAGGAGTCGAGATAGTAAAAGGGAGTGATTTTAGAGTTGAAGCT